>JAIEMI010000234.1 GCA_019752235.1 Rhodospirillaceae bacterium
CCCGCCGGTTCGACGGTGGGACGCAACGCATCGAAATAGCGCTGCTGTTTCGTCCACACCACTTCACCGGGCGTGAACAGGCCGAAGGCTTCCTGCGACAGTTGCCAAAGATGGCGTACGGCGTAAATATTGCCGTAGCGCGCGGAAAACGTGCTGTAGCGAAACTGCCTTGCCTCTTCCAAGGATAAAGCCGGCGGCGGCGGCTCCACGTCCAGGACGTTGAAGCCGTTGCGGGTCAGATGCGTTGCGATGTGTTGCGCGAAGCAGGAGCCGGCCGTGGCGATGCGATCATCCGGACCAATCGCGAAGCGCTTGCGGTAAACATCCCGGAGCGCCATGGGATCCGCTTCAGCTACGCCGCTGCGCCAGAACTTGTCGTCGCCGAAGTCCTGGCCTGTATAGGGAGAGCGCTCGGTCATGGGCCATCCGGTTTCACGGGATATCGCCCCGACAGCCTAAGCCGCCATTCTAAAGGGTTCGTTAACCTTCAATTCTTCAGCCGGTATCCGGTCTTGAAAATCCACGCCACGGCGACGATGCAGATGGCCAGGAAGCCCAACGTCATGCCCAGGCTGACCTCCACGCCCACATCCGACGTGCCGAAGAAGCTCCAGCGGAAACCGCTGATCAGGTAGACCACCGGGTTGAACAGCGTCACGGTGCGCCAGGCCGGCGGCAGCATGTCGATGGAATAGAACGCGCCGCCCAGGAAGGTCAGCGGCGTCACCACCAGCATGGGAACGACATTAAGCTGTTCGAAGCCCTTAGCCCAGATCCCGAGAATGAAGCCGAACAGACTGAAGGTGACGGCGGTCAGCACCAGGAACGCGATCATCCAGCCGGGATGCAGAATTTTAAGCGGCACGAACAGCGACGCCGTCGCCAAAATCACCAGCCCCAGCACCACGGACTTGGTCGCCGCGGCGCCGACATAGGCCATGACCGCCTCGGCATAGGAAATCGGCGCCGACAGCAGTTCATAGATCGTGCCGGTGAACTTCGGGAAATAAATACCGAAGGAGCCATTGAAGATACTTTCCGTGAACAGCGTCATCATGATCAGGCCGGGCACGATGAACGCGCCGTAAGCCACGCCATCAACCTCGTTCATGCGCGAGCCGATGGCGGACCCGAAGACCACGAAATACAGCGAGGTGGTGATGACGGGCGTCACCAAGCTCTGCCAGACGGTGCGCATAAAGCGCGACATCTCGAACCGGTAGATCGCCCAGACGCCGTGACGGTTGAAAGCAAGCACGCTCATGTCTGTTCTCCGCCGCTGACGAGACTGACAAAAATATCTTCCAGCGAACTCTGACTCGTATTCAGATCCTTGAAGGCGATGCCCAAATCCGCCACGCGCCTTAACAAGGACGGGATGCCCGTGCGCTCGCCCTTGGCGTCGAAGGTATAGATCAGGTCGTGGCCGTCACTCTTCAGCTCCAGGCGCCATTCCGCCAGCTCGGCGGGGATCGCGGTCATGGGGTCTTGCAGATGAAGCGTAAGCTGCTTCTTGCCGAGCTTTTTCATCAGCGCGGTCTTTTCCTCGACCACGATGAGCTCGCCCTTGCTGATGACGCCGACGCGGTCCGCCATCTCCTCGGCTTCCTCGATGTAGTGCGTGGTCAGAATGATGGTGACGCCGCTTTCGCGCAGCTTGCGCACCATTTCCCACATGTCACGGCGCAGCTCCACGTCGACCCCCGCCGTGGGTTCATCGAGGAACAGGATTTCCGGCTCGTGTGACAGCGCCTTGGCGATCATCACCCGGCGCTTCATGCCGCCGGACAGCGTCATGATCTTGTCCTTGCGTTTTTCCCACAGCGACAGGTCGCGCAAGACCTTTTCAAGGTGGGCCGGGTTCGGCGCTTTGCCGAACAGGCCCCGGCTGAAGGTGACGGTGGTCCAGACGGTTTCAAAGGAGTCCGTGCTGAGTTCTTGAGGCACCAGCCCGATTTTGGAGCGCGCCGCGCGGTAGTCGCTCAGGATGTTATGGCCATCGGCCAGCACCGTACCGGTGGACGGCGTGACGATGCCGCAGATGATGCTGATCATCGTCGTCTTACCGGCGCCGTTGGGCCCCAGCAGCGCGAAAATCTCGCCTTTATTGATCTCCAGGTTGACGGCCTTAAGGGCCTGCAGCCCCGAGGCATAGGTCTTGGTGAGGTTCGAGATGGAAATAATCGGCGGCATGCACATTACTCGCTGAAACGGGCCCCGAAAACTACAGGAGTTGTCAGCGGTTCGCTACGCGGCTTTTTGTTTATTCTTTTCTTTATCCGGCATGGCAAAACGCGCGAGGGCCGGCAGCAGGATGATGGCGCCCAGCATGTTGGCCATGAACATGAACGCCAGCAGCAGGCCCATGTCGGCCTGGAACTGCAGCGCCGAGAAGATCCACGTGCCGACGCCGATGGTCAGCGTCAGGCCGGTCATGACGACGGCGTTGCCGGAAACCTGGAGGGTCCGAAAGAACGCTTCGTTGAGGCTCATGCCTTGGCGCAGTAAACCCTGCAGCCGCGCGAAGATATAGATGCCGTAATCGACGCCGATACCCACGCCCAGGGCCGCCACCGGCAGCGTCGAGACCTTGAGGCCGATATCGAAGAACGCCATCAGCATGTAACAGAGCATCGACACCAATATCAGCGGCAGGATGATGGCCACCGTCGGCCGCCAATCGCGGAACAGCGCCAAGCACAGCACGATGATGGCGGCGTAGACCCACAGCAGGATGCGGAACTCGTTTTCGGCGACGACTTCGTTGGTGGCGGCCATGACGCCGACGTTGCCGGTCGCCAGCTTGAAGCGGTGCAGGTCGGAGTCATGGGTGGCGGCGAATGCTTTCACGGCGTCCACCACCCCGGCGATGCTTTCGGCCTTGTGATCGGCCATGAAGATCACCACCGGCATCACGCTGCAGTCGCGGTTGAGCAGGCCGGTGACGGTCTCCACGCCCTGGGTCGCCTGCACCAGGGTCTGCGGGTTACGCGGCAGCACCCGCCACTTCAGATTGCCTTCGTTGTAGCCGGCGTTGGTGAGCTTGGCCGCCTGGGGCATGGACAGCGTCGAGCGCACCGCGGGCACATTGGCGATCTCCCACTGGAAGCGGTCGATCATGTCCATGACGTCGTACTGAATGCAGCCGTTGGGCACGGTTTCGACGATGGTCTGGATGATATCCGTGCCGATGGAGAAGCTGCCGGTGATGAGCGCGTCGTCCTTGTTGTAGCGGGAGTCGGGCCGCAGTTCCGGCACGCCCGACAAGACGTCCCCAATGCGGACATTGTGGGACTGGATATAAGCGAAGCCGCCCAGGACTACGCTGACGGCAATGGCGATCACGGCGCGCTTGGGTTCGGTGAAGGACGCGAAGAAGCGCCACACGGGCTCGCGCGCGGCGGTGGCCTTCTCCAGGCGCGCCTTATAGCCCGGCCCGGGGTGCATGTAAGACGCCAGCAGCGGGATCAGGAAAATGTTGGTCAGGATCACGCAGCCGACGCCGATGCTGGCGGTAATCGCGACCTCCTGAATGATGCGGATGTCGATCAGCAGGATGGTGAGGAACCCAAACACGTCGGCCAGGGCCGCCACCGCGCCCGTGACCACCAGTTTCTTGAAGGCGGTCTTGGCGGCGGTGAAGCCGTCCATACCCGCCATCAGCCCTTCGCCGATGACGTTGATCTTCTGCACGCCGTGGGACACGCCGATGGCGAACACCAGGAACGGCACCAGGATCGACATGGGGTCGAGGCCGAAGCCGAAGACCGTCAGCAGGCCCATATTCCAGACCACGGCGATCAGCGAACAGATCAGCGGCAGCAGCATCATGCGCACGGAGTGCGTGAAGTAGTAGACCAGCACCGCCGAGATCAGGAAGGCGATGGCGAAGAAACCCACCACGCCCAGCGCGCCGTCGGCCACGTCGCCGATGACTTTCGCAAACCCGGCAATGTGGATGGTGAAGCCCGGCGTCTGGTATTTCTCGCGGATGTCCTTCTCAAGCTGGTCGGCGACCTTGAAATAATCGAGCTTGGCGCCCGTGGCGGGGTCCACTTCCACCAGTTGCGCGCTGACCAAGGCCATACTGAAATCGTTGGCGACCAGACGGCCGACCTGCCCCGACTTCAGGATGTTCTCGCGCACCGTCGCCAGCATCTCCGGCGTCGGCGTAAAATCGGCGGGCACGACGTTGCCGCCTGCGAAGCCGCCTTCGATGATCTCCACAAAGCGCACATTGGGCGTGAAGATCGACTGCACGGTCGACCGGTTGACACCGGGCAGCAGGAACACGGCGTCGCTGACCTGCTTCATCACCGTGAAGAATTCCGGCGTGAAGATGTCGCCCTTCTGGGCTTTCACCGCGATCAACAGGCGGTTGGCGCCGCCGAACTCGTCCTGATGCTTCAGGAAGGTCTGGATGTAGGGATGCTTCAGGGGCAGTTGCTTCTCGAAGCCCGCGTCGATCTGCAGCCGCGACGCTTCATAGCCCAGAACCGCGGTGATCAGCGCAAACAGCGCCAACGTCACCTTGCGATGCCCGTAGATCAGGTCCGCCAGCCAATTGATGAAACGGCTCACCGCGGGGCCTCCCACGGATGCGCGCCTTTTTCACCGAGCAGCAGGAGCTTGCCGGACGCGGTCTCCACCGCCCCGCCCAGGGCTTCGCGGTCCGCCAGTGTCGTGCGTGTAAACGTGCGGCCATCGGCACTGGTCAGAATCGTGCCCGACAACCCAACCACGACAACCGATCCGTCGGCCCGCTGCGTCGCCCCGAGTAAAGAAGCTTCGGTGTCGGTTTTGAGCGCCGTCCAGCTCCCGCCGCCGTCATCGCTGCGAAACAAATTGCCGCGCAGGCCGTAAACCAGAAGCCCGCCGTCTTTCAGTGCAAGTCCGCCGAAGAAAGTTCCGGCGTAAGGTGATTCCAGCGCCGTCCAGTTCGCGCCCGCGTCGGTGCTTTTAAAAACGCTGCCCAATTCACCCACGGCATAGACCGCGCCATTCAACGGCGTGATCGTATAAAGATGCGGCTCATCCTCGCTGATGCGCCGTTCGGCCCACGTCGCGCCGCCGTCGCCGGTTTCCAAGATCAGACCATACGCACCCACGGCGATGCCGCGCATGGCATTTTCGAACCAGATATCGAACAGCGGCGTTTGCAGGTCGGCGTCCTTGAACTTTTCGGTCCACGTCACGCCGCCGTCGGTCGTGTTCAGGATCACGGCGTCGTGTCCCACGGCCCAGCCGTGCGTGGCGCTGCTCATGTGCAGGCCCGTGAGCATGACCTCCACCGGCGAGGAATGCTGTTTCCAGGTTTGGCCGTTGTCCGAGGAACTTAGAATGAAGCCGCGGTCGCCGACGGTGACGAGACTATCGCCGGCGACCGCCGCTGCAAGCACGAGGGACTTGGCGGCTAAGGGATACGTGCGCGGCGGGGGCTTGGCCGGCTCCGCCGCTCCGGCAAAGCCGGACAGCAGAACCGCACCAAGGAGAACACCCGCGCGCATACGTTTTGTTTACCGCACGCCTTCGCGGCGCAGGGAATCCGGCGAGAAATCGCCGACGTTCAAGGGCGCATCGAAACGGACGTAGTCGTCCTTGTCCTTGATGCCGAAGGCGAGATAGCGGCCGTTCTGCAGATCATAGTGCGCGTGCACGTTGTCCCAGAACAGCGGCTGTTCGTAGTACTGGATGCCGTAGGCTTCCGACACGCGCCAGATTTCGCCGCGGCTGTCGTAGTTATCGACCACCACCGCCTGCCAGCTGTCTTCGTCGAAGTAGAACGTGCGCTTGGCGTAAACGTGGCTGGTGCCGGCTTTGAGTTTGGCTTCCGCCACCCACACGCGATGCTTCTCGTAGCGCAGCGCTTCCGGGTTCAAGTGGCCGGGCTTCACCACCTCGTTCACCGGCAAGCCGCCTTCGAGCTTGTAGGTGTTATAGGGGATAATCATTTCCTGGCGGCCCTTCAGTTCCCAGGTGTAGCGGTCCGGCGCGCCGTTGAACATGTCGAGCTGGTCATTGGTGCGCTGGCCGTCGGAGGCCGTGCCCGGGTTGTCGTAAGCGATGTTGGGCGCGCGGCGCACACGCCGCTGTCCGGGGTTATAGGTCCAGGCGTTGCGCGGCTCGGCGGCCTGGTCGAGCGTTTCGTGCACGAGAATGATCGTACCGGCCAAGCGCGCAGGCGCGGTCACTTCCTGCAGGAAGTACGCCAGCCGGTTGTTGATGCTTTGAATGGTGGCGCCCTTCTGGTTATAGGCGAACAGCACTTTTTCCGTGAACTGCACCGGGCTGAACGCACCATCGGGCGTCGGCGTCACCTGTTTGACACTGCGCTCGGTGGTCTCGCCGCGATAACGCAGCAAGTGGTTCCAAATCGCTTCCAGCCCACTTTTGGGAATCGGAAATGGGCTGGTGCGCGTGGCGTTCTTCACGCCGTTGCCGTCGGGCGTCAACTCCGCGGTGGTCGCATCGGCTATCGCGGCGTCATAAATGTCTTTGGAAAACGCGGCGGACCGACGCGTCGGATAAACCTTCAGCTTATACGTCGGATAACGTTTCAGCATGGCCTGCTGACCCGGCGACAGCAGCGCCTGGTACTGGGCCATGTTGGCCGCGGTAATCTCGTACAGCGGCTTGTCGGCGGCGAAGGGATCGACGTGCGCCTTGCCTTTCTGATAGCCGGCAGGCGCGGTGGTGATGCCGCCCTCCCATGCCGGAATGCTGCCGTCGGCGTTAGCGGCTTTGACGGCGCCCAGCGGCGTCAGCGTGGCATTCAGCGCCGCGGCTTCCTGCGCCGTGACTTTGGCGGCGGAGGGTTGCGCGGACAGCAAGGCAATAGCTGCGGCCAGGGTTCCGGTGGCCAGGATAAGGTTACGCATGGCACGTCTCCCTAAAATGAGTAGCTGACGGTGAACGACAGGAAATCGCGGTCGCGCAGCTGGTTGTATTTTCCACCGCCCATGTTCGTCGTGTAGCCGATGTTGGCCTGCCAGTTATTCAGGTAGTTGGCGCCCAACCCAAAGCTCAGCGATTTGCGTTTTTCGACAAAGTTGCTGATGGGCGACGGCGACGTGCCTTGAACGTCGTGATTAAAGGCGATGGTGGGCAACAGCGATACCGCGCCGATGGCGTTGTTGATTTCACCGCGCATCACCAGGCGATAGCCCCAGGAGAAGGCGTCGGCAAAGCCGGCAATCGGTTCCGTCGCGGGCTGGCGGCCGATGGTGGTGAAGAACGGGTTGGCGTTGGTGACGGTGTTCGGGCCTTCGTAACGAAGGACCGACTTGCTCTCCATGTTATGGATCCACATGAAGCCCGCTTCACCCAGCACGGTCAGCTGATCGAAGGGGCCCACCTGCGGGAATACGTCCGTCACGGTGAACTGCGCCGTGCTGTAGTCCTTGCGGCGATAACCCTGGATGTCCTGGTTGAAGCCCTGCGCCCCCAACTGGTTGCGGCGGAATACCGGCTGAATCGCGGGCGGGAAAGGCAGTAAGGTATCGAGCGGCGACAACGCCGCGAACAGCAGCTCGACGTCTTCCACCTGCAATGGCTGATCCCAGTGGTAGGCGTATTCACCCTGCAGCGCGATGCCGGTTTCACCCAACGCCGTGCTGAAGCTGCCGCCCAGCAGTTTGATGCCGTCCGGGAACTCGCGGTAGTAGTTGGCCGAGCCGGCGTAGTTGCCGCCGACGAGGCCGGCCAAGGTGCCGCTGTGCGCGCTGACCACCGGCGTGCGGCTGTTATACCGCACGAAGTACATGCCGAGTTCGGTGTCGTTGAAGTTCGACAGCAAATAGCGCAGTGCGACGCCGAACTGTCCGCTGTCGTCGGCGTCGCGGTCGGCGGAGCGCGGAACGATGGATCCCACCGGCGCACCGGCGTTGGTCTGCGGGAAATCGCGCGGGCCCAAGGGCGCGGGTAAGCCGAAGCCGAGATAGACAAAGCGTCCGCCGGGGCTGGCGAAGTC
>JAIEMI010000061.1 GCA_019752235.1 Rhodospirillaceae bacterium
AACCCATCGCGGATGAAACCATGTTGACCACGCCCAGCAAACGTACCGAACCGCGCATTCCCTTCGGCGCCGTGGTGGAACGCGGCCTGCTGGCGGTGGGCACGGTGTTGTCCGACCCCTCGGGCCGCTACACCGCCAAAGTCCGCGCCGACGGCACGCTGATCTCCGCCACCCACCGCGGCTCCATCCACCAGGTCGGCGCCGCCGTGCAAGGCGCCCCCGCCTGCAACGGCTGGACCTTCTGGCATGTGAAGATGGGGAATAACCTGGTGGCGATTGACGCCTTTCGCCAGAAGGTAAGAGCGGAACTGGAGCCGACGCTGAATTAAAAATGCCTAATTGTCACAGTCGTACTGTTGCTGCCAGCTCCGGCCACACCTTGTAAACACGCCGAACCATTAGCCCAAACAAGCCATCCGCATTGTAAATGTTCTCCAATGCGGCGGCCGGCGCTTGTTCCAGAGCATAATACGAAATCGAAGGGGCGTCGGTGGCAATGACCTTCGAAAAGGTCAAGGGGCTGGGCGTTTGCGGGGCCGACACGTCGGTATCAAATACCAACACCCAAGCTGGAATATGACCTGAAGATGTCGTTCCAGGCTTGAATAGCGTGAAGGTGCCATCGGGTGCGGGCGTAAGCGCGGGGGCAGCCAAATGTCTCTGCCAGCTATCCCAAACAGAAGCCGCAATAGCAAGCGCGCATCCCGCACAACGTTCATCTGTCGCCAACTGGAATTTGAACATCATCTGATAGAAGGTGCGTTTGAATACGTTTGCAATATTCGGGCCTTCTACTTTATCAGAAAGCCAGTGCTGATTGCGTTGCAGCTCGGCAGGAAAGGTAGCTCCGTGCAAACGCAGCGCGTCATTCAGATTGGTCACGGCACTTTTGTATGAACCGTGAAAATCCATTGTTTGAATTTCCAAAACCCCAAAGCGACCTATGTGCGGTGTTGCACCCACGGCGTAAATTTCGAATATCGTGACATCAAATGAAAATTCCGGAGAACGCTCTGTCGAAGGAATTGAAAGTTCGCCACCTAATTTCGCATCGAAGTATATAAATACGCGTTCGCCGCCACCGAGACGCTCGCGAACCAATTCCTTTATTTCCGCGTCCGCCAATCGAACCGCCGGAACAATAAAAATTACGCCATCTGCGTCGACGCCAAATAAACGACGCGTGGATGCGTCAAGCAGTTCTGTACTTAACGCACGATAAGGACAGGCTAGCCAATCCCGTCTAGCCGCGTTGCTTACGCTGCTTATGGTGCAGAGGCCCTGAGCCGCATCCTTCTTGATGCACTCCTGCTTAATCCCTTTTGCCACACTAAGGAACGGGCAGGCCTTGCTTGCTTGATCCGCTAAAGCGTGGTTCGCGGCGTTAACGATGGGATAGACGCGATGCCCAAACCATTCGCTTATGAAGTTGCCGCGATCTTTTGAAGACTTCTTCGTAGACATCACGCCACAAATTTGTAGCGAGATTTCACCGGGTCTGAATCTTTTACTGCGCCGGTTAGCCCGCGATAAAGTTCCATCGCGACGGCGGAGGCTAGAAGCGGCGGCACGGCATTGCCAACTTGCTCGTACTGCTCAGAGTAGTTCCCTGTAAATTCAAACCAATCAGGAAACGACTGAATGCGCGCAGCCTCGCGAATTGAAATGGTCCGCTTCTGGCTCGGGTGAATGTACTCGCCCGACTTAGGATCGCGAAATCGCGTGATAATTGAGCGCGCGATCCCCTCCCATGTCATTCGCCGATAGCGACGCGTATGGTCTTTGCGTAAAGCTTGTTGCATGCCGCGAGGTAAAAGCTCGTAGGGAAGATTTCGCCAATCTTCGCCCGGCTTCAAGTGTTCTATTCTTCTTAAGTTTTGTGGCGAAAGCTTTGGCGCATAGTGATTATACAATCGCCGTCCCATGCCAACGCGCATAAGGCGCTGGTATGTTGTTGTAGGCTTCCCATCGTAAATGCTCAGCAACTCACCACTGTTAATGACGGGCAAATCCCCAATGGCATCTCTAATAGACACGAAACCTTTCATATCATCAGGAGAGATCGTGTGATTGGGCACGAGGTCGCCAATGCCACGACGCCCGTGAGTAGGCGCCGGGAACCCAAGTCCACTAAGTCCAAGATCTTTGCGCCAACCGATGAAAAACATGCGCCAACGCATCTGCGGCACACCGTATTGAGCAGCTAGCAATTCTGCACAATCGGCATTGTATCCGGCACGATCGAAAGAACGCCCAATTTGTTGAAGCAGCAATCCGTCATTTAAAGTCGCTAAGCCGGGTACGTTTTCTATAACGACGACCTTCGGCTTTACCTTGGACGCCACCCTAAAAAAATCACGAAACAATCCATTTCTAGGATCGTCGGCTTCACGCCGACCCAAAATACTAAAGCCCTGGCACGGCGGGCCGCCGATGAGCAAATCCAACTCCCCGGGTTTAACTCTGGCGTGCTTTAAAAAAGAGTCTGCCGATGCGCGACTCACGTCGCATTGCAAAAAGGGAATACGAGGAAAGTTGCGCTGATGTGTGACCCCGCAGGCGGCTGAGATATCAGCGCTTAAACGAACATCGAAGCCAGCCTGAGCAAGTCCAAGCGTTATTCCTCCCGCGCCAGAAAACAAATCGATTGCGGTCGGAGCGTGCTTAGCGCCGCCCAGCCGATGAAGCCCATTTAACATTGCAAACACCGATCTGAATTGCCCATGCCTTATCATGCGTACCCCAGACCACAATTTACCAGAGAACATAACAAGAACAACAGCAAATTGTAGCGGTTGAACGGCAGATGAGCCCAATTGATAGATTGTTAGCGAGGAGTGCGCCGTTCGGATACAACAGCCACCTGCTGCGTCGCGCGGAGCAAGGGATTAAGAGCACATGCCCAACTTCGCTCTCTTCACCAAGGTCCACCGCTTTCTCTATCACCACACGCGCGGGGTCATTGGCGGGAACCTCGGTGCGCCCATGGTGCTCATGTACACCATCGGCGCCAAGACCGGCGCTTCGCGTCCGGTGCCGCTGCAATACTATCCGCATCCCGACGGCATTCTCGTGCTCGGCTCCAACAACGGGCAGGCCAAGGCGCCGGGCTGGTATTTTAATCTGAAGGCCCATCCCGACATCGACATCCGCGTGGGTCGTGAAAAACGCCGCGTCAGCGCGGAACAGCTTTCACCGGACCAGGCCGCCGCCGCGTGGCCGGCCATGGTGCAGCAGAACCCGCCCATCGCGGGTTACGCGGCGGCGGCGGGACGGCCGCTGCCGATCATGCTGTTGCGCACCCTTCACGTCTATTGAGCGGCGCATGGACAATCCCGCGCCGCAAAATGCCGGGACGAAACATCTAGCGCCCGCCGGGGAGCCGTTCCGCCACCGCGCCCGCCACGCGCACGAGGTCGGTGAGCATCGCCGTCTCCATATCGGTGAACGACGTGGTGAACTGCCGCCACATCTGAAAATCGCCGCGCGGGTTTTGCGCGTCGAGGCCCAGGAGGAATCCCATCCAGGCGCCTTTGATGACGGCGTTCTCCGGCGCGGGCAGATCTTTCAAGGTCGCGGGCTTGAGGGTTTTGCGGGCCCGCAGCGCGGCGCTGCGTTCGCGCCACGGCAGGGCGGGCGGCGGTTCGCCGCTCATACCCTCGCGCGTGGCGGCGGTGACCTGCTCGCCGGCACGCAGAACGGCCGCGTCGGCGACGACCATGCGGCGCGCGGAGTCCGTCAGCAATGCGGCGAGCTGCGCCATGTCCTTGGCTTGGGCCAGGGCGACCGTGTGCTCGGCCAGTTGCGACATCATGCGCGCCTGGTGCTTGGCGCGCACGGTGTTGCGGCGGCTTTCCATCTGGTTCACCACCATCTTGGCCAGCAGGGTGAGGATGCGCTGCGCTTCCTCGGCCAGGCCCTCGCGCGGCGCGGTGTCGATCACGCACAGGGTGCCGAGGCGGAACTTGTCGGGCGTGATCAGCGGCGCACCCGCGTAAAAGCGGATGTTGGGATGGCCGGTGACCAGCGGATTAGCGGCGAACAGCGGGTCTTCGGCGGCGTTGTTGACGATATAGAGGTCGTCGGCCTTGATGGCGTGGTCGCAAAACGCCTGGTCGCGCGGGGTTTCGGCGGCGCCCAGGCCGTAGCGCGCCTTGAACCACTGGCGGTCCTTGTCGATCAGCGAGACCAGCGAGATCGGCGTGCCGAGCAGCTTGGCGGCGATTTCGGTGACCTCGTCGAATTCCTGTTCCGGCGCGGTGTCGAGGATCTGATAATCGAGAAGTTTGGCAAGGCGGGCGGCTTCCGAAGCCGAATCCGAAGCCGACGCCGTTGTCGCGATGGTTTGCATGGCGGCTGCTTGCCTTCTTCGCTCTGTCTTTATGGAGGCGCGGGTTACTTGCCTTCGCGCCACCAGGCCAGCATGGCACCGGCCATGATCGCGAGCAAGATCAGAGCGACGGGCGACAGCGGCGTCTGCGTCACGCCGGTGACGGCGAACTGCTTGTTGGCCTTCAGGCCCATCCAGGTGGACCCGTGCGCGACGCGGCCCGGCACCACGCGGCGCAGGGCGGGGGCGACGGCGTCTTCAAGCCAGTAGACACCGCCGCCCGTCGCCGCGGCCAGCGGCGCGACTTTGTCTTCGCCCGCGACCACGTCATAGCTTTCCAGCGGATTAGGCGTTCCAACAGCCGCCAGCGCGGTCTTGTTGCCGTCGGTCAGGGTGTAGACGCCGGGCTCGGTGATGGAGAGGCGCGCGGTGAACGCGCCGCCGCCGCTGCTTTTCGGCGTGATGTCTTGTTTGCTGCCGTCGGGCAGGGTGATGGTGACGGCGGCTTCTTCCGGGGCCAGGCTGCGGCGCGTGATCTGCAGCCCCGCGTCCTTCACGTGGGCGGTCAGGGATTCCTCCTCCAGCTCCGGCTCTTTCATCAGCCAGTGCGCGACGCGGCGCAGGAGTTCCGTCTGCGGGCCGCCGCCGTCGAAGCCCTTGCCCCACAGCCAGATGGTGTCCGACAGCAGCAGCGCCACGCGGCCTTCGCCGACGTGATCCAAAATCAGCAGCGGTTCGTCTTCGTGGCCCGTGAGCACCTGTTGGCCTTCGGCGCCCTTGGTCACTTGAATCTGGCGCAGCCAGCGGCCCCAGTTGGGTTCGCCGCGTTTTTCCGCGCTTGCGGGCGCGGCGTTGCCCAGCGCGCCTGCGAGGGTGGAGGTCACCGGATGGCGCGCGCCGACGTCCGACAGATGCGGGCGGAACACGCCGTTGAAGATGCGCCCGGTGGGCTCGGCCGGCAGCACGTTCTGCAAGGGGCTGCCGAACAACGAAAAGCTGTCGGCATATTCGGGGCCCACGGCCAGCATCACCGCGCCGCCCTGCTGCACATAGCTCGCGATGTTGGCCATGTACTGGAAGGGCACCAGGCCCTTCTGCGAATAGCGGTCGAAGATGATCAGGTCGAAGTCCTTCAGCTGCTCCTCGAACAGCTCGCGCATGGGGAAGGCGATCAGCGCCAGCTCGTTCATGGGCGTGCCGTCGTCCTTGTGCAGCGGACGCAGGATGGTGAAATGGACGAGGTCGACGTTGGGGTCGGACTTCAGCAGGTTGCGCCACGCGCGCTCACCCACGTGAGGCTGGCCGGAGATCAGCAGCACGCGCAGACGGTCGCGGATGCCGTTGATCGACACCAGCGTGCGGTTGTTGACGGTGGAGATTTCGCCGGGCGCCGCGGCCACCTCCACTTCAAACACGTTGGCGCCGGAGTTCTCCATGAGCAGGGGCACGTCGGTGGTGGTGCCGGCCGGCAGCGTGATCTGCTGCGGCGCGCCGCCGTTGCGCTTGATGGTGACGGTGATGGGCGTGTCCTTGGCGGCGGCGGTGTCCTCGGCGCGCATGCGCACCTTCGCCGTCTGGCCGACGAGGCCGAAGTCCGGCGCGTTTTCCACACGGATGCGGCGGTCGAACTCCTTGCGCTCGCCGCTGATCAGCAAATGCAGCGGCGCGTTGAGATAGGGCGCGTTGATCTGCTTGGCGCGCTCGGGCGGCAGCGCGTCGTGGACCTGGCCGTCGGAGATGAGGATGGAACCGGCGAAGCGCTGCGCGGGCACGTCACTTAAGGCCCCGGCCAGCGCGTCGAACAGATGCGTGCCGCTCTGGCCGCCGGCCGCGTCGCCGCGTCCCGCATGCACGGTGCGGACTTCCAGGTCTTCCAGCGCGCCCAGGTCGGCGGTGAGTTTTTCCAGCGCCTTGGCCGTGCGCTCCTGGCGCGCGCCGAGCTTTTGGGAATCGCTTTCATCGACCACGACCACCGCGACATCCTTCAGCGCCGTATGGTTCTCCTGCACCAGCTCCGGATCGGCGATGGCGATGATCAGCGCCAGGATCGGCAGTGCCCGCACCAGCGCCCCCTTGGCGCGGTGCCACAGGCCATACCCAATCAACCCCGCCGCCAACACGCACAGCAGAATCAGGAACGGCGCCGGCACCAGCGGTGTGAAGGTGATGCCGGTCATGGTTCACCACCCCCAACTGTCCTCCCCGCGAAAGCGGGGATCCATCCCACAATAAACATCGGGCGGTTCCGGAGAGCACGTGTGCTTCCGAAAGCGTCGCGCAGGTCGCGTCGTTCCGGTCTGTAGAGTAATGGGTTCCCCGGCGCGCGGTAAGCGCGCGCCAACAACAAGGTGAGCGGGCTTCGCCCGCGGGCGCGGGGACGACAATCGAGTTTGAAATGATCGCCCCTCACTGCGTCAGCCTCTGCATGATGGCCGGCAGGTGCACCTGGTCGGACTTATAGTTGCCGGTGAGCGCGTACATCACCATGTTGACGCCGGAGCGGAAGGCCATTTCGCGCTGCTGTTCGCCGCCGGGCACCGTGGCGTACATCGGCACGCCGTCGGCGTCCCGCGCCCAGGCGCCGGCCCAATCGTTGCCGCCGATGATCACCGACGATACGCCGTCGTTGGCTTCGGAGTTGCGCTCCACCAGCACGCCGCCGTCGGTGTAGCGCCCCGGCAGGCCGTGCAGCAGGTAGAAGCTGCGGTTCAGCACGTGTTCGTCGTGAAGCGGCATCATCGGCGGGATGTCGAGCCCGGCCAGGATGCTCTCCAGGCGTTCGCGGATACCGCCGCCGCCGCTACTTCCGAGTGCGCCCGCTTGCTCCGGCGCGTCGAAGATCACCATGCCGCCGCGGCGCAGATAGTTGTTTATCGCCGACAGCGCGCGGGCGGGCGGCGCGTTCTGCAGCGCGGTGACGCGCCAATACAGGATCGGGTAAGGGATCAACGTATCCGCCGAGACCGACGGCGACGAGAGGTCGATGCGCGTCGGCGGCGCCAGCTCGGCGGCCGTGCGCGTGCCCAAAACCTTGGTGAGGGATTCCAAGCCCGCCGAGGCCAGGCGGTCGATGTCCGGCGCGCCGGTGGCGACGTAGGCCAGGCGCGTGTCCAGCACCGCCGCGCGGATGACGGGATCGATCTCGGCCGGAGGCTTCACCGCGTCGGCGGCGTGTGTCGGATGCGCGAGGATCAGGATCAAGATCGCCGCGGCGGTTTTGGCGAAGGGCCCCGCTTGTCTCAAATTCTGCGGCGTCAGGCGGCGCAGCACGAAGCTGATCAGCATGTCGGCCAGCAGCAGGATCAGCGCGAGGCTCAGCAGCCATGGTTTGAATGCGCGCTCGCGCGACATGGAATCCAGCGTAAGCCGCGTCGTGCTCAGCGGCAGACCCGACAGGGCTTCCAGCGGCGGCAAGTTGGCCGACAGATTCAGCGCGCGCGTCGCGCCCGGCGGACCATAAAGGCCCGGCGGGGTATCGGGCGACGCCTTCGCGCTGGCGAAGTCCGAGGCGGCGATGGGAATCACCGTCGGGCCGGCGGGCATCAGGCGGCCCTGGCCGTCGAGCACCGCCTGCGGCGCCAGTGCGCCGGCGATGTCGTCGATGCCGTCGGCGGGCACGCCT
>JAIEMI010000206.1 GCA_019752235.1 Rhodospirillaceae bacterium
CGCCTCGACCCCAAAACCTTCCGCACGCACGCGGCGGCGGACCGGGTATTTGGCCGCGACGACGTACGCGCGAACATCGCCAGCGGCGCATTTCAGCTGCTGGACGCCCGCGCCAAAGGCCGGTTTGAAGGCACCGAGCCGGAACCGCGGCCGGGGTTACGGTCCGGTCACATCCCAGGCAGCAGCAATCTTCCTTTCCTCAACCTGATCGACGGGACGGCTAAGACCTGGAAAGACGCCGCGGCCATTCAACAATCCTTTGCAACAGCCGGTATCGATTTGACCAAGCCGCTTGTAACGACCTGCGGCTCGGGCGTTTCTGCTTGTACTTTGGCGCTCGGGGCTTATCTCTTGGGCAAGACAGATACCGCCATCTACGATGGGAGCTGGATCGAATGGGGCGCCGATGCCACATTGCCGCTCGAATCCGGCCCCAGCCGTAAGGCATAACCCCTCCCGCTAGCCTTCCCCTCCCGAGGAGCTCTTTATGATCGCGCGCCGTTCCGCCCTGGCCTTCCTTGCCGCTGCCGGCAGCCTTGCCCTGGTACGCCCGCACGGCGCTCAGGCGGCGGATAAAGCAGAGACCATCGCCATCATCGGCACGGGCGAAGTCGGCGGCACGCTGGGCAAACGCTGGGCGGCGCTGGGCCACAAGATCATCTACGGATCACGCACGCCTGATGCCGACAAAGTGAAGACGCTGGTCAAGGACACCGCCCACGGCGCCACGGCGACGACAGCGAAGGACGCGGCGAGCAAGGCCGATTTGGTCCTGCTGGCGATCCCGCGGCGCGCGATCAAGGAGGTCATGGCCGGGCTGGGCGACCTGTCGGGCAAAATCCTGATCGACCCCACCAACGGTGTGAAAGTAACCGATGGCCGCTTTGAATCTCCGCCGGACCAGACCACGTCGAACGCCGAGGAAATCCAGGCTCTTGCGCCCGGCGCCATTGTCGTCAAAGCCCTCAACACGCTGAGCGTCGAGATGATGGCCGACGCCAGGCGCGGGGGCGGCGACATCAGCGTCCCGATTGCCGGTGAGGACGCCGCCGCCAAAATACGCGTCGCCGCGATTGTTAAAACCATGGGCATGGACACGATGGATATGGGCGGCCTGTACCTCAGCCGTTATCTGGAGGCCATGGCGCGCCTGCGCATGGCCTACCGCGCCAAAAATCGCCCCAATGCTTTTGAGTTCTTTCTGCGCCCGCGGAGGGACTAATTCTCCGGGCGCTGCTGTCATATAGGGGTCATAAAAGCTGTGGAAAACCCAGCGTGACGGCAAAGACACACCCCAAATAATTGCAAAAACGACTTCCTCCCGGGCCTTCCCCGACGTGAAGCGCGTGCTAGGCTTTGCTCAGCGGCCGAAACGGATTGATGTTCGGCGCTTATGCGATGAACACACGTCCTCAGAATTTTCGCCTTGGTAACATACCGTTTCGCCTGCTCGCCGCGGGCATGACGGCGATGATTTTTTTCGGTCCCGTGTTGGCGGCGGACAACGCCGCCGCGCCGGGCGCGGATTTGCAGAGCGCGTACGAAGACGCGGCGCATGATGCGCGCCTCTCCGACGATCTCGACCCCGCCTACGAACTGCTGGGCATCGCCGAGACGGCGCACATGCAGAACTTTCCCCAGGTCGCCGCCAAGGCCGCGACGGCCTTCGCCGATCTGGTGAAGCGCGCGACCATCAAGGCCCTGAAAACCGGCGGTTCCGTGCTCGAAGACACGCTCGATCAATTTGTCGATTTACGTTTCGTCGCGCGCAGCGCCAACCTGCCGCTGCCGCAGGCCGCGCTGGATGATGCCATGACCAGCCTGTTCCCCACCGTCTCCGCTGCCTTGCAACGCAAGATCGACGACGCGGGGCCCTGGGACGACAAACTGAAATACGCCACCGACCTCGGCGATCTGCAGGCCTCGGCCACGCAAATCCTGAAGGAAGATATCGCGGGCGACATCGGCGAGGCCTTTGACCGCAAGACGGCGCAACTGGAAACCCTGGCGGCGGAGGAATCCGACGAAGCCGAGCGGATCCGCATGCAGGAAGGTTTGGCCAAGGCCCGCAAATCGCGCGTGGACCGCATCGTTGACGCCAACGTGAACAACATGAACGTGGTCGCGGCCCTTCTACAGAGTGAAATGGACAAGAGCTTCGACGGCGGCGCGCGGCAGCGCGGCGAAGTGGAGGTGCCCGAGGATATGCAGGCCGGCGTCGGGTCGTGCATCGAAACCGGTCTCACCGGCAAACAGGATCCGATCGTGATGCGCGGTCTTCAACTCGATTGCATCAACTCCGGACGCCTGCCCACGCAAGGCCGCTGCCCCACCGAGAACCTGTCGTTCCTGTGCTACGGCGCAACGCCCAGCATGGAAAAGATGACCTACGTTTATCGCGGCACGCCGGATGAGCTCTATTTTCAACACAAATGCAGCGCGGCCAATGTGCTCAAAGCCGACCAAGTCCCGCCGTCGGGCGCGTCCTTCCGCACGGCCAACGCGGCGCTCGCGTTCACCTGCGCGCCGCCCGCCGCCGAATAGCTTTCAGTTATACTTGACCGAACGCGCTTGCAGCGTGCTTTCAAGCTGCTTTTGCGATCCTAACGCAAAAAATACTTCCGCGATCAGGAAGGGCGGCGCCATGAAAATCTGCAGAATGTTCGCGGTCAGGGCCGGACGCCGTCCTTCAAACACATGGCCGACGAGCTGAATGATCCATCCGAGGACAAAACCGCCGATGGCCACGCCCCAGACTTGGGCCGTGGAACCCGTCGCGACATATTCGGCCAGCAGCGTGACGGCGCCATAGAAGATCGCCGCGCAGAGGCCGATCAACGGCACGGCGGCGATATAGATCACCGACAGGGCGACCCACACGAGCACCGTCAGCGTGACGGGACCGATGGGCACTTGGGTGAAGGCGACGAAGAGCGAAAAGACGATCAACGGCACGCCGACATGATGGGTAGCCTGATTGCGCCGGTTGCGGTGGTAGGCCATGTACATGGCCAGCTGTTCGAGAAACCAGGCGCGAAATCCGTTGGTCTTGGATTGCGGTTCAGCGGGCGGCATGAATCCCTCCCCAGGTCTTCGTCGGCCCCCTATGATGACACCATATGAACGCGACTTCCAATCCGCTGGTGATGGGGCGCAAAGCCCCCGCATTTCCGCCGTTCCGACCGCGCTGGCCCTGGATCGGCGGCGACCTACAGACGCTGCGTAACACGCTGCATTACACGCCGCCGGATTTCTCGCCCTATAAGACCGAACGGCTGCTCCTGCCCATGGCCGACGGCACCGACGATCAACTCTGGGCCCTGCTCAACCGGCCGGCGCAGGACGCACATAAGCCGACAATTGTGTTGGTGCATGGGCTGACGGGCAGCGAAGACAGCCGCAACATCATGACCAGCACGGCGTACCACCTGTCGCGCGGCTATCCGGTGGTGCGCCTGAATTTGCGCGGCGCGGGGCCGTCCCGCGGTAAATGCAACGGCCACTATCACGCCGGCCGCAGCGCCGACATCCGTGCGGCGCTGGCGGCGCTACCGCCGGATTTGAAGGCGCACGGCTTGATGCTGATCGGCGTGTCCCTGGGCGGCAATGTGGTGCTGAAATTTCTCGGCGAGAACGACGGCACGGACGGGGTCATCGCCGGGGCCAGTGTCTGCGCGCCGATTGACCTGAAGATGGCGCAACAGCGGATCTCCGCCCCGCGCAACGCGGTCTACCAACGCCACCTGCTGGCGGCCATGCGCGACGATGCGCGCGCATTTGCCGGAGCAAAAATCGATGAGATCGAGGCCGCCCTCGCGCGCGTCCGCACGGTCTACGATTTCGATGATTTGATTGTCGCGCCCAACAACGGCTTCGACGGCGCCGAGGATTATTACCGCCGCAGCTCCGCCAAAAACGTGCTGGATGACATCACCGTGCCGACCCTTTTGGCGCACCCACGCACCGATCCGTGGGTGCCGGCGCGCATGTATCTGGACCGCACATGGCGGGAGGATGGCGCGGTGACGCTATTGATGCCGCCCGACGGCGGGCACGTGGGCTTCCACGCCGCCGATCACGCCACGCCCTGGCACGACCGCTGCATCGGGATGTTTTTCGACGCGCTTTAGTTTTGGTCACGGCGCTTTTGCGCGCCGCTCTACGGCAAGCCGAAAATAACCACCGTCGCCGCGCCCGTGGTGCTCCAAATGGTCTTGGACGCGTTGCCAGCCGCGACGGCGACGTACTGTTTCCCGCCAATCTCATACGTTGATACGCCGCCGCCGATGGCGCCGCCGATATTGAAGCGATAGAGCACGTCGCCGGTCTTGGAGGCGAAGGCCAGAAACTCGCCATCCAGGTTGCCCGTGAACACCACGCCGCCCGCCGTGGGCGTCACGCCCGCGACCACCGGGGTTGCGGACTTATGCACCCACTTGGGCGCGCCGGTCGTCGCATCGAAAGCGCGCAACCAGCCCTTGGCCTGGTCCACCGGGTCAAGACGCAGCGAGCCGCCAAAAGGCGTGCGATGGTTGGTTTGCGCGAACAGGGTCGCGCACCAATCGACCGTGCCGATAAACAGCATGTTGCTTTCGGCGTCGATGGCCGGGCCGAACCACTCCGCGCCGCCCAGCGTGCCGGGACAGACGCGTACGCCCTGCGCGTGGGGCTTCACGTCGGTATTCAGGTGCGAGGAGATTTCCTGCTTGGCGATCAGCTTTTTCGTCGCGCGGTCATGCAAATAGAGCCAGCCATCCTTACTGGCGATGGCGAGCAAACTCTTGCCCTTGATGTCGTAGGGCACGGGCGCCGCGGCGGTGTCCCAGTCCCATACGTCGTGCGGTACCTGCTGAATGTACCAATCGAGCTTGCCCGTATCGGCGTCGAGCACGACGATGGAGTTGGTGTAGAGGTTGTCGCCGGGCCGCACGGACCCTTCGAGCGACGAGCCGGGATTGCCGATAGGCACGTATAAACGCCGCGTCGCGGGATCGACATGGATCGTGCTCCAGGACGAACCGCCGCCGTATTGCTGCCCGCCTTTGCCCCAGGTTTCCGCACCGGGCTGATTGCCCGTAGGCACGGGATGGAACGTCCACAGCGGTTTGCCGCTGGCGATATCGAAGGCGTGGATATGGCCGGTGGCGCCGCGATCCGCCCCGCCCTCGCCGATGAAAACCTTGCCGTCGAAAGCCACCGGCGCGGCACTGAGGGTCGAGCCCTTGCTGGTATCGGTGACCCAGACGTCCCACAGCAGCTTGCCCGTGGCGCTGTCGAGCGCAATCAGGTGACCATCGGGCGTGCCGCGGATCACGCGGCCGTCGTAGATCGCCACCCCGCGATTGACGGTCATGCCCTCCGGCCCTTCCGGCGAACGCTGATGCGTCCAGATCTTTTTGCAGCTCACCGCATCAAGCGCGTAGGTGTTGCGCGCGGTGGTGATATACAGACGCTCGCGGTAGAGCACCGGCGACACCTGAAACGCGCCGATCTCACCCGTTTGGAACATGCACTTGGGCGCGAGCTTGCCCGCATTCGCCGCCGTGATTTGCTTCAGCGGCGAATAGCGGTGGCCGCGATAGTCGCCGTTGTACATGGGCCAGCCGCCGGCGGAGGTGCCTTTGGCGAGGTCAGCGGTCACGGGCCCGGCTTCGGTGGCGGCCCCGTAGTACGTGGGCGGCGCCGGCATGACATCGGGCACCTTCGGCGGCGGCGGCGGCGGCGCGGGAGGCGCGGGCGCGATGACCTTGCCGCTGACCTGATAGCTATTCTGCGCGAGGATGTAGGCGAAGACATCTTCGTAATGCTTCTTCGGCAGCTTGCCCGCTTCGGTCGGCGGCATTTTCTCGGCAATCTCACGGTACAGGAGATCTGCCGCCTTGCCCGGCCAGCGCGCGAGGAAGCCCATGCCGCCCAACGGCGGCGCGCTGATGCCTTCCAGTTCCTGCCCGTGACAGGAGGCACATTTCTCGGCGTAGACCGAGCGGCCGGCGATAGGGTCGGCGGCGTGCGTGGTGGTCGCGGCAAATAGCGCGGCGACCGCGAAAATTATCGGCGTCTTCATGCTCTCTCCCCCATGATGACTGGGTTTTTATTCGCCCACCGCCTCGCCTTCGCAGAAGCCCGTCTCGCTTCGCTCGCGGGCGCAAGCTTTCGTAAATTCGCTTCGCTCATAAACGAAAGCTAAGCGTGGCGACCCCGGCAGGAGTCGAACCTGCGACATCTCGCTTAGAAGGCGAGTGCTCTATCCAGCTGAGCTACGGGGTCGCAAAGCGCGGCCGCGTGGGTGTTACGACACCCGCTTGAAAGAAAAATTATCGGCGTAGGACTTGGGTCTCACGACGCGCTCCTGGGGTTCTTCCAATTTATAGTCGAGGCCCTTGCGCACGGCATAGGCCACGGCTTCTTCCTTGGTGTCGAACCACAGCTTGAGCTGGCGGTTCGTATCGTGCGAACCGGCCCATCCCATCAGCGGATCGGCCTGCTGCGCCTCGGCGGGCGCGAACTCCAGCAGCCAACGGGCGGTGTTGGCGCGGCCCGATTGCATAGCCGTCTTCGCCGGTTTGGAAATTCTGACCGATGCCGTCATGGTGTCCCCGCAGCAGTACTTACAATTGCCGTCATGATACGTGCGGAGGGCTGGTCGGAGCGAGAGGATTCGAACCTCCGACATCCAGCTCCCAAAGCTGGCGCTCTACCAGGCTGAGCTACGCTCCGACGGCCCTAGACGCGGCAGAATTCCTAGACTTTCTCATGATGATCCGCAACCGCGAACAAAGCCTTAACGCGGATAAAACCGCGAAATGGGTGCTAGAGTCCCGCAAAAGGCCCGGGGTAAGTTTCCCAGACCAAAATATGCGGGAGAAGACATGCCGGTAGACGTTCGCCTCGACGGACAGGTGGCCCTGGTGACGGGCGGCGGCGCGGGCATTGGCCGCGCCATCGTCGGCGCTTTCGCGGAGTTGGGCGCGACGGTCATCGTGGCCGAGAACAATCCCGCCCACGTCGAGAGCCTGCAAAAGGAGTTCGGCGGCAAACACCTGATCTCGCAGACCGACGTCACGGAGGAAGCCGCCGTGGCCGCGCTGTTCGCGCGCGTCAAAAAGGAGATCGGACGGCTCGATATCCTGATCAACAACGTCGGCCATCACTTGAGCGCCCGCGCGCCGTTCGAGAACACGACCACGAGCGTGTGGGACGCCCTGTACCGCGTGAACCTGCTGCACGTTTTCCTGATGACGCAGGCGGCCATTCCGCTGATCCGGGCCGGCGGGCGCGGTGGCTCCATCGTCAATCTGTCGACGATCGAAGCCTTTCGCGGCATTCCCGGCCTGTCGGTCTATTCGGCGTTCAAGGCCGCCATCACCGGGTACACGCGCTCCATGGCGCTGGAATTGGGGCCGGACAATATCCGTGTGAACGCCATCGCGTCGGAGACCACCGAGAGCGAACAAGTCAAGGCCCTGGCGCGGGTACCGCCCGAGCAGCGCGATCATATTTCGCGGTGGTTCCCCATCGGGCGTTTCGGCACGCCGGAAGATTCGGCGGGCGCGGCGGTGTATCTCGCCTCGAATCTGTCGCGGTGGGTGACGGGAACAACTATACACGTCGATGGCGGCGCTCTGGCGGCGGGCGGATTCTATCGCACGCCCCAGAACAAGTGGACGCACTTCCCCATTATCTCGGACGAAACCTAGGAACCCTATATGTCACGCGCGACTCTCGGCCTTTCCCCCGACCTGCTTGCTTACGTTCAGAAAATCGGCGGGCGCGAGGACGACGACCTGCGCCGTCTGCGCGAGGAGACCGCCGGCCACCCCATGGCGCGCATGCAGATCTCCGCCGAGCAGGGCCAGTTCCTCATGCTGCTGATGGAACTTCTGGGCGCGCAAAAGACCTTCGAGGTCGGCACCTTCACGGGCTATAGCGCC
>JAIEMI010000324.1 GCA_019752235.1 Rhodospirillaceae bacterium
GCCGGGAATGGTGATGAAATCGCTCCACAGCCCGCCGGGGATCGGCTTGGCCGTGGGCGCGGGCGGCGGCGGCGGCACTTTGCCCGCATGTGGCGCGAAGAACGCCAATGCCTGCGCCCGCGCTTCGGTAAGGCTTTCGGCTTGCTTGACTTCGACGACGGGGGATCTGGTCGCGACGCGCGCCAGCGCCACGTCTTTCTGAAAGAGCTTTGTGCCCGTGATCAGCGTCGGCACCGTGAGGTTGGCCAGATGGGGAATGGCTTTGAAATCCAGCGCCGCCAGGTAGCCCATGGCATAACCGCGCCCGAGCCGGCCCGTGGTGAACGTGCGCTTGCGGCCGGCGGAGAGATGGCGCGCATTGTCGAAGGGATTGCGGCCTTCGGCCAGGAACTGCAGCAGGCGGGCCTGCAGCTTTTCCGGCGGCGGCATGTCTTCCTCCAAGCGCGTGGCCGCCGTCTTGGTCCAGGACGGATGGAACAAGTTCTCTTCCCGCAGCGTCGCCCACAGCCAGGGCCAATGGCTGCCGTCGGCGCGCGGTTCGAAAGGCAGGTTATAGCTGGCGCGCGCTTCGTTCTTGTCGGCCTCGGTCATGGTGACGGACAGTCCGTTGAGCACCGCACCGGCCACGCGCTTGGGATCGCGGATAGCCAACTGCAACGCCACCATGGCGCCGATGTGCTCGCCATAAACGAAGGTGCGCTTGATGCCGATCTCCTTCAGCATTTCATCGATGTCGTCGACGTAGTCGATGATGGTGGGGATTTTCGTGCCGCCCGCGCTCGACGTCAGGAACAGTTGCCAGGAGTTGCCGTAGCCGGCGAGATCCGGCGCGATCACCGTGAAGTGCTGAGAAGCGTCCTGCATGAAGGACACCAGATCCGCCGAGGACCGCGGCAGGCGGTGGACCATCACCAGCGGCGGGCCGCTGCCCATGCGCCGGTAATGAAGCTGGCGTTCACCGATGGTGACGAAGTGACGCGTGAGGCCGGGAATGGGGGCGTCGGTCATGAAGATATTTCAATAAAAATTGAAAGAGCGGGAGTTGAAACAAAAAGAAAAACCCCGCGCCGGTTTTCGCGGCGCGGGGTTTTTAAAACATCTTCGTTGGTACCTTTTAGGCCGCGAGGCTGCGCAGAACGTAGTGCAGCACGCCGCCGTTTTTGTAGTAGTCCAACTCACCGGAGTTATCGATGCGGCACTGGACGGTGATGTCTTCCGACTTGCCGTTGGCGCGGTGGATGGTGACCTTCACGTCGCCCAGCGGCTTCAGGCTCGCGACATCGAGAATGTCGAAGGTTTCGGTGCCGTCGAGGTTCAGGGTCTTGCGCGTCATGTCGCCCTTGAACTGCAGCGGCAGCACGCCCATGCCCACCAGGTTGGAGCGGTGAATACGCTCGAAGCTTTCCACCAGCACGGCTTTGACGCCCAGCAGGTTGGTGCCCTTCGCCGCCCAGTCGCGCGACGAGCCGGTGCCGTACTCCTTACCGCCGATGACCACCAGCGGTGTGCCGTCTTTCTGGTACTTCATGGCGGCGTCGTAAATCGGCATGACTTCGCCCGAGGGCTGATACTTGGTGATGCCGCCTTCGACACCCGGCACCATTTCGTTCTTGATGCGGATGTTGGCGAAGGTGCCGCGCATCATGACTTCGTGGTGGCCGCGGCGCGCGCCGTAGGAGTTGAAGTCCTTCTGCTGGACGCCGTGCTCCAGCAGATACTTGCCGGCGGGGCTGTCCTTCTTGATGGAGCCCGCGGGCGAGATGTGGTCGGTGGTGACCGAATCCCCCAGGATCGCCATGGGACGCGCGCCCTTGATGTCGGACACGGCCTTGGGCTTCGCGGTCATGCCCACGAAGTACGGCGGGTTGGCGACGTAGGTGGACGCGCCGTCCCAGCTGTAGGTCTCGCTCTTGGTGGCGCTGACGGCTTGCCACGGCGCGGGGCCCTTGAAGACGTCCGAGTAACGCGACTTGAACATCTCGCTGGTCAGGAATTTCTCGGTGAACTCGGCGACTTCTTTAGAGGTGGGCCAGATGTCTTTCAAATAGACGGGTTTGCCGTCCTTGCCGGTGCCGAGCGGTTCGGTGGTGATGTCCTTACGCATGGTGCCGAGCAGCGCGTAAGCGACCACCAGCGGCGGCGAAGCCAGGTAGTTGGCTTTGATGTGCGGGCTGATGCGGCCTTCGAAGTTGCGGTTGCCGGACAGCACGGCGGTGACGACCAGATCGCCGCTTTCCACGGACTTGATGACGTTGTCGTCAAGCGGACCCGAGTTGCCGATACAGGTGGTGCAGCCGTAGCCGACCGTATTGAAGCCCATGGCGTCGAGATCGGCGGTGAGGCCGGCTTTGTCCAGGTAGTCGGTGACCACCTGCGAGCCGGGCGCGAGCGAGGTCTTCACCCACGGCTTGCGCGAGAGGCCCAGAGCGCGGGCTTTGCGCGCCACCAGACCGGCCGCAAACAGCACCGACGGATTGGAGGTGTTGGTGCACGAGGTGATGGCGGCGATGGCGACGTCGCCGTCTTCCAGTTTGTCTTTCGCGCCGGGGCCGGACAGACCGGAGATCGGCGAAGACACCGGCGTCGGATGGGAGAAGCCATCCTTCAGCGCCTTTTCGAATTCCGACGCGGCGGCGGATAGCGCGACGCGATCCTGCGGACGCTTCGGGCCGGCCAGCGACGGCTCGACTGAGGACATGTCGAGGGAGAGCGTGTCGGTGAACACCGGGTCGGGCGTGCTTTCATCGCGCCACAGGCCTTGGGCCTTGGCATAGGCTTCGACCAGCGCAACGCGCTCGGGCGTGCGACCGGTAAAGCTGAGGTAGCGGATGACTTCCTTGTCGATGGGGAAGAAACCGCACGTCGCGCCGTATTCCGGCGCCATGTTGGCGATGGTGGCGCGGTCGGTGAGCGAGAGATCGTTGAGGCCGGAGCCATAGAATTCCACGAACTTGTTGACCACGCCTTTCTTGCGCAGCATCTGCGTGACGGTGAGCACCAAGTCGGTGGCGGTCATGCCTTCCTTGAGCTTGCCGGTGAGCTTGAAGCCCACGACTTCCGGAATCAGCATCGGCGTCGGCTGACCCAGCATGGCGGCTTCGGCTTCGATGCCGCCCACGCCCCAACCCAATACCGCAAGTCCGTTGACCATGGTGGTGTGCGAGTCCGTGCCCACCAGTGTGTCGGGATAAGCCAGCGTCTTGCCGCCTTCTTCGCCGGTCCACACGACCTGCGCGAGATATTCGACGTTGACCTGATGGCAAATGCCGGTGCCCGGCGGCACGACGCGGAAGTTGTTGAAGCCCATCTGGCCCCAGCGCAGGAACTTGTAGCGTTCACCGTTGCGCTCGAATTCGAGATCGATGTTCTTTTGCAGCGAGGTGGTGCTGGCGTAAGCGTCGACCATCACCGAGTGGTCGATGACGAGATCGACGGGCGAGAGCGGGTTGATCTTCTGCGGATCGCCGCCGAGAGCTTTGATCGCTTCGCGCATCGCCGCCAAATCGACCACGGCGGGCACGCCGGTGAAATCCTGCATCAGCACGCGCGCGGGGCGATAGGCGATTTCGGCGTCGGACTTTTTATCCTTGAGCCACGCGACCAGCGCCTTGACGTCGTCGACGGTGACGGTGCGGCCGTCTTCGTAGCGCAGGAGATTTTCCAGCAGCACCTTCATGGAGAACGGCAGCTTGGAAATGTCGCCCAGTTTTTCTGCCGCCGCGGGCAGGCTGAAATAGTCGTAGCTTTTGTTCCCGACGGTGAGGGTTTTGCGGACTTTTAGGGTGTCATGACCACTGAGCGGCATGGAGGCTCCTTCGCGCGTTAAAAACTGGGCTCGCAACGTGGCCAGACGGGAAGGAGGAAGTGCGGCGCCGACGATAGGGTCATCGGAGTGATGACCCTGGCCCCAAGAAACGCGATACGCCCCCTACCGCGACCGGTATGTTCCGGCTTCGCGAGGACTCAGCCACATTCGCGTCGCAAAGTCCAGGGCCGGATCGGCGAATGATCGGCCAACCCCTTGGCTGTGCTGAAGATTTAGCCATTGTGCAAAGCACAAATATGTCAAGGCTCGTGGGGCCGCCCGGGAACCCGAAATGTCCTGCGAAATCAATAGCACGGCCCCGACTCTCCCCCTGGTCGCACGCTTTCGCTCTGCTATGGTCCGCCGCATGTCAGGGGATGGTTTCACGAGCGGACGTTTTTCGGGCGAAGGTTTGGCCTGCCGGCGCGGCGGGCGGCTGGTCTTTGCCGGACTGCATTTTAGCGTTGCCCCGGGCGGCGCCCTGGTGCTGCGCGGGCCCAACGGCAGCGGCAAAACCACGCTTCTGCGTCTGATGTCCGGCCTGACCCCGTCGTCGTCGGGTCACATGGCCTGGGACGGCACCCCGGTCGACGATCGGGATGCGCACGCGGCGCGCCTGCGGTTTGTCACC
Organism: Rhodospirillaceae bacterium; assembly: GCA_019752235.1. Classification (GTDB taxonomy): domain Bacteria; phylum Pseudomonadota; class Alphaproteobacteria; order Rhodospirillales; family Rhodospirillaceae; genus SHVO01. The sequence goes on from JAIEMI010000324.1 coordinate 4,437, forward strand.
CATCTCGACGCCGTCAAACCGGCGCTGACAATCATGGAAAATCTCGCCTTCTGGATGGCGCTGTGGTCCGGAAAGGTCGAGGACACGGTGATCTTGAAAGCCATGGAGGCCCTGGATTTACAGCGTTTGTCAGCATTTCCGGCGCGCTTGTTATCGGCGGGACAGCGTCATCGCCTGGCGCTCGCGCGCCTTATGGTGGCGCCCGCGCCGCTATGGCTTTTGGATGAGCCCGGCAACGCCCTCGACGACGCCTCACTCACCGCGCTCGCGAAAATGATCGCCGATCATCGCGCGCGCGGCGGCATGGTGGTGGTGGCGAGCCACGGCAGCGCGTTTGTCGAAGGCGGAATGACGCTGGACGTGGGTGCTTTTTCGCCCAAAACGCCCGCGCATTGGTCGGAAGAAGAAGAATGAGCGTCTTTTCCACCGTTCTCGCACGCGATTTGCGCCTGGCGTTGCGCCAAAGCGCCGACAGCCTGACGGTGGTGGCGTTTTTCGCCATCGCCACGGTGCTGTTTCCCTTCGGCGTCGGGCCTGAGGCGAACATTCTGGCGCGCATCGCCGGCGGCGTGCTGTGGGTGACCGCATTGCTGGCGGCGCTGTTGTCGCTGGACCGCGTGTTCACGGTGGATTTCGAGGACGGCACGCTCGATCAGCTTATTTTAAGCGGCGAGTCTTTAAGCCTTGTGGTGCTGGCGAAAGTCATCGCCCACTGGCTGACGACAGGTGTGCCGCTGATCATCATGTCGCCGGTTCTCGCGGTCACGCTGCACCTGCCCGCCGAAGGTTACGCGCCCTTGATGCTGGCTTTACTGCTGGGCACACCGACCGTCAGTCTCGTCGGCGCGACCGGCGCGGCCCTGGTGCTGGGGACTCGGCGCGGCGGCGTGCTGCTCTCGCTGCTGGTGTTGCCGCTCTATATCCCGGTGCTGATCTTCGGCACGGCGGCGGTGGAAGCCGCGGTCACCGGACGCTCCGCCGGCCCCATGCTGATGGTGCTCGGCGGCCTGATGGTGCTGGCCGCGTCCTTAAGTCCCTGGGCGACCGCCGCAGCCTTGCGCCAAGCGGTTGAGTAGTTCTCACGAATCAAAGCCTTGCGGACCGTCGTGAAAGTGATGTTTTACGCGAACTTCGCCGGCAAAACTGTTACAAAGTGGCACACGGTTGAACATCCGCAAGAGATGCAAATCCTTTAATCTGGGCGGCACTTTATAGACGGTTCTTAAGACCTATCTTTGCTGTGGAAGCATCGTCTTTCCCGAGATAAACCAACCGCACTTATGAGGGAGACATCGGTGCATAAGTTCGCCAACCCGACGCAGTTCATGCGCATCGCCAACGCCATCTTTCCGTGGGCGGCGGGCCTGACCGTGATTCTGTTCCTCGTCGGATTGCCCATCGCCCTCGTCACCTCGCCCGCCGATTACCAGCAGGGCGAAACGGTGCGTATCTTTTATCTGCACGTGCCCGCCGCCTACATGGGCGTGATGGTCTACGCCATCATCGCGGTCAACAGCGCCGCCTACCTGATCTGGCGCCACCCGATGGCCAACCTGGTCGCGCGCGCCTCCGCGCCGGTGGGCGCGGTGTTCACCGCCTTGTGCCTGATCTGCGGCATGCTCTGGGGCCAGCCCATGTGGGGCACGTTCTGGGCCTGGGACGCGCGCCTGACGTCCACGCTCATCATGTTCTTCATCTATCTCGGCTACATGGCGCTCGGCGACGCCTTCGAAGATCCGGAGCGCGGCGATCGCGCCGCCGCCATTTTGGCGCTGGTGGGCTCGATCAACTTGCCGATCATCAAGTTCTCGGTGGAGTGGTGGAACACACTGCATCAGCCGTCGATCACATCCATGCAGGGCTTCTCGGTGGATGGCAGCATGTTGACGCCGCTGTTCCTGATGATGGGCGCTTACACGACGTTCTATATCTCCGTCCTGATCCTGCGGCTGCGCGGCGAACTGCTGGCCGCCAAAATCCGCAACGCACGCATGAGCCAGGTGGCCATCAGCCCGGCCGCGCAGCTCGCGGAGTAACGATGGTGGACGCGTTCTTGCAATATCTCGATATGGGCGGTTACGCCGCATTTGTGTGGCCGGCTTACGGTCTCTCGGCCGCGGGTCTGATCGGCATTCTGGTATTGACGCTGCGCACACTGAAAGCGCGCCAGAAGGAATTCGACGCGCTGAAGGCGTTACGCCGCGGCGACAGCGAAAGGAACTAGGCTATGGCCATGACACGCAAGCGCCGCCGGCTTTATTTTGTGATGCTCGCTTTGCTGGGGCTGGGCGCGGGAACGGCGCTTGTTCTCACCGCGTTCCAGGACAACATCGTCTTTTTCTTCAGCCCGACGGAAATCGCGTCGCAGCAGCTGACGCCGGAGCGGCGCATCCGCGTCGGCGGTTTGGTGGAACAAGGCAGTGTCGTGAAGAACGGCGAGAACGTGACCTTCGCCATCACCGACATGAATAAATCGCTGAAGATCCAATACCAGGGTTTGCTGCCGGACCTGTTCCGCGAAGGCCAGGGGATCGTCGCCGAGGGCCGCATGGGCACGGACGGCGTCTTCACGGCTCATGAAGTGCTGGCCAAGCACGACGAAAATTACATGCCGCGCGAAGTCGCCGACGCCTTGAAGAAAAGCGGGCAGTGGCATGAACCGACGGCCAAGAACGGCGCACCGACCACCACAACCGAACCCGTGCCCACTACCGCGCAATAACCGCCGCAACACGATTAGACGCGCTTACACACTCAACGCACATAGGTCCGACACATGTTCACTGAGCTTGGTCACTTTGCCCTCGTCCTGGCGCTTGTCGTGGCGCTTGTGCAGTCCACAGCGCCGCTCATCGGCGCGGCGCGCGGCAACGCCGCGTTGATGAGCACCGCCAAGCCCGCCGCGCTGATACAGTTTGCGCTGGTCCTGTTGGCTTTCGCCGCGCTGATGCACGCCTTCGTCACCTCGGACTTCTCGGTCATCAACGTCTATCAGAACTCGCATTCGGCCAAACCGCTGTTCTACAAAATCAGCGGTGTCTGGGGAAACCACGAGGGCTCGCTGGTCCTCTGGGTCAGCATCCTCGCGCTGTTCGGCGCGGGCGTGGCGGCTTTCGGCGGCAATCTGCCGCCGGGCTTGCGCGCACGCGCGCTGGCCGTGCAGGGCATGATTAGCGTCGGCTTCCTGACCTTCATCCTATTCACCTCGAACCCGTACCTGCGCATCAATCCGGTGCCGAGCGAAGGCATGGGCCTGAACCCGATCCTCCAGGACCCGGGCCTCGCCATTCATCCGCCGATGCTTTACGTCGGCTATGTCGGCTTCTCGATGGCGTTCTCCTTCGCCATCGCCGCGCTGATCGAGGGCCGCGTCGATGCCGCCTGGGCGCGCTGGGTGCGCCCGTGGACGCTGGCGGCCTGGACCTTCCTGACGATCGGTATCGGTCTTGGCAGCTGGTGGGCCTATTACACCCTCGGCTGGGGCG
>JAIEMI010000251.1 GCA_019752235.1 Rhodospirillaceae bacterium
ATTGAGCCGGTCGAGACTGCGCCTGGCATCGGCCTCGGTATACAGTGGTAGAGCGGGCGCGTGCTTGGAGAAGCCGTAGCGGTTGGCGAAGTCGGCATCCTTTTCCTGAAGATGTCCGCTGTCGGGGAGTAGAATCTTGCACAGGTCCGCCGTCGCCTCCGTGCAGATAATCTTGCCCCTGAAACCATTCTTGATCAGGAGCGGCACATAGCCTGAGTGGTCGAGGTGGGCGTGTGTCAGAACGACGGCATCGATGGACGACGGCTCGACCGGAAATTTCTCCCAATTGCGCAAGCGCAGTTGCTTCAGACCCTGAAACAGACCGCAGTCCACGAGGATTCGCCGGCCGGCTGATTCGACGAGATATTTCGAGCCGGTTACGGTGCCGACGCCCCCGAGAAACGTGATTTGGCTGGCCATTTCCTTGATCACGCCGTTGCCTCCTCGGCCCGAATGGGCGTCGAAGGCGCGGCTTTATGCCGGGTGATCCCGGCAAGCTTGAGGCGCTTCAACATCAAGGCATTGATTGCAACCAAGGCCGAACTTCCCGACATGGCAAGCGCGGCGATCTCGGGACTGAGCGTGAAGGGGTAAAAGACGCCGGCCGCCAAAGGAAAGGCAATGACGTTGTAACCGACCGCCCACCAGAGATTCTGGTGCATCTTGCGCAGCGTCGCGCGGGACAGCTCCACGGCGCCGACCACATCGTAAGGATCGCTTTTCATCAGGACCACATCCGCGCTCTCGATGGCAACGTCGGTTCCGGCACCGATGGCAAAACCGACGTCCGCCTGAGTCAGCGCCGGCGCGTCATTGACACCGTCACCCACCATGCCGACTTTCTTGCCCTGCGCCTGAAGTTCCTTGACCTTGCTCGCCTTCTGGCCGGGAAGCACGTCGGCCAGAACGATGTCGAGGCCGAGATCCTTGGCAATTCTTTGCGCGGTGCCGGCATTGTCGCCGGTCAACATCGCGACCTGGACGCCGCGCTCGCGCAACTTCGCCACCGTAGCCGCGGCCGTCGGCCGCACGGCGTCGGCAATGGCGATTAAGCCGATAATTCTACCGGCGCGGGCGACATGGACTACGGTGCGTCCAGCGCCCTGGAGTCGCTGCGCTTCGGGCCCGAGCTCGGTCAGATCGAGCTTGTGCGTTTCCATGAGCTGGCGATTGCCCAGGTATACGGCTTCGCCATCGATTTCGGCGCTGGCGCCCATGCCTTCGATATTCTCGAAGCCCTTCTGTGCGGGGACGGTCAGCCCCTGGGACCGCCGTACAATGGCCTGCGCCAAGGGATGGTCTGACCCCTGCTCCACGGACGCAGCGGTCGCCAGTACGGCATCTGTTGTCGCACCCTTTGCAGTGACGACATCGACCACTTCCGGCTGGCCGACTGTGAGGGTTCCGGTCTTGTCAAAGATAATGACGTCGAGCTTGGTTGCATCCTCCAAAGCCGCCGCATTCTTGAACAGGATTCCGTTCATGGCGCCAAGCCCAGTGCCCACCATGACCGCCATGGGGGTTGCCAATCCGAGGGCGTCCGGACAGGCGATGACGAAGACCGTGATCGTCAGCGTCATAGCGAACAGGAGGGGCTGTCCAACCCACCAGAACCAAATTGCGAAGGTCAGGAGGCCAATGAGGATGGCCGCGAGAACAAGCCATTGCGATGCACGATCGGCCAACAACTGGCCGGGCGCTTTGGAATTCTGCGCCTCCTGCACCAGCTTCACGATCTGCGCCAGCGCAGTATCCGCACCGACCTTGGTGGCGGTGTAGCGGAACGTACCGCTTTTGTTGATGGTGGCACCGATCACAGTGTCGCCGGGCTTTTTGGCGACCGGCATAGATTCTCCGGTCAGCATCGACTCATCCACCAGGGAACCGCCCTCGGTGACGGTTCCGTCGACCGGAATCTTATTTCCCGGACGAATCACCACCGTCTCTCCAACGAGAACCTCTGCCGTCGGGACCTCGATCTCGCGCCCATCCCTCAGCACGCTCGCCATAGCCGGCGCCAAGTTCAACAGGGCGCGGATGGCTTCCGATGCCCCGGCGCGCGCCCGCATTTCCAGCCAGTGGCCGAGCAGGATGAAAACGAGAAGGACGGCGGACGCCTCGTAGAATTGGTCGCCCGCGAAGAAGAAAGTGGCGCCGATGCTGAACAGATAACCGGTTCCAACACTGAGAAGGACGAGGACAGCCATATTGAGGATGCCGTTGCGGAGGGCGCGCACGGCTGCCACCACGAACGGCCACACGGGATAGATGATGGCGGCGCTGGCCAGGAAAAAGAGGAAGATATTGAGTTCCACGCCAAAGGGCGGTTTCAGCGAAATGAAGCTCATGCCCATGGGCGAGTAGAGAAAGATCGGCACTGTGAAAACGAGGCTGATCCAGAAGCGGTTGCGCATGTCCCGCACCATGCCTTGCATATCCATGCCGGCGCCATGACCCATCTCGTGGGCCATGTCATGCGACATTGGCATGGATGCGGCGGGTCCTCCTGCCGGACTCTTCTTGGCCGGCATCTGATGGCCGGGAGGCATGGCATGATCATGCGCATGTGCGGCGTGGGGCTCACAGACATGCTTAGGCACGACCTGACCCGTGCAGTGGAAGCCGCACTCGTTGATCTTGCCCTTGAGCACCTCCACGCTGACCGCAGCCTCGTCATAGTCCACAGTCGCGGTGTTGGATGCGACACTTGCCGTCACACGTTGGACACCCGGTATGCGGCCGAGCTGCCTTTCAATCGCGCGATAGTCGAGCATGGACAGCATGCCGCCGACATCAAGAGTGGCCGTCTTCATTCAATTCTCTCCATTGCTCGGGTCCGCGAGCTGTCAGTGCTTTAAGCGAGGAAGTGAGCGGCTAAAAGGGCCGCCGCTGTAACCAGCAAGAACGCTATGAAGAAATTTCTGCTGAGCCAGCTCATTGATTTCTCCTTCTCGAGTGCCTAATAGCCGCGAACAGCGATTCACCAGAAACTGCTACCGGACATGGGCTGGACTCTGTGCGCTTCCAATCTTCGGGAAGAACCGCGGAGTCACTGCCGCCCAGCGCTCGTACTCCGCGCCGAATTCCTGGTGCGCTACCTTTTCTTCTCTCAGCGCGAGCCGGATGTACATGAAGACAAGGATTGGGAACATGAAGAGCGTCACCAGCGTCGGCCACTGAAGGAGAAACCCAAACATGATCAGAATGAAAGCGCCGTATTGCGGGTGCCGCATCCGCGCGTAGAGCCCAGTCGTCGCGAGCTTGCGCTCCCGCTGCGCCTTCCAAAGCGTATGCCACGCATAGGACAGTGTCAGGAAACCGCCGAAGATGAAGACATTGCTCAGGATGTGAAAAACGTCGAAATGTGGGTCACCCTTCATCCGCAGCAGCGTATGGATGAGATGCCCGCTATCGTGGGTCAGGAAATTGATGCCGGGGTAATTCGCCGCGAGCCAACCGGACAGAACGAAGATCGATAGCGGGATTCCATACATCTCCACAAAGAGAGCAATGATGAATGCGGAGAAAGCGCTGAACGTGCGCCAATCGGTCTTGGTTTGCGGTTTGAAAAAACTGAACGCGAACGCTATGAAAATCACTGAATTGATGATGACCAGGCCCCATAAGCCGTAGGCTGGCAACGCGTTGGTCTGCTCCATGATCGTTCTCCTTCTCTCGGCGCGGGAATCCAACGCCGCCTTTGATTTCAGTGTTAATGCTGATGGCCTGACGGCCGTTCTGGAGGTTGGTTCGGCTTCCCCTTGTCATCGCCGCCGTGAGAACCATGGCCTCCGTGCATGAAGATATGCAGCAGCGGACAGGCAAGAATCAGAAGGAACGGCAAAGCGCCAAGCAGGTGAGCCGTGTGCTCGGTGTAAATAAGAAAGCCGAGGATCGCGACGACAGCCACCGTCGCCACCCCCGTTCGTGAGAACACCCAATCCGTTATGCTGTGACGGCCGTGGTCTGAATGATCGCTCATGTCATGCTCCTTGCGGTGATCGGTTCACTTGGGGGCATCGTGCTGATGCGCAGCATGATCGTCCTGTTGGGCGGGGCGCGACGCCTCGTTTTGGGACATCGATTTCATGCGCTGCATCATCATTCCCATCATGTTGTGCATGGAACCCATGTCGCTCATCATCTTGTCCATCTCGCACGGACGGCCTTCTGCGCAGGCCGCCATCATTGCGTGACAGGTCTTCATTTTGTCCTGCATGGTAGACATATGTTGATTCATGTCGGCCATGTTCATGTCCTTGCCGCACTTCATACTGCTGCCCATAGCGCATTGCATGTCGCTTGCGGCGGCTTGCTGGTTATCCCCCGTCGTGGCGCAGGCCGACAGCAGAGTGAGGGCGAGGATCGCGCCCATGGCGTTTAGAGGTGATCGGTTCATGTGCTGAGTCCCTGATTTTGCGTTGGTTATGTCCATGCAACAGCTCGACAATGGCGGCGCCGGCAAGACAAGAAGAGGCTGGTTACTCTGGGATCGCCTTCATGTAGTTCGTCATCTGGCCCATGCGCTCCTGCATGTCCTTCATGGCGGTCGCCATTCGATCCTTGTCGCAATGCTTGATGCCTTTGGCGCACTGATCCATGTCATCGCGCATGCGTACCATGCGTTTTTCCATTTCAGCCATGTGACGGGACACCCCGCAGTAGCTCTGGTCGGCGCATGGCGGCGTGGGCTGGGAAGACGGCTTGGCGTCTTGAGCGGCAACGGGCAGTGACGTGAGAGCAAGTGTCGCGGCAATGATCGCGATCGCAGTTCTCTTCATGATCGATCTCCTGGATTTAAATGGTTGATAGATATACGCATCAGCTGTCCAATATCCTCTCGGCCTTAGGCGGGGACGACCGGTTGCGACCTGTTCCGCAGAACAGGTCAAGAACGGACCTGCATCAGGAACTTGGGGGCGTTGCGGCGCAACATTACAACCAGCTATCTCAAGCTTGCTCAGAACATTGGCAGAAATTGCGATGGTCAAACGCCGCATGGCGGTTCGATTCTCCTGCTCGCCACCCGGTCGGCGATCCGAGTCAGCTGATGTGGCGTTTATAAGCTTGGAGCCCGACTCCAACATTGATCCAGGTCAATCACTTTAGCGACCTGCACCGCTATGAAGTGGCGCTAGGGGTCAAGAGAGTTTTTTACCGCGCAACAATTGAACCGACCGGTGCTCCATCAACGTCCAGGAAATCTAGTGAGCGAAACTTCCAACGCAATTCCAGTGGCTTGGCACGAAGGGTCGCGGCAACGCGCGGCCATTTTAACCTTGGAGCCCACTCCAAGCTCAAATTGCCTATTCGGAGGCCCAGTATGAGCGCCATAACGATCGGACAGCTCGCAGAACTCAGCGACGTCACAACGGACACGATCCGGTTCTACGAAAAGCTCAAGCTGTTGCGGCCGTGGCAGCGCACGCGTTCAGGCTATCGACTCTATGACGACAGCGCAGTCCGTCGGCTGACCTTTATTCGCAAAGCAAAATTTCTCGGATTCTCGCTCGAGGAGATCAAGAAGCTTCTCGCCCTGAACGCCACGAACACAGCCAGCTGCGATGCGATGCTGAAGATCACAAATGCAAAAATCCTGGAGACGCGTGCGAAGCTCCAAGACTTGTCGCGCATCCGCTCTATCCTTTCACGTCTAGCGAAAGACTGCCCTGGCGGTACAAAACCGATCAGCGAGTGCCCAATCCTTGAATTTCTGCATTCACCTAAGCAGCGGAAGCCAATTAGCCTGAAACCACGTCGGCGCTGAGACTTCTTGATGGCTATACAATCGATCATTTGAGCGGGGACATGAAATGAGCGTGGAGAATATCGCAAGGCCAAGGAAATCCGCGCAAGATATGAACGGCGGGTGTTTCTGCGTCACCGTCGATCGCGAGGCCCTCTTCCGCGCCCTTGGGAGTGAAACGGGCGATCCCGCATTCTGGATCGCTGTTGCTGAAACCCACCCTCACCTATTCTCGAACGTGTCGGTCTTCGTTGCCAGCGACGAGCTCTCCCGCATGCTGGCAATTGTTGCCGCGATCGAGCAGGTGGCAAAGCTGCCTGAATATCGGGGGGCCGTGCTGTCGTGGTCACCGTCAATCGCCGCCTGCGATCCCGGGCCCCTTGGCGCAATGATGGGGTACGACTTTCATCTCGAAGACGATGGCCCGAAATTAATCGAAGTGAACACAAATGCCGGCGGCGCATTCCTTAACATGTACCTCGCCAGCGCGCAGGCGGCCTGCTGCGCGGAAGCGCGGCGTACGCCGAGCATCGCGACCACGCGATCGCTTGGCCCTGCATTCGTGGAAATGTTTGAAGCCGAGTGGTCGCGCCAGCGAGGCCACGGGAGGCCAGGTCGGATCGCGATCGTGGACGATTCGCCCTCGGAACAGTATCTCTACTCGGAATTTGTGCTGGCGAAACATCTTTTCCAAGATCATGGTCTTGAGGCCGTGATCGCTAACGCACACGATCTACGGTACGACGATCATCGGCTCTGGTTGGGTGATCAACGCATCGACCTTGTTTACAACCGGCTCGTGGAACTTTCCGCTGGAGGAGCCCAACCATGCCGCGCTCCGGGAGGCGTATCTCGAGAGCGCGACCGTCGTGACGCCCAACCCGCGGACCCACGCCCTCTTCGCCGACAAGCGAAACCTGACGTTGCTTTCCGACCCCAAAAGATTGGGTGAGTGGGGCCTAGATATAGCCTCGATCGGCGTGCTCACCGCTGGCATTCCGCACACGGTCCTCGTTACGCCCGAGATCGCGGACAAGCTGTGGAAGGAACGGCGGCACCTGTTCTTCAAGCCGGTCAGTGGTCACGGCAGCAAAGGCGCCTATCGGGGCGACAAGTTGACCACATCTGTCTGGGGCAAAATTAGCAAAGGTGGATACGTCGCTCAGTTTCTCGTGCCGCCCGGCAACCGTACGATCAGAGTGGACGGGATGGAGGCCCACCTCAAGGCCGACATCCGTCTTTACACCTATGCCGGCGGAGTGCTGCTCGTCGCTGCACGTCTTTATCGCGGGCAGACAACAAACTTTCGTACGCCGGGTGGCGGCTTTGCGCCGGTGTTCGAGGTGTGATGACGCGCATGAGCATCGTTCTTGAGCAAACCCACCTGTCCGACTGTCATTGAAAATGCGCGATGTAGGAAGCCCGATGCCACCGAATCGTACAGTCAATGAAACAAGTACTCTGTGGTTGACGGCCTTACGTCGCTATTTTGTGGCCTTCGCCGCCGCTAACTTGATTTGGGAGATTGCCCAAGCTCGCACGCCCAAACGCATTGCAGCTAAGAATGTCGAATTGTACGGGCGCAAGGGCATAAAATTCATCGTGCAGGGCAACGAAAAACACGAAGTGACCGGGCACGCGGCCCCCGCGCTCAGGCGACAACCGATGAGAATGCGCGCATATAGTAGATGGATGGCCTGCCCGAAAACCGACAAGCACCTCGCCGTGCCCGACCTCAACGTCGTATTTCCGTACGATGAGGCGCACGCGCGCGCCGGGCTCCTCGCAAAATAATGGCCACTCTCGTGGAACGGGACTACATCAAATCAGCCGCGCACTTCGTCGTCAAAGGAGGTTCGATATGATCAGAGGCTTGACTTTGGTCACGGCAGTCGTCGTCGGTCTGGGCGTGTTGACGGCTGCGCCAGCCAACGCGCAATCCCCCACTGCCCCGACAGGGCAGGATGAGGTGAGCCGACATCATCAACTGCAGTATCGGATGATGAATGAGATGGCCCAGGAAATGGCGCGCATGACCGAACAGATGTCGCGCGGCGAACTGAGCCCAGAGGAAAGCAAGAAAATGGGTGAACAGATGCGCCGCATGGCGAAGATGATGCAGTTCATGTCGGGACTGGCGGCGAGTCCGGCTCACAAC
>JAIEMI010000095.1 GCA_019752235.1 Rhodospirillaceae bacterium
GGCAACGCCCGTCGATCTCGACGTTGACCGTGTTCGGATCGAGGACGGTACGCTCGCCTTCCAGGATGTCGCTCATGGCGCGGCGGTGACGCTGCGCGGCATCGACGCGACGCTGATCGCGCCGGTCGGCGCCGCCACGTCCCTTCGCGGTTCCCTGACGACCGGCGGCGTGCCTTTGGACTTTGAAGCTTCACTGGGCCGGGCGTTGGGCGGCGCGCAATCCCTGGCGGTCGCGGTCAAGCTGGCGGAAACCGACGCCGGGGCGAAATTCAGCGGGAGTCTGCAAGCCACGGGCGACGTGCAGGGGGATTTCACTATCTCCGCGGCGAGCGGCGTGTCGGTACTCGACGCCGTGGGCGTCGTTCCGCCTGCGGCGCGGTTCCCGGAGGCTTTGCACAAACCTGTCGCGCTGACGATACGCGTGCGCGGGAATAGCCGCGCCGCGACCGGCGACATCACGATCCTTGATGTTGGCGGCACGCCCGCCAAAGGCGCCCTGACATGGCAGGCGGGCGAACCCTCGAAGCTCGATATCAAAGTTGAATTCGGCGCGGTGAATGTGGAAAGCTGGCGCTTCGCCGCCCTTGCGCCGACGCCTGGCGGGTCTTTCGGCTTTATAGCGCCCGCGCGCGCGGCGGAAACGCCCGCGCCGGTTTTCGCGTCCTTCAAGACGGTCGCCGTCGGCCTCGATGTGCGCATGCCCGTGCTGGCATATCGCGGACAGGCGTTTCGCGGCAGCGTGGCGGCTGCGCTTCACAATGGCGCGCTGACGATCTCCGACGCGACGCTTGAAATGCCCGGCGCGACCCATGTGCGCGCTTTCGGCATCGTCCAGCTGGACGAGGCGCCGGTGTTTGAAGGCGTCGCCGAACTGCAAAGCGCGAATCTGCGCGACATGCTGACGTGGCTGGGCATGAAGGTCGAGGTGCCGTCGGGGCGCTTGAGTAGCGCGTCTCTCCGTGCGGCGGTGCAGGGCACGCCGACGCGGTTCACACTGGCGGACATCACAGCGGTGGTCGATACCAGTACCACGATGGGGCGCGTCTCCTGGGCGTCCGCACCGCGGCCGACCTTCGGTGTCGATCTGACGATCAACGCGCTGAATGTCGATGCTTATATAATGCCTGCGCCGACGTCCGTCGGCGGCGCCGCGCCGGTGGTCACGGACAACAAACCGGGCGCGTACGGTGTGACGCCGAAGTTCACGGGTTTCACGGGTCTTGCGGATTTCGATGCCGATGTGCGTCTGCAGGTGGATTCGCTGACGGCGGGTGGCGTCGCTAACGGCAAGCTGGGTTTGGACGCCAGCTTAAAGGACGGCGCGCTTAAAGTGCGCAGCGCGTCGATCGAAAATGTCGCGGGCGCGACGGCGTGGATCAGCGGCGGCATGAGCGGCTTCGGCATCGCGCCGTTGTTTGATGACGTGCAATTCGACCTATCCGTGACGGACATCGCGCGCCTGGGCCGGATTTTGGGCTGGCAACCGCCGGAGGCCCTGCGCGGTCTTGCGCCGCTGTCGATCATGGGTGTCGTGCACGGCGGCTTTGCGCAGGCTGATATTGCCGCCACGGTGAAGGCGGCAGGCCTGACGGTGCATGCCGACGGCAAGGCGCTGACTTTGGATCAGCAGCCGCATCTGACTTTCACTGTTGAGGCCACGCAGGCCAGTTATGCCGCGCTGATGAAAGCCGCCGGACGGCCGTGGCCGCTTGGCACGCCCGATCCCGGCGCGGTGAAAATATCCGCGCGGGTGACCCATGAAACCGCCGCGATAAAAGTGGAAGCGGTGTCGGTGCGCGTGGGCGACAATGTGTTCGCCGGCGACTTACAGATTGCGCGCGGCGGCGGTCAACCAGAAGTCACCGGCGCACTGACCGCCGTGGCGCTGTCCGTCGACCGGCTTTGGCCGAAGGCGACGGCGGTATCGATGGCGGCACGCGGTGATGCGCGCCCGGTGAACCTCATGGCGCGCGGCGGTGTGTGGTCGGGCGAACCTTTCGATTGGTCGGCGCTGACGGGCTGGCGCGGCAATATCGCGATCTCGGGTCCGGCGCTGACGGTGCGCGGCCTGCAGGTGCAGGATTTCGAGACGCGCCTGATCGTCGGCGACGGCGTTGCCGAGTTGGCGGACTGGAAGGGCAGGGTCTTCGGCGCGCCGGGACAGATTTATCTGCGCGCGGCGGCCACGCCGTCGCCCCTGGTGCAAGGCGAGTTGGCCTTCATCGGCGGTGACCTGGCGGGGATTTCCACGGCGGTCAACGGCGGCAGCGGGGGATTGAAGTCCGGCGGCAAGGCGGATTTCGCGGGCAGCTTCCGCATGCAGGGCGCCAGCCCCGCCGACATGGCCGCTGATATTTCGGGATCGGGCACCGTGAAAATCGCGGCGACGGAAGCGGGCACGGGGCCGATCTCGGCATTGTTGGGCGCGGTGGCGGCGGCCAATCAGCTGGAAGGTTTGAGCGGCCAGAAAGGCGGCACGGTGACGCTGGAGTCACGTTTCTCCGCCGCGCAAGGCAAGATCAAAATCGAGGATGCGACGGTGGCGTCGAAATCCTACGGCGGGGCCTTCACCGGCACTATCGACTTGCCGCGGTGGCAGGTGGATATGACCGGCAGACTTCGCCTTGAGGCGGCGAATGCCGGCGCGCGCCCGGCTTCGGTGCCCATCGCCGTGAAGGGCGCATTGGACTTGCCCAACATCACGCTGCTGCCGAATTAGTCTTTTTGTAATTCCTGCAGCACGAACACGCGAATGGCGCTGGAGAGGTTGCCGTCGCGCGCGGTGTCGATCTTTGCGATCAGCGCGTTGACCGATATCTTTTGACGCGCGGCGATCTCGTTCAGCGCATCCCAGAAGGGCGCTTCGATGGACACGCTTGTCCGGTGCCCCGCGATATCCACGGACCGCTTTTTAATCATGAGGTCCGATCATGTCGCCGGGCTTCACCCAGGCGTCGAACTGCGCGGCGGAGACGTAGCCGGATTTCACGGCGGCGTCCTTCAGCGTCGACCCGGAGGCGTGGGCCGCCTTGGCGATCTCGGCGGACTTATCGTAACCGATGTGCGGGGCCAGGGCCGTCACCAGCATCAGCGAGTTCTCGACGTGGCGAGCGATGGAGGCTTTGTCGGGCTTCAGGCCGGTCAAGCAATGCGCGATGAAACTGTGGATGGCGTCGGTCAGCAGGCGGATCGACTGCAGCACGTTGGCGGCGATGACCGGCTTGAAGACGTTGAGTTCCAGATGGCCGTGGGAGCCGGCGACGGTGACGGCGGTGTGATTGCCCATGACCTGCGCGCAGACCATGGTGAGCGCCTCGGCCTGGGTGGGATTCACTTTGCCGGGCATGATGGACGAGCCCGGTTCGTTGGCGGGGAGAATCAATTCGCCGAGACCCGAGCGCGGACCCGAGGCCAGCAGGCGGATGTCGTTGGCGATTTTCATGAGCGACACGGCGATGGTGTTGAGTACGCCGGACACCTCCACCATGGTGTCGTGGGTGGCCAGGGCCTCAAAGAAATTCACCGACGGCCAGAAGGCGAGACCGGTGTCCTTGCGCAGTTCGGCGCAGAACTTGTCGGCGAAGCCTTTTTTGGCGTTAAGGCCGGTGCCGACGGCGGTGCCGCCCTGGGCGAGGCGCGTGAGGCGGGGCAGCGTCGCCTTGAGACGGTCGATGCCAAAGCTGGCCTGGGCCGCGTAGCCGGAAAATTCCTGACCCAGCGTGAGCGGTGTGGCGTCCTGCAAATGCGTGCGGCCGATTTTGACGATGCCCGCGAAGGCGTCGGCCTTGTTGTCGAGGGTGCCGTGGAGTTTTTCCAGCGCGGGCATCAGCTGGCCGGCGACCTGCAGCGCCGTGGCGATGTGCATGACGGCGGGGAAGCTGTCGTTGGAGGACTGGCCCCGATTGACATGGTCGTTGGGGTGCACCGGGCTTTTGCCGCCGCGCTTCTTGGTGAGGATTTCGTTGGCGCGGCCGGCGATAACTTCGTTGGCGTTCATGTTGGTCTGGGTGCCGGAACCGGTCTGCCAGATCACCAGCGGAAACTCGTCGTCGAGCTTGCCGTCGATCACTTCCTGCGCGGCTTGCGCGATGGCTTCGGCGATGTCGGCGGGCAGTTCGCCCAGCAGCTTGTTGGCGGCGGCGGCGGCTTTTTTCTGCCGGCCGAAGGCGCGGATCAGGGCCAGCGGCATGCGCTCGCCGCCGATCTTGAAGTTCTCAATGCTGCGCTGGGTCTGCGCGCCCCAATAGCGGTCGGCAGGAACCTCGACGGCGCCCAGGCTATCGGTCTCGGTGCGGGTGGTCATGGGTGCTGGGCTTTCAAATATTTGATTTCATTTTGCACGATGACGCGTTCAATGGAGGCCACGCCACATTTCTCCATTAATCCGCTGACACTGTCCAAGTAAGAGCCGCCGTTGCTAATCTTGGCGTATTCTTCGGCGGTCTTCTCGACCTTTTGTTTGATTTGAATAAGAGCGAATGCGGCAAAACTACCCCGGCATATATAATCGGCAATTTGTGGGTCATTTTTTGCTGCGGCGTCCTCGATGTATTTGTCGAGCGATATCTCGTGACCTAGAAGGTGAGCGATAATTTGCCCGGGCCATTTGTTTTGGTCGATATCCTGATACTCCGTTTCCTTCACGCTCTCGTTATTGCGTAAGCGTGCAAGTACGCTCCACATTGCAATTTCAGCATCTTGCTTTGACTTTTCTCTGATAAGTGCGAAATACGCGGCGGCCTTTGCCCAGTCGCGCTCCCAATAGTGGACGATCCCCAAACCAAGTTGCGCTGTCCGATCATTTGGAACGATCTTCAGCACGGCTTCGTAATCAGGTTTAGCGTCCCCGATGCCACCGGTAACCAGCTTTAATGTTGCGCGCTCACGATAGGATTTAGGGAGGACTGGATTCAGCGCGATGGATTGATCGTAGTCTTCGAGGGCTTCTTTCGCTTTGCCTAACCGTGCGAAGGTGTGTCCGCGCATGGAACGAAGAGCCGCTTCGGTCTCTGTTCCAAATGTATTCAGCTTGATCGCCTGAGTATAATCCGCCGACGCGGCTTCAAACTGGCCTTGCTCTTGGAGGGCCGTTCCCCGGCGAAGGTAGGTCAGGGAGTTATTAGGATCTCTTTTGAGCGAAAGCGTATAGCTCGCAATGGCCGCTTCAAGATCGTGAGCGTAATACGCTTTCAGACCCTGATCTGAGAGTTCCGTGGCGGACAAATGAGCGCTCTCACGTACCGCTACGTCTGGCACACCTACAAATTTGTAGACGGCAAGACCGACGGCAATCATCCCTGCAACGCCTAAGCCGACGGCTACCAGTTTTTTCACGTCGAGGCTCCCGCTGTGGAAAGTACCCTATAACCCTGCGAGGAATGCAGCCGCTGCGTCAAGGGCGGCGGTCAGGTTTTGGTCATGGGTGAAGCCGGAGGCCTTGCGGGGCTTGAGATCGTGGTCGCCGTCGGGCGCCCAGTGGATGCGGATTTTCTGGGACAGGGTGAGGGCGGTGACGGAGTCGTGGTCGCCCATGGGGTCGCGGGCGCCCTGACATATAAGAGTAGGAGTCTTGAGCGTCTTCAGATGCGCGGTGCGCGGCTTGTCCTTGCGGCCCGCGCCGTAGAACGGATAGCCGAGGCAGAGCAGACCTCGGACTTTGGTTTCGTCGGCGATCAGGCTGGCCATGCGCCCGCCCATGGACTTGCCGCCGATGACGAGACGAGAAGCGCCGATCTCGTCGATCACCGCGCGCCAGCTCTCGAGCAACACCGGCTGACGATCCGGCGGCTTGCGTTTGCCGTCGGTACGGCGCGCGGCCATGTAAGGAAACTCAAACCGCGCGACGCGATAGCCGTGCTTCGCGAGACCTTCGGCGAAGAAGGTCATGAAAGGCGTGTCCATGGGCGCGCCGGCGCCGTGGGCGAGAGCGATGGTAAGGGCTCCTGATGTTGGTCCATCCCTTAGGATTCCATACATGTCTAAAAGTCACTAAGGGTTAGCGACGTTGTGAGACTTGTCTTGAAGTCCACATTCCATTTCAATTCCGCGAGTGAACAAGCGCGCTCAAGCCAGGAGCTCGTTTCAGGATCGGAATTATTTGTCCCGTACCACCATTCGCCGTCGAGTGGTTCTGAGTACGGCTTGACCAGGTGGTCTTTTTCGAAAAGCTGTTTGGGGTCGCGGGCGACAATTCTTTTGGAACGGGGCTTTATATGAGAGAGCTTTTCGAGCGTTCCTGGGCGAGTGTGCTCTATTGCACGCAGTCCTGCGGCAAGAAGCTCTTTTAACGAACCACACTCTTCGCGCCGATTATTTATTTCAAACCAGTACTTGCCACTGCGACGGCTTCCCTTGGTCTGTATGTTGTAGTGCTCTCGAACCGGCGGTGCAGACAGGGATACATTCTGTGCGAGATTTTCCGAGCTGTATGGGCGAATGCTCTCGTCGGAAAAATCGATAACGTAATTGGGTTGGAAAGGATCTGCGCCCAGAACCAACTGATTGTTGAGAATACGAATGCACATACTTTTATATGGCTCAGATGTGGTCAAAAGCTCCGCAAGCTTTGTGGTGGACATTACATTTGCCATGAGTCGCTCCGTAATAAGCTAAGACCTTAACTTGTAAGATAAGGTAGACGGCGTGACAATAAAATCAAGATTATATCTTAAGTTATATGTATATTATATTGATATACACGGAGGTTGGAATGGCTAAACAGGTTAAAATTACCAAGTGGGGCAATAGCTTAGGCCTTCGAGTGCCAAGAGACGTCGCTGCTCGTGTGGGACTTACCGAGGGTATGCGTGTGGATGTCGAGGCTGGGCCGGATGGTCGCATTATCATTGCCCGTTCGCGGCGGCGCTTCATTTTGGAAGACCTCCTCGCGGAAATGACTCCTGAACGGGAGCACCGTCTCGAGGAAGATGATTCGCGCGGCGAGGAGTTGCTGTGACGGATTTGCCGGATCGCGGCAGTCTCGTCTGGCTTCTGTTTTCTCCACAAGCGGGCAGCGAACAGGCGGGCCGTCGTCCCGGCATCGTGCTCACGACGCGCGCCTATCACGAACATTCGCGGTTGGCTGTGGTGTGCCCCATCACCAGCCGCGAGCGCGGCTGGCCGATGGAAGTGAAGCTGCCTGAAGGATTAGCTGTTTCCGGTGTTGCGCTTGTGGATCACGTCAAGAGCATCGATCGCGAAGCACGCAAGATGGAAGTTGTCGGCGTTGCGCCGCCCGAAGTGCTTGACGAGATCGACGCGCGGCTTGCTCCCCTATTGAGCTTATAACTTTGATGGTGGGCGCGGGCCCGAGGGTGACGGTTTGAGTTAGAGCTGGGTAAAAAAGTCGTTGCCCTTGTCGTCCACCACGATGAAGGCGGGGAAGTCTTGCACTTCGATCTTCCAGATGGCTTCCATGCCTAGCTCGGCGTACTCGACCACTTCCACTTTCTTGATGTTGTGTTCGGCCAGCATGGCGGCTGCGCCGCCGATGGAGCCGAGGTAGAAGCCGCCGTGCTTTTTGCAAGCTTCGGTGACGGCCTTGGAGCGGTTGCCTTTGGCCAGCATCACCATGGAACCGCCGGCGGCCTGCAGGTCATCAACGTAGGCGTCCATGCGGCCCGCGGTGGTGGGGCCGAAGGCGCCCGAGGCGTAGCCTTTCGGCGTTTTGGCGGGGCCGGCGTAATAGACGGCGTGTTGCTTGAAGTATTCGGGCAGGCCTTCGCCGCGGTCGATGCGTTCTTTCAGCTTGGCATGGGCGATGTCGCGCGCCACAACCATGGGGCCCGACAGCGACACGCGCGTCTTGGTCGGATACTGGCTGAGGATCTTGCGGATCTGGTCCGCCTGACGTGCGACGTCCTCGACAGCC
>JAIEMI010000069.1 GCA_019752235.1 Rhodospirillaceae bacterium
GCCGGCGCCGGCGGCAGGCGGTCCATCGCCCTGACGACCGACGGAACCAGCAGAACAAAGGCCATCGCACCAAACGGCACGAAATATCTGATCTGTGAGGCGTCGGTTTGAGACAACCAGAGCCAGATTCCGGCAGCGAGGCAGATCAGCGCCGCCGCCGATGCCCTGTTTCTCATGAAAAGTCCCGCGAGAACGATCGCCGGTACGACATAGCCAAAACTCTCGCGCACCAATTCGAGCATCAGGGGCAGGCTGACGATGGAACCGAGTTCCCGGTCGAACATGCCCATCACGCGCCGGCCAAAGGCGATGTTCTCCGCCGAGAAATACGCGGAGGTGAAAGCGGCTGTAGCGATCAGGGCGAAGATCGCGGCGGCGATGACAAGGCTTAAGGATATAAAGCGCCGCTCCCCCGCATCCGCGCGCAGACGCGCCGGGGTTAAGGCCAGCACAAGCCATGCCGCGCCCGTCACCGCCATCAACAGCGCGCCCGCGGGTTTGATGAGGAGGCAGAACGCGGCCAGCAGCGCTGCAGTTGCGGCCCAGCCGACGGAGCGCGACGTCACGCTGCGGATCACGGCGGCGGCGGCCAATGCGGCGACGCCCGCCAGAAATCCGTCCACCAGCCCCCAGGCGTATACACCTTCCTTGGTCAGCATCTGAAAGCGAAACAACATCGGCATGCCGGCCAAAGCGATCGCCAAGCCCGCCAGAACCCAGTGATTTTTCCGCGCCGCCGCCATGCGGTAACCCGCGAGATACACCGCGGCGATCAAAAGCCCCATCGGAATGATCACCGAGCGGAAATAGAACCAGCGGAAATCATCGGACCAGCCCCACGGATAGGACATGAGAATGGTGCCGGGCGGGCGCGCCGTCATGGGCAGATCGAATGGATTGAACGGTTTGCCCGCGTCCACCGCCTGCCAGAACGTGAGCGCTTTTTGCACATAGGACAAGGCGTCCCACACGGGTGGTTCGGTGGTGCCGAGGGCGGCGCGCGCTACGCCGATCACCACGGCTGCGAACCACGCCATCACGGCCAGGCCGGGTATGGCGCCGCCGATGCGTGTCACGGTGCGCCGATCTCGTGGCGGGCGTGGGTCTGCATCCACACCAGCATCTTGCGCAAGCCGTCGGTGAAGGGTGTGGAAGGTGTCCACGCCAGCGCATCGCGGGCGCGATCCAGGGCCAGCACGCTTACCGGCACATCGAAGGCGCGGGCGGCGGTGTAGCGGCAGTCGGCCTTGCGGCCCGTCACCTGTTCGATTCCGGCGATGATATCTTTCAAGGTGACGCCTGCGCCCGAGCCGATGTTGAACACGCGCTCAGGTCCGTTATAGCCGATGGCCTTCACCATGGCCGCCACGGCGTCGCCGATATAGACGTAATCGCGCACCACCGAGCCGTCGCCCCAGATCTCGATTTTGTCGCCGCGCAAGACCTTGCCCATGAACACCGCCACGGCGCCTTGGGCGGCCGTGGTGCGCTGACGTTCGCCGAAGGGGTTGGACAGGCGTAAGACGGTGTAATCCAGGCCGTGTAGCGTGCGGTACAGGTGGAGGTATTTTTCGACGGCCAGCTTGGTGATGCCGTAGGAGCAGATCGGGTCCGTCGGATGATCTTCGGGGATGGGCACCTGGCGCGGCACGCCGTAGACCGTCCCGCCGGAGGAAATGAAAATGACTTTCTTCACGCCGTTTTTCACGGCGTGGTTCAGCATCCGTACCGTGCCGGCGACGTTTGTCTCGACGTCGAAGACCGGATCGGCGTTGGAAGACTGCGGCAGCGTCGTCGACACAAGGTGAAAAACCACCTCGCATCCGGCCAGCGCCGCGCTCACGTCGGCTTCACTGGTGAAGTCGCCGTCGATCCACGTGACGCGCGCGGCGGTGGCGGCGTCGTTCAGCGGCAGGATATTGGCGCGGTCGAAAGCCGTGATGGGAAAGCCTTCGCGCAGCAGCGCGTCCACCAGGTGCGACCCGATGAAGCCTTTGCCGCCGAGGACGAGGCATCGCGGTTTATGGGATATCGTCACCAAGGTTCTCTCACGTCGCGTTCCGCGGGCTTTAAGGGCTCCCGGCTTGCCACATCAGACGCTCGCTGTCGATTGCCATGTAATCCCCCCCGCCTGTGTGGTGGGCCGCGCCCACCGCCAGATCGCGGAGCGGCACGGTAAAAACCCGGCCGTCGGCGGCCTCGCAATGCAGGACGGCTTGCGCGCGGTCGAGGCCGTCCGGCAGCTTGATCACGAAGCCGAAGGCATTGGCCTTCACGTTGACCCCGCCTTTACGCAGAGCATCCCGCACGTCCGGCCGCGGCATGAACCTGCGGGTCTCGCCGTGGATTTCGGCGCCCGTGCGCAGACTGATACGGGCAGGGTTGTTCAGTCCGGCCACGGCCCATCCCGACAGGGCGCCGCGGTTGTCCATGGAGCCCAGGGGCGCAAAGCGCCGCAAGGCGCTAAGGTCGCGCGCCTTCGGCGCGTCCGGCAAGCCGTTCCGATAGAGGCCAAGCAACTCGTCAACGTAAGTCGCGGACGACTTCGGCGGACGGCAATTGCCGCTTAATGTTCCCAGGAGGGCCGGCTCGTCGATCAACCGCCGCAGCCGCGCACGCAGCGCCATGAAATCGCCCGGCGGGAACATCAGGCCGTTGGCGTCATGCGTGATGGTTTCCGACAGGCCCGGAAAGTCCGAGGCGATCACCGGACGGCGCGCGGCGAGGGAGGAATACACCACCAGAGGCGTGTTCTCGTACCACAGCGACGGCACGATCAGCACGTTGATGCCCGAGATGACTTTACCGATCTCGCCGTTAGGGAAGGTGCCGCAGAAGGTGATACCGGCGATCCCTTCGGCACGCCGTTGAAGGCCGGCATAGTAATCGGGGAAGTCGGCGGGGTTGCCGTAGATTTTCAGTTCCGCCGCGCCCGGGGGCAGGCCCTTGAACGCTTCGATCAGAATGTGGGGGCCTTTGTGCGGGGCGAGCGTGCCGATGAAGCCGATGACCAGCCGTGCGCCGGGTTTCACTTCGGACAGGCTGGTGTCGTAGCCGGCGACGTCGATGCCGTAGCGGGCGTTCATGATCAGCCGCGTGTCCACGCCGTTCTCCGTCAACACACGCGTCATGAGTTTTGTCGGCGAGACGATGCCCTGTAGCCAGTTCAGGCGCGCCACGAGCGTGCTCTTGCGCCGCCGCATGGCGGTGATCTCGCCGCTCAGGGCGTGACGCGGCAGCACGCCGTTCGCGGTGAGTCTGACGATAAGATCGGCCAGCATATCCGGCACACGCCGTGCGACCGCGCCGACTTTGGGTCCGCGCGTCAGTTCGGCCACGTGCTTCACGCAGTTTCCGGCGTAAGGCGTCGGCCCCGGGCAGACCTTGCCGCCATGCAGCAGCAACTGCGCCGTCGGGCAGATCGACCAGAAATCCGTCGGCGTGAAGTAGGCCGGGATTTCGGCGCTGACGACGGCGTCGATCATGCCGACGCCGAGGCGGCTCATATGAAAGAAGTGAATGATGTCGGGCTTAAAGGTTTCTAGAATGCGGGCGAAGTACTTGGCGCTCAGATGGTTGTCGTATTCGATCTCCGTCACCACGTTCTGGCCGCCCATCGGCACATAGGCATGATGAAAGCGGAAAACGCGAATGCCCTCCAGATCGTATTCGTCGAAGCGGTCGGCGTCATCCAACTGCTGCTGGGCCGGGAAACCCGTCAGCACGGCCACGGCGTGCCCGCGCCGCAGAAACTCCTTCGCGACGCTGTATGTCAGAACCTCGGTCCCCGAAAAATAGTTGGGGAAGAACTGGTGGACCGTGAGAAGGATTTTCAAGCTAGACGCCCCGCACGGTATTTGCGGCGCCGGCCTTTTCGTCGCGTACGGCCCGATACTGGCCCCATACGCGCAGCAAATTGTAGGCCGGAGACTTGAAAATCATCTGCAGCTTGGTGGGCCAGTGCGGTTCGTGGCGCGCGATATGCGCCATATCGCGCAAGGTCCAATGCACCCAGGCATGCAGCACCGTGTAGAGTGTCGGCGCCACCTGAAGCCGGAACTGGTTGTAAAGTTTACGGTGACAGACATAGGTTCGCTTGTATTCGTAGCTCAACGGGCGATCGTGGGAATGGATCACGGCGGCCTTGGGCTCGTAGACGATTTTGTGGCCGCGCTTCAACACGCGTTCGGCCCAGTCGATGTCCTCGCCGAAATTGATGCGTCCGAAATGCTCCTGCGCCCAGACATCCTTGCGGATGGCGGAGCAGACGTTATCGAAGTTGCACAGCATATAACGCTGGTGCGGCGGTAGAGCGGCATAGGCATCGAGGTTCTTGATCTCGGCGGTGGCGCGTTCCATACGCCCTGTCCAGTGGGCATTCAGGTTGCGCTTGGTGATGACGTCGGCGTCCGGGTACGGAATCTGGCGGGCATAAACCCCGGCGACGTTATTCTCCTCCAGCGCCGTGATCAGGGTTTCGATTAAGCGGTCGTCGTGAGGTGTGGCGTCCTGCACGAGGAGCACGATGCGGTTGGTGGTGGCTTGTGAAATCGCGAAGTCGCGCGTCGCGCCGTGATTAAAATCGGCGGCAGCGACGGTGAGGCACGTGGCCCCGGCAGCCTTGGCGGTTTCCACGGTGTCGTCATCGGATTGCGAGTCGACGATGATGAACTCCACATTCTTCCACACAGTTTGGCGCCGCAAGCCAGCGACCACGTGTTTGAAGAGTTCGCCACCATTCTTGGTGGGAATGACGAGGGAACACAGATAACTCATTTGCCGGACAGCTTGGCCTTCAGGCGCGCGCGGCTCGCATGCCAGAGCCGGCGCGCTAGGAAACGCGGACTGCTCAGTTCGTCGTCGCGTACACGGCGCAACGTATCCAGCTCTTCGCCCTTCAACTTCAACTCTTCGCCTTTCAACTTCAACTCTTCGCCTTTGGCGTGTAGCGCGGCCGCCACACGCGCGGTGTCCTCTTGCGAAGCGCGCAGGGACTGGACGGTTTGATCCAACTGGCCGTGCAGGCTGTGCACGTCTTCGCTCTGCCGGTACGCTTCCATGCGGGTGCGGTTGATTGTCTCTTCCTTCTGCATAAACTGCGCGATGAAATCGACCTCCTGATCGAACAGCACGCGGTTCGGCAGGACGGGCAGTGCCGCACGCGAACATACGGCCAGGAAGGCCAGCGGCTTGGCGCCGGGCCCTTCGCCGAGGTTGCCGGGCGTCATGGCGTTGCCGCCGCCATCGTGGTCGATGGCGATGCCGACGCGCACGTACTGGCGCAGAATTTCGATGTGCGGGAAATGCGGGGCCAGTAGTTCGCGGAACTCGGCCTCGGTCATTTCCCGGATGTGATAGGGGTTCGCGCCGTACAGCGCCGTCACGTCCGGGTTGGGCGTCGAGATCACCAGCACACCATCGTCGCGCAGCAGCCGCGCCATGCTCGCCACAGCCGCTTTTTGGGTGGCGTGCTCCACGTGCTCGATCATCTCAAAGCAGGTGATGAGGTCGAATGATTTCTCCGGCAGCGACGCGCCCAGGTCATCGTGGCGGCGGAAGGCGAGGCGTGAATTGTGATGGCTTTTTTCCGCCCAGGCCAAAGCAGCGGCGTCGATGTCGAGGCCCGTCACGTTCGCGGCCACGTCGGCCATGATCGCGGCGCCGTATCCCGTGCCGCAGCCGAAATCCAACACCGTCTTTCCCGCCGCCAGGGTCTTGGCCATGGCGTAACGCGGCAGGTGCTCGTACTCCGCCAGCTTCGACCATGTGCCGGGCACATAACGCTCGCGCATGAATTCGGTGAAGTCGCTGCCGTGCGCGATCGCCACCAGGCCGTTATTGCTCTCGCGGATGTCGGGAGCGGCGAAATGCAAGCGCTTCAGCAAGTACTCCAAGGCGGGCGGCGTATAGCGGACAAGGCCCGCCGCTGTCGTGATGACGACAGTGGTCTTGGCCGCGATGGCGCCGATGGAAAACAGCTGATAGAGGGCGGGATATGGCGAGGGCAGGTCGGACAGAATATGCGGCAGCAACACCACGTCGAAGTGGTGCGGGATGACCTCGCCAATGCTTTCGACGATGAATGCGCCGCTCAGCCGCTTCTTCGCCGCCGCGCGCAATTCCGCAGACGGTTCCACCCCAAAACAGCGCCAGCCGCGCGTCATGGCTGCGGCCAGGCTCGCACCGTCTCCACAGCGGACGTCCAAAATCGAGCCGGCAGGTGTACGGCTCAGGATCATATCGAGGACGTCGGTGGGAACTGGCGCGCGCGTTTGCGCCTGATCTCTCGGCGTATAGACATGCGCGGCGCCGCACGTCGCACAGATATGGAGGTCCGCGCCGGGTGCGGCTGCTAAATGCCGCGCATCGCCGCAGACCGGACAAGGATGCTCAGCCGTCATGAGAGATCCACTCGATGGGATGCAGGAATTTTCCCCAGGTCGGGAACGGTGCGCGTACGGAGAACCGGATCGTGAGGTCGGTGAGAGCGTAACATATGCTGTAGTCTTCGGAACAGGCCCCGACGCACAACCGGTAATCGCCCGGCGCGAGGCTCAAGGGCGTGAGCCGCAGGGCGCCCGCGCGGGTCTCGCCCGCCGCGGCGGCTTTCCAGTAAAGTCCGATGTCGCGGCTGGTCTGGCCGATCACCCAATCGCCGTCGGTGCGGTAGACGCTGAGGTTAAACACGATGGGCCCCAGATCGTCCTTGGCCAATAAGGTGAAGGCGACTTCAACGGCTTCGCCGGGCGCGAATTCGGTGCGTTCGCCCACCAGATGTGCGTCGGTGAAGATTGCCTTACCGGTTTCCTGCTGGATCGGCAGCGCTGCCTGGGTGGGTGCCTCGGTCTTCAGGCCCGGTGCGTCGGAATAGTAGTCCTGCGAAACGCGCAACGGATCGCCTTCGGCGCGGACATGGCCATGATCGAGCCACAGCACCCGCGTACACAAAAGCTGCAACGTGCTGATGTCATGGGTGACGAACAGCACCGTCACGCCGCCGGCGACCAGCTTTTGAATCCGCTCCAAGCATTTGTTGCGGAACGCGAAGTCGCCGACGCTCAAGGCTTCGTCGACGATCAGGATGTCGGGTTGGACGTGAATGGCGACGGCGAAGGCGAGGCGCACGAACATGCCGCTGGAGTACGTCTTCACCGGCTGGTCGATGAAATCCCCAAGCTCGGCGAAGGCGGCGATGTCGGGGAAACGCGCCTCCGTCTCTTCCCGCGTCATACCCAGGATGGCCGCGTTCAAAAAGGCGTTCTCGCGCCCCGTAAATTCCGGATTAAAGCCCGCGCCCAGTTCCAGCAGCGCCGCCACGCGGCCGTGAGTCGTCACCGTGCCGGAGGTTGCCGTGGCCGTGCCGCAAATGATTTGCAGCAAGGTGGATTTTCCGGCGCCATTGCGCCCAATGATACCCAGCACCTCGCCGCGTTTGACTTCGAGCGATACGTCCCGCAGGGCCCAGAACTCGCGAAAATATTTCCGGCGGCCACGAAAGAGACTTTGCAGCAGCCGGTGGCGCGGCTGATCATAGATTTGATAGCACTTCGACAGGTTACTGACGCTGAGAACGGTCTCAGAGGACATCGGCGAATCCTTTCCGTGTCTTCTGGAAAAACCCGAAGCCCAGGCCAGCCACCACTAGCCCTACCGCCAGAAATACTCCGTAACTCAAGGCGTCCGGTATTTCGCCGGCGATCAGCACGCCGCGCGCGTGTTCCACCGCCAGTGTCATGGGGTTGAGGTAGAGCAGCGGGCGGATGTTTTCCGGCAGCGCCGTCAGCGGATAGAAGATCGGTGACAGGAAAATCAGCGCCGAGACGGCGATGTTGACCACCTGCGCGACGTC
>JAIEMI010000111.1 GCA_019752235.1 Rhodospirillaceae bacterium
CGACGATGCCGGCGGCGCCGTCGCCTGCGCCATCAGCATGGGCCGGCCCTTTGGTCTCGGCCTCATGCCCAAGGGTGCCGGCTTCTTGCTCGCGCCCGCGCCCGATGCGCCGGGCGTGAGCGCCAAGGTTCTCGCCCCCGTCATCGGCATCAACATCGCCACCAATCGGCTTGTGTTCGCGGCGGCGGCGGCGGGCGAGGGCGCCATACAGGATGTGGTCGCGGTCACGCGCGCCGTGGTCGCCGAGAACCGCGCGCTGAACCAGGTCGCCGAAAATCTGCCGAAGACGCCCGGCAAACGTGCCACATTGATCAATATGCTGGCGTGCAGTTCCGCCGCGGAAGGCGCTCCCGTCTGCGCCGCGCGCAGCGATCCGCGCGGCGACGGTTACGCGCTTATTCTCGCTCCAAAGGATTAGTCATGGTCATCAAAGTCGCGCAACGCGGGCAGGTGCCGCCGTTCATTGTCATGGACGTGATGCGCGACGCCGCCGCGCTGGAAGCCGCCGGCCGCAAGATCATCCACCTCGAAGTCGGCCAGCCCTCCACCGGCATGCCGCGCGGCGCGGCGGAAGCCGTCGCGCGCATTTTGCCCAGCGACCCGCTGGGCTACACCCTGGCGGCGGGCATGCCCATGCTCTGCGCGCGCATCGCCCGCCATTACCGCGACATGTACGCTGTTGAAATTGCCGCCGAGCGGATTTTTGTCACCACCGGTTCGTCCTCGGGCTTCATCCTCGCCTTCCTCACCGCTTTTGAAGCCGGCGACCGCGTCGCGCTCGCCGCGCCCGGATACCCCGCCTACCGCCACATCCTCACCAGCCTCGGTGTCGTGCCGGAGCTGATCAAGGTCGACGGCGCCACGCACTATCAGCCGAGCGTTGATCATCTTAAGAAGATGGCGAAGTTGCCGGATGGATTGATCATTGGCAGTCCCGCCAATCCCACCGGCTCCGTCGTGCCCGCCGACGCGTTTCGCGAGCTGGTGGCTTTTTGCGACACGCACGGCATCCGCCTCGTGTCGGACGAGATCTATCACGGCATCACCTACGGCCAGCAGGCCACCACGGCGGCGGGCCTGTCGGACAGCGCGATCATCGTGAACAGCTTTTCCAAATACTTCAGCATGACCGGCTGGCGTCTCGGCTGGCTGGTGTTGCCGCCGGACTTGTTGCGGCCGCTGGAATGCCTCGCGCAGAATCTTTTCATCGCGCCGCCCGCCGTCTCGCAGCACGGCGGCCTCGCGGCGTTTGAATGCCGGGACGAGCTGGAAGCCAACGTCGCGCGCTACGCCCGCAACCGCGACGTGCTCCTGCGCCGCCTGCCCGAAAGCGGCTTCGAGAAATTCGCCCCCGCCGACGGCGCGTTCTACATCTACGCCGACATCTCAAAATTCGGCGAGGACTCGCAAACCCTGTGCAAACGCATGTTGAACGAAGCGGGCGTCGCCGCCACCCCCGGCATCGACTTCGACCCCTTCAACGGCCACACCTTCGTGCGCTTCTCCTTCGCCGGCGCGACGGCGGACATGGAAGAAGCGTGTACAAGGCTGGTGAGTTGGGTGAGGAAGTAGGGCAATACGAAAGCCTGTTGATATCAATCTTCACTGTGTCTCGGTCTTCGTGCCAAAGATGATGCACGCGAGGTTAGGCCAAAGGTTGAAAAAGAAGACGAACGTCGCCGCGACCAACCAGCCATATATGGCGCTCGCGATCAGGCCGTAGAAGAAGTTGAATACGTCGAGCAATGCGAACTGCGGGAAAATATCAAGCAGTAGGGCATGGCCCTTTAAATCAGGGAAGAACGCCCAAAGCGCGAGGCAAGCCAGATAGATGACCTGAAACAGCATACAGACGGCGAACATCGTCGGCAGATAGGACAGCGATTTATGCTTTTCCACGGCGCGTCTCCTCTCATGTAAGAAGCTATTCCTTCGGGTGGTGGGCGTTGTGGTCGTCAGCGGCGGGAGGAGTTGCCGCGGGAGCGGCCGGCGCCGCGCCTTCTTTGCCTTGCATCATGCCACCCATGCCGCCGCTCATTTTTTCCATGCTGCCCTTCATCATTGCCATCTGCTCGTGCATTTTGAGCATTCGTGTCTTTAGGGTCGGATCATTGATGCCCTTCATCATCGCGCTCATATCCGTCATCATTGAGCCCATTTCCTTCTGCAAAGCGCCGGTTTCCGCCATCATCGGACAATTCATCGCGGTTGCACT
Organism: Rhodospirillaceae bacterium; assembly: GCA_019752235.1. Classification (GTDB taxonomy): domain Bacteria; phylum Pseudomonadota; class Alphaproteobacteria; order Rhodospirillales; family Rhodospirillaceae; genus SHVO01. Next base: position 2,216 of record JAIEMI010000111.1, read on the forward strand.
TTTGGGAGTCTCGGCGCCTTGAGCGGAGGCAATGGCCGATAGTGCGAGGAAGGCCGAAAGCAAGCCGGTCTTGAGGCGTAGCGTCATGATGGTTTCCTTTGTTTTCGATGCGCTTAATATTCCGACTCTCACAATCCCACGAAACCCGTCCCGAGCGTTGATCGCCGTCAATAACTTGCCTGGGAATTGCACTATTTTTGATTTTGTCGGCATACCGCCCAGCGCTAATCTGCAACGCTGGGATATTGACCTCGCTAGGAGCTGCCCGATGGACATTCTCTCAAGAAGCGCATGCGGAGGTTCCTCGGAGCGGTCGCGGTCGTCCAGCAAGCTGAATGCGGATTGCTTCTGCATTACCCTCGAACGGGATGCTCTTTTGCGGGCAATCGAGCGCGATATCGGAGATCCTGAAACGTCACGCTTGGTGGTTGAGGCGCGTCCCCATCTTTTTTCCAATGTATCGGTTTTCCTGTCGGATGCAGATTTTGCGCGCATGAGCGCGACGGTGAGCGCCATTGAGCACGCCGCACGACTGCCGGACTATCAAAGGGCGGTTCTGTCATGGGCGCCTGAAGTCGCCGGTATTGATCACGGCCCAGTCGGCGCCATGATGGGCTATGACTTCCATGTTGCCGCGGACGGACCGAAACTTATTGAGATCAATACCAATGCCGGCGGCGCCTTCTTGAATGCGCTGCTTGTTCCGGCGCAGCGGGCATGTTGTCCTGAGCCGGAGCGCGCATTGATGATCTCAAAAGCCCACGCTTTTGATGCCGCGACCGTAGACATGTTCCGGTCCGAATGGAGACGCCAGCGCGGCTCCGAGGGCCCGGCTCGCATCGCGATCGTAGATGATACGCCTTCGGAACAGTATCTTTACCCTGAGATGGTTTTAGCAAAGCGGCTTTTTCAACGCAGTGGCATCGATGCGGTCATTGCCGATCCCAGAGAACTCACGCTCAAGGACAACCATCTCTACTGCGGAAGCGACCCAGTTGACCTTGTTTACAACCGTTTGGTGGACTTCTCGCTCAGCGAACCGAGTCACCATATTCTGCGGCGGGCTTATATCGAAGGAGCCGTTGTTCTCACGCCCAATCCGCACACCTATGCCCTGCTTGCCGACAAGCGGAATCTTACCCTTCTGTCGGACGCGGCAACGCTGAGGTCGTTGCACTTGGAACAGCATGACGTCGATTTGTTGAGCGCGTGCATACCGCATACCGTGCTGGTAACCGCTGAGAGCGCCGACCGTCTTTGGCGCGAACGCAAACATTTCTTTTTCAAACCGGCAATGGGTTATGGCAGCAAAGGCAGTTACCGTGGCGACAAGCTGACGAAAGGAACGTGGGGGGCAATTCTCAAAGCCGACTACATCGCGCAAAACTTTGCTTCGCCGGGCCAGCGAACCGTCAAAGTCGATGGAGCCCTGAGTGCCCTCAAAGTTGACATCCGACTTTATACCTATGCCGGCCGAATAATCCTGGCGGCGGCGCGTCTCTATCAAGGTCAGACAACAAATTTTCGCACGCCAGGCGGAGGATTTGCACCGTTATTTACGGTACCACAGCTTCTTTCAGAGTGAAGTGTCGCCTTACGGAGAAACCGCGAGATCTAAAATCAAGTTCGGGATTGCTCGCTGAAGCTATTTCCCTTCCGACATCGCCTTCATAGTATCGGAACCCCTCCGAAAATCGTTTGATGCGGCCTTCGCGGTTCTTCATTTTTTCCGTGGGCGTGCCCAGGATTCCCTGATCGTAGAATAGGGCCGGACGATCTCAGCTGCAGCCAACCTAAACCGTCATCCCCGCCAGCGACAAAGGCATCGACCGCACGCGCTGTCCCGTGGCGGCGAAAATGGCGTTGGCCACGGCGGGCGCGATGGGCGGCAAGGCCGGTTCACCCAAGCCGCTCGGCGGGTTGTCCGATTCAATGAAGTGCACCTCGACTTCCGGCGCATGCGGCATGCGCAGCATGTTGTACGTATCGAAATTGCTTTCCTGTATACGGCCCTTCTCGATAGTGAGTCCGAGATTCATCATGGTGCTGATGCCGTCGATGACGGAGCCTTGCACCTGGCTCTCGGCGCCGGAGCGGTTGACGATGGGCCCCACGTCGGCGGCCACCCACACTTTATGCACACGTACTTTGTTGTTTTTGTCGACGCTGACCTCGGCCACCTCGGCGATGTGCGCGGCGTGGCTGAAATAGAAGGCGAGCCCCAGGCCGTGCCCCGCGGGCATCTTGCGTCCCCATCCGGCCTTCTCGGCGGCGAGTTTGGTGACGGCGATGGCGCGCGCGGTGTTGAGCGAATTGGGGCCTTTGGGTTCGGGCGCGCGCGGATCGTTCATGATGCTCAGCAGAAATTCCAGGTGATCGCGCCCGGCCGCCGTGGCCATTTCATGAATAAATCCCTGGATCGCGAAGGCGAACACGTTGGAACCCGGCGCACGCCAGAAGCCGCACGGCGTTCTCAGCGGCAACATGGTTTGGGAAATTTCCGCTGTGTCGACGAACTGCGCGGGGAACTCGCTCGCGGCCATGCCGCCGCCCGCGACCGGCGTCTTGCCGTTGGCGGTAAAGGTGATGAAGTGATTGCGGAACGCCACCAGCTTGCCCTTGTCGTCGAGGCCGCCCTCTAAGGCGTGGAACCCGCCGGCGCGGTACTGGTCGTGGCGCATATCGTCTGCGCGCGTCCACTGCAACTTGACGGGCGCATCGACGCGGGCGGCAATAGCCGCCGCTTCGCAAAGGAAATCGTTCCAGCCGCGGCGTCCGAACCCGCCGCCGCTGCGCGTCGGGGTGATCGTCACGTTTTCAGCGGCAATGCCCAATTCGTCCTGGAAAAACGGATAGAACACGATCCCGAGGGAATCGAACATGCCCAGCGCGGTGCCGGGAATTTGCGTCGGCGCCCAGATGTCGAGTTTGTCGCCGCGCCGCCATGCCGTGGCGTTTTGCGGCTCCAGCGGGGCGTGCGGCACGAAGGGATAATGATAGAACGCCTTCACCGTTTTGGCCGCGGTCTTGAAAGCGGCATCGACGTCCTTGTCCTTGGTGGCGAAGACGACGTTTTCGCCGCGCGGCTTTTGCCCAAGGTCATGGGCTTGCGCCTGGATCGCGCTCCAACTGTCCTTGGAGGCGTCGGTTTCGTCCCATTCGACTTGCAGCGCCGCTTTGGCCTGGAACGCCGCCCAGGTGGTGTCCGCGACGATGGCGACGCCGGGCCGCAACAATGTGGGGTACTTCTTGTTGCCGTCGATGACGAAGGCATCTTTCACGCCCGGCATTTTTTTAATCTGATCGAGATTGGCGCTTTTCACGCGGCCGCCCAGGGCGGGGCAGCGCTCATAAGCGGCATACAGCATACCCGGCAGCGTCTTATCGATGCCGAACAGCGGCTGGCCCGTCACGATTTTTTCATTGTCGACGCCGCCGATCCGCGTGCCGAGCAGCTTGAAGTCGCTACGGTTCTTCAAGGCGACGGTCTTGGCGTCGGGCACCGGCAGCGCGGCGGCCTTGCCGGCCAACGCGGCGTACGTGAGCTGACGGCCACTCGGGGTATGCGTCACCACACTGTTGGCCGTCGTGCATTCATTCGCGGGCACGCGCCATTCATTGGCCGCGGCCTCCACCAGCATCGTGCGGGCCGTTGCGCCCACTTGGCGCAAGGGCTTCCAGTTCATGAAAACCGAAAGCGAGCCGCCCGCGAACTGATGGCCGTAGACCTTCTCGTTCGTCGGCGCTTCGACGATCTCCACGTCGCTCCAGGCCGCGTCCAACTCTTCGGCGATGATCATGGGCAAGGAGGTCTTGATGCCTTGGCCGATCTCCGGGTTCTTGGACATGATCGTGATATGTCCATCGGGCATGATCGTGATGAACGCGTTAGGCTTGAACGCGGCGGAGGTGCTTACGCCCGCCTGCGCGGCCTTGGGCGTCGCGCCCACAAAAACGCCTAGCATCAATCCGCCGGCCGCTCCGGCGCTGAGATTGAGAATGGCGCGGCGGCTAATGTTGACCTGCGTGTTCATGCCGGTTCTCCCTTCGCCAATTCAACCGCGGCTTCGTGGATGGCCTTGCGGATACGGATATAGGTGGCGCAGCGGCAGATGTTGCCCACCATGGCGTCGTCAATGTCGGCATCCGTGGGCTTGGGATTATGGTGCAGCAACGCGGCGGCGCTCATGATCTGTCCGGACTGGCAATATCCGCACTGCGGCACGTCCAAAGCGACCCAGGCTTTCTGAAGCGGGTGAAGTTTGCCGTCCGGCCGCGCGAGGCCTTCAATGGTGGTGATCTCGGCGCCGTTCATCTGCGCAATGGGCGTGGAGCACGCGCGCACCGGCGTGCCGTTCACATGCACGGTGCAAGCGCCGCACATGGCGATGCCGCAGCCGAATTTCGTACCCAACAGGCCCAGCGTGTCGCGCAACACCCACAACAGCGGCGTCGCGGGATCGACACTCACCTCCCGCATGGTGCCGTTGATCTTCAGATGGATCATGGAACCTCCGATGAATTATGCCCTTTAGGTCATTATGCCCTTATGGCCCGCGTGGCGCGCTCTCAAATATCGGTGATCGCCGGGCGGATTTGAACTTTTCCGGTTCGCGATGCCCGCGCCGCGCGCATGTTGAAACTTACCAATGACTTAGGGGCGATTACGGCAATGGAAGAAGCGCGTACGCGGTGGGTGAATTGGACGCGGAAATATCCGGGCCGTCGGCGCTGCCTACGACGTATAAAACCCGCGGATCAGGCCTGCCACGGCGCTGGTGGATTTAATCGGTGTCGCACTCAGGTTAACGCTCACGGAAACATGGTCTTCCGAGACCTTACGAAAGCCGGGGACCGTTAAGGACGTTTGGGCCATCGCAAATTTTGCACGTGCCGTATACGAAGGCATATCCGCGCCTTGCTTTTCCGCGTATGCCAGGAGTGTCGCGGCTGATTTTTCGCGGCTATCCATGGGAAGGCCGTACAGATGATCGATGCAGTACTTCAGCATCAGCGGATTATTGAACGAGAGCTGAAGCCCCTTTGAAGCGAAGTAGTCCTGCCATTCCAGCAAGAGCCGCCATTGACCGACATTCTGATGGTAGTCTTCAATCTCAGGCAGGTACTTTTGTTCGAGTTCGGCGAGCTTCGAGAGACGCCTGAATTCCTGGGCGGGCGCGCTGAAGAGTCCTCCCCCCTTAAACGACGTGCCGGTGCTTTTTTTGCTGAAGCCCATAATCGTCAACGGGAGAGGGCAGCTCACATATTGCTTGGTGAAAGCGAGATTGAGCAAGCCGCTTCCCAGGTCCGGAACAATTCCTAACCGGTACTCGCCGTAATTTTCCTTGATCCGCGCAATGACGCTTCGCTTCGTCAGGGAGTGATACAAACTCGGCGGAGCAAGGATGTTTCTGAGTTCCTCGAAAACGGCTTTGAGTTCCTCACCCGAGTTGCGAACTTCGGCTTTGCTGCCGAAGTTAAAGCGCAACATATTTTGGTCGATCGGGCAATCAGGCCACCGGTAATTGGCGCATTTCCAAGTGATGAGTTCGATATCGGGCAGCTGCCGCATGATGTCCCGGATGACCGATAGAAAATTGGGCATGA
>JAIEMI010000108.1 GCA_019752235.1 Rhodospirillaceae bacterium
CGTCCGGAAGGGTCCGCCGGAAGCCGTGAGGATGATTTTCTTGATCTTATCTTTTTGTTCAAAGTCAAAGACTTGGAAGATGGCGTTATGTTCTGAGTCGACCGGCAGAAGGGTCGCGCCCTTGGCCTTTACGGCCGCCATGAATTGCGTGCCGGCACAGACGAGGCATTCCTTGTTGGCGAGACCGACGACGACGCCGCGCTCGACGGCCGCCAGGGTCGGCTTTAGCCCCGCCGCGCCGACGATGGCCGCCATCACCCAGTCTGAAGGCAGGCGCGCGGCTTCGCAGACGGCCTCAGGACCGGCAGCCACGCCGATATTCGTGCCCGCCAGGGCTTCCTTAAGGGCGGCATAGCCCGCGGGGTCCGCCAGGGCGACCATTTCGGGACGCAGGCGCCTCGCCTGTTCCGCCAGCTTCTGCCAGTTGCCGTTGGCCGTCAGCGCGACGACCTTGTAGGCCTCGGGATTTCTCTCAATGATATCAATGGTGCTATCGCCAATGGACCCCGTAGAGCCCAGGATGGCCACCCGTTTCGGCGCCGCAGTTACCATTGCTGAACCCCACCTAGGACCAGGCAGAACACCGCCGCCAGGGGCGCCGCCGCCCACAAGCCGTCAAACCTGTCCATTACGCCCCCATGTCCGGGAATTATGGCCCCGGAATCCTTTACTTGATACCGCCGCTTGAGGGCGGATTCAAACAGGTCTCCCGCCTGGCTGACAACCGATAGACCCGCCGCCAGCATTAAAAGACTGGCAGAAAGCCCCTGCCCGTACACCCACGCCAGCAGACCGGCGCTGATGAGGACCGCCGAGACGAGCCCGCCGACAGCGCCGGACCATGTCTTATTGGGACTGACGGACGGCGCGAGCTTAGGACCGCCGATCATGCGCCCGAAGGCGTAGGCGCCAATGTCCGTCGCCCACACGACCGCCAGCAGCCAGAAGATCGAACGCGCCCCCCCTTCGGCCATCACGTACAGCAGCGACACGGCGGGGAGCGCCGCGTAGAGGACGGCGATGTGCACGACATGGAAACCTTTACGGCCCGCGACTTGGTCCGCGGCGATGACCGCGGCGGTGGCGGCGACAATGACCGCGGCGGCGGCGGCGGCATGGTCAGCGGACATGAGTGCGACGGCGACAACAGCAGCCGCCGCGGTAAGGGTGCGGCGCTTGGTCCCGGCCTTGCCGTCCATGCGCGTGAACTCCACCGCCATCACCCCGGCAATGGCGGCCACGAGCAGATGGAAGTAGGGAAATTCCAGATAGACCAGCACCAGGAACAAAGGCGCCAGCACAACACCGGAAGCAACGCGGGTCCACAGCACGCGGGCGGAACCGTCAGGACGTCACGGCGCCGTAGCGGCGCTCGCGGCTTTGATAGGTGGCGATGGCGGCTTCCAGTTCCGCCTGCCCGAAGTCGGGCCACAGGGTCTCGGTGAACACCAATTCGCTGTAAGCCAACTGCCACAGTAGGAAGTTGCTGATGCGCTGTTCGCCCGACGTGCGAATCAGAAGATCGGGATCGGGCGTGCCGGCGGTGAACAAGCGCGCGGCAAAGCTGTCTTCCGTAATTTGCTCTGGCGGCAAGCCTTCGGCGGCGATGGCTTTGGCGGCGGCGACGATCTCCTGCCTGCCGCCATAGCTCAGCGCGATGGTGAGCTGCATTTTCGTGTTCGCCGCCGTACGCGCTTCGGCGCCTTCGATGAGCTTCACCGTTTCGGCGGGAAAGCGCGTGCGGTCACCGATGACCGCCAGGCGCACGCCGCCTTCGGTCAATTCCGCGAGTTCATTTTCAAGATAGACGCGCAAGAGACCCATGAGGTCGCGCACCTCGGTCTCGGGCCGCGACCAGTTCTCCGACGAAAAGCCGAAGAGCGTGAGGTAGGAAATGCCCATGTTGCCGGCGCACTTCACAACCCGCTTCACAGCGTCGGCGCCGCGCTTATGTCCGGCGGTACGCGGCAGCCCGCGCGCTTTCGCCCAGCGTCCGTTGCCGTCCATGATGATGGCGACGTGCGCGGGCACGCCGCCCCCGTCCTTTACATCAGCGGGACGGTCGGCATCAGGCGCAGCCGGTTGGACGGGGTTGGCGCGCATCAGACCTGTGTGATCTCCGCTTCCTTGGTCTTCAAGGCTTCATCAACCTTGGCGACGTATTGGTCGGTCATCTTCTGGATTTCCTCGCCGTACTTGCGGTGATCGTCCTGCGAGATGTCGCCGTCCTTCTCCATCTTCTTTAGCGCTTCGTTGCCGTCGCGGCGGACGTTGCGGATGGCGACGCGCGCGTGCTCGGCGTATTTGTGCGCGACTTTCGTCAGCTCGACGCGGCGCTCGGCGGTCAGCGGCGGGATCGGCACGCGGATCAGCGTCCCGTCGGCCATCGGGTTGAGGCCCAGGTTGGCGTCGCGGATGGCCTTCTCGACGGCCTTCGCGAGCCCCTTATCCCAGACCGACACCGACAAGAGGCGCGGCTCGGGCACGGACACGCTGCCGACTTGGTTCAGCGGCATCTTGGCGCCATAAGCGTCAACGACAACATTCTCCAGCAGCGAGGTGCTGGCGCGGCCCGTGCGCAGCCCGGTGAATTCCTTTTTGACGTGGTCGAAGCTGACCTCCATCTTGTGTTCGAGGTCTTTCTTCAATGCCCCATAACTCTGACTCATGACTTCCCCCTAGATCAGGCCGCTGCGTCGGTAATAACCGTGAATGTACCTTTGCCGTCCAGGCAGCGCTCGACGGCGTTATCTTCGTGCATATTGAACACAACAATCGGCAAACCGTTCTCGCGCGCCAGCGCGATCGCCGCCGTGTCCATCACCTTCAGATCGTCGGAGATGACTTTGTCGAAAGTCAGGCGGTCGTAGCGCGTGGCGTTTTTATCTTTCTTGGGATCGACGTTGTAGACGCCGTCCACCTGCGTCGCCTTCAGCAGCGCGTCACAATTCATTTCGACGGCGCGCAAGGCCGCCGCCGTGTCGGTGGTGAAAAACGGATTGCCGGTGCCGGCGGCGAAAATAACGACGCGGCCTTTTTCCATGTGCCGCATGGCGCGGCGGCGGATGTAGGGCTCGCAGACCTGGGCCATGCTGATGGCCGACTGCACGCGCGTCGGCACGCCTTGGTTTTCCAGCGCACTTTGCACGGCCAGCGCGTTAATGATGGTCGCCAGCATGCCCATATAGTCGGCGCTGGTGCGGTCCATGCCCTTGGCCGCCGTGGAGACGCCGCGAAAGATGTTGCCGCCGCCGATGACGAGGCAAACCTGGCGGCCCCCCGCGATCACGGCCTTAATGTCGGACGCCAGCTTGGCGACGGTTTCGCCGTGCAGACCGTACTCGCTGGGGCCCATGAGCCCCTCGCCGGACACCTTCACAAGCACACGTTTGTACGGCAGGCCTTGGACCATGTATTACCCCACGGAAAGCAATCGGGCGCCGGCCTTGAAACCGGCCATAAGCCCATGAAAAAGGGACGGTTTTGCCGTCCCTAGGTCATCAAGCCGTAAAGCCGGTTGCGGCGCGGTGGCATCATATACCAAACCGCGCCGCGAGGAACCGGAAGATAAACGAAACGGCGGTTTTAGGCCTTAACCCCGGAAACCGCGGCCACTTCCGCCGCGAAGTCCTTTTCTTCCTTCTGGATGCCCTCGCCCAGGGCGAAGCGCACGAAGCCCGCCAGTTTAACGGGCGCGCCGATGTCCTTGGCGGCCTTGTCGATCGCCTGAGAGACCTTGGACTTGTCGTCCATGATGTAAGGCTGTTCGAGCAGCACGACTTCCTCGTAATACTTGCGCACGCGGCCCACGACCATCTTCTCGACGATGTCGGCGGGCTTGCCCGACGCGGTGGCTTGATCGCGGTAGATCGCCTTTTCGCGTTCCAGGCTGGCGTTGTCGACGGCGTCCGTCGACAGGAACTGGGGGTTGGCGGCCGCGACGTGCATGGCGATCTGCTTGCCGAGCGCCGTCAGCTTTTCCTTGTCGCCGGTCGACTCAAGCGCCACCAGCACGCCGATCTTGCCCATGCCGGGCTTGGCGGCGGTGTGGATGTAAGACGTCACAACGCCGGCGCCAACGCTGAGATAGGTGGCGCGGCGGATGTTCATGTTTTCGCCGATGGTGGCGATCAGATGCGTCAACTGTTCGCCGACGTTGCGGCTTTCGCCGGGGAACGCAATGGTCTTGAGCTTTTCAACATCGCCCTTGGTGCTCAGCGCGAGCTTGGTGGCGGTTTCGACAAAACCCTGGAAGGTGTCGTTGCGCGCGACGAAGTCGGTCTCGGCGTTGACTTCCAGCGCGGCGCCCGCCGCGCCTTCGGTCGCCACGCCCACCAGACCTTCGGCGGCGACGCGGCCGGACTTCTTGGCGGCCTGCGACAGACCCTTCTTCCGCAGCCAATCGATGGCGGCTTCCATGTCGCCCGCCGTTTCGGCCAGCGCCTTTTTACAATCCATCATGCCCGCGCCGGTCTTCTCGCGCAGGTCTTTCACCATTGTGGGAGTTACGTCAGCCATGGGAATCCTCTTGATCGAAATACGGTCGGCGCCGTCCTATATCAGGACGGCGCCGCCGCGTATGAAAGTGCAGAGATAAAGCGAAAGCAGGGAGGCGTTCGCTTACTCGGCGGCAGCGCCTTCGGCCTTTTTGGCGCGGGGCTTGCTGCGCGACTTCTTGACGACGACTTGCGTCTTGCCTTCTTCGCCCTCACCGCCTTCAGCCGCCGGCAAAGCTTCGACGGGCGCATTTTCGCTCTCGCCGACGTCGACGCCGGTCGCGGTCATTTCGTCCTTAATGCCGGTCAGGACGGTGTTGGCGACCAGTTCGCAATACAGCTTGATGGCGCGGATGGCGTCGTCGTTGCCCGGGATCGGGTGCGTGATGCCGGCCGGATCGGAGTTGCTGTCGAGCACCGCGACCACCGGAATGTTCAGCACGCGCGCTTCGGCAACGGCGATGGCTTCCTTGTTGGTGTCGATGACGAACAGGATGTCGGGCAGCCCGCCCATGTCCTTGATGCCGCCCAGCGAGCGGTTGAGCTTTTCCTGCTCGCGCGCGAGGGTGAGCTGTTCCTTCTTCGTCAGACCGGCGAGCTGCTGCTCGTTGGCGAGACGGACTTCGAGATCCTTCAAGCGCTTGATGGACTGCGAAACGGTTTTCCAGTTGGTGAGCGTGCCGCCCAGCCAACGGTGATTGACGAAATACTGGCCGCAACGCTCGGCGTATTCCTTCACGAGATCCTGCGCCTGGCGCTTGGTGCCGACGAAGAGCACGCGGCCGCCGGCGGCGGTGACGTCGTGAACAGCCTGCATGGCGCGCTGAAGCAGCGGCACGCTCTGTTGCAGATCGATGATGTGGACCCCGTCACGCACCCCGAACAGGTACGATTTCATCTTGGGGTTCCAGCGGCGCGTGTTGTGGCCGAAGTGGCAACCAGCTTCGATGAGCTGGCGCATGGAAAAAGACGGCAGTTGAGCCATGTGATCCTCTGTTTTTCCGGTTATGCCTCCGCAGGTGGTGGAATTGGCTTCATCAGCCAACACCGGAATGGACTTTCGGAACACCCGAAACGCCCGCACCCGCGTGTGGAATGCGGCGGTTTGTAAGGGCTTAGGCGGGGAAAGGCAAGGAAAAGCGCCAAATTCGCTGGGTCGCAGTAAACGTCTTCGATGGCAGCATTAATAATCTCAGCGATTTCAAGGCTAAAGCCCCTGCCCCTTGTGGGGAGGGGTTGGGGTGGGGGCTTCCACGGTTTTGTTTTTTCCTGAGACAGGACGCCAGACTGGACGACCCCCCACCCGGCGCGTTGTGCTCGCCGACCCCCACAGGGGGGAGGCAAAGGTCAAAGGAAACTACGGCGCCGGCATACTGCCGATCTCGAGGCCCGGCAACCCAATCGGTGCGCCCGCCAACTGGCGCAGGCCCAACACGTTACCGCCCACATAAGCCGGCATCACCATGACCCAGACCTGTTTGCCCGCAGGCAGCGCACGGGTGAAAGCGCGCCCCTCGCGAAATACCGGCCCCGCTTGCCCATCGCGGCGCGGCAGCGCGATCTCAAGCGTGGAGCCTGTCGTATCCAACACGATGCGCACGCAGGGCAAATGGCCTTCCGGCGGTGGCGGAACGGCGAAGACCTTTCGTCCTTCTCTTTGCTCCACACCCGCGACGGACCGGAAATCGTCGCAGGCCTGTCCGGCGGCGGCGTTGCGCGCGAGCAGCGCCTGACCGAAGGAGCTGCTCCAATGAAAGATGCCGCCTTCGACGCGCCCCAGGAACGACCGCTCGACGGAATTGATGATCACGCGATCGGCTTTGGCGACGACATCGCCCGCATCGGGCGCGTCGATGTGGCGTTCTTGCAGGCCGGGAAACACCTGCGGATCGTTGAAGGCCGTGACGGTATAAAATGAATCGGCGAGCAGCACCGTGCCTGGTGCGGGCGTAGCGGCGTAAATCTGACCGACCTGGGTTTCCACGGCGGAATCGATCTGCTCGTACATCTCATTGTCCGGCAGGAGCAGCATGAGATTGCCCATGTCGGTCTCGCGTTTCACCATTTCACCGGTCAGCCTCGGCGGCGGCACGGGCGTTGCGCGCGGCCCCAGCACGGCCTCAAACAACTGACGGCGCGCGAGCCCCGCGCCCAAAGGCGTCCAGTGCGTGTCCTGGTGCCAGAACAGGTTCGTACCCTGGGTGCGGGCTTTTTCCGCCAGCAGCGGCGCGGCGTGGTCGATGATGCGCGGCGCTTCCGCCGCCATGAAGCGGCGCAGCGCCGCCGCGCTCTCGGTCTTGCAGGCCCAGTAACGCCGCGCCAGGGGATGCAGGTACTCGGGATAGACCGTCGATTTATCGGGTGAAATGCTGACGAACATCTTGAGGCCCGCGGCGGCGGCCAAGTCGGTCATGACATCGACTTGCGCCAACGCCTGTTGGATGCGCGCGTCGCCGATGCAGACCATCATTTTCGAGAAGTCGTCTTTATAATAGAGCCAGTCGCCCCGGCCCGAGACAACGAGATCGGTATCGACGTAGCGCGACACATCGTAGTCCAGCGCGTACTTCAGCCGGATGGCTTCGCGCGTGACGATGGAGCGGTCCAACAGCGCCTTGCCCAACTGATCGAAAGCGCCTTGCTTCGCAATCGCCAGCGCCCGGGCCTTTGGGAAGGCCGGGTGCGGACGCTGGCCGTAGGGCGCGACCGCGCCCAACACCGCCAACGCCAGCAAGGGCGCGGCGACAACACCGGCGAAGATCGCGATTTTGAGGCGGGAGGAGAGCTGCGACATGATCCCCCCTAAAACGTAAAGTAGAGGAAGGGGCTGTAGGCGCCGGTGAGCGCCACCGCGCCGGAGACAATCAGTGCTATGGCGGTGTAGGCCACATTCACCGCCTGCCGCGCGGGCAAGTTCTGTTCGGCCGTGAGTTTCACGCCTAACGGCACGCGGCTGGGGGCGAGGAAAATGCCGCAGCCCAAGACGAACGCGACGATCTGCGTTGGGGTGACGCCCTCCAGCGAGATGAACAAGGCCGCCGCGTCGGACATGGTGAAGGGATTGAGCATGGCGCTCCACATGGCGGCGGCGTGGGTGATGGTGTCGGCGCGGAAGACCACCCAGCCGAAGATCACCACCGGCAAACAATAGACATAGCGCAACGCGGGGTGCGTGAGTTTGTCGAGCGGCCTGCCGAAAACCGCGCGTTCAACAATGAGGAATGCGCCGTGATAGAGACC
>JAIEMI010000188.1 GCA_019752235.1 Rhodospirillaceae bacterium
ACCGGCGGCTTTCAGCTTCCCGCCCAGCAGCACGAAGGCGTCTGCGGGCTCGGGCACACGCCGCCACAGCAACGTGTCGAAGATATCGACCGAAAGCACCTTGATGCGCCCGGCGGCAAGGGCGTCCCGCGCCGGGATCAATCGCTGATCGGTTATCGCTGCAGATTCAGACACTAAGCCGCCCCAAAAACGAATGCGGGCGAGTGTAACTTAAACGAGTCCCGCTGTCTTGGACCGCAGGCGCATCATGCCCAGCAGCGTGCGGGTCTGCGGCATGGGCACGGCGATACGCTCGGCGATTTCCACCACGGCTTCGACGATGCTGGCCAGTTCCAGCGGGCGGCCGCGCTCCAGATCCTGCAGCATGGAGGTTTTCACCGGCGCGGGGCGCATCTTGTCGAGCGGCGCCGGCGGCACATCGAGGCCGAGCTTAAGCGCCACGGCTTGCGCTTCCGCCGCCACCGCGCGCACGCCTTCCATCACCAGGGGCTCCTCCAGCAGATCCTTCACGGTGCCGTAGGTTAAGGCGCTGATGGGGTTCATGGTGATGTTGATCATCAGCTTGACCCAAAGGTCTTTACGGATATTGGGGCTGATGACGGTCTTGTAGCCGCCGGGGCGGAACACGGCGGCCACCTCTTCCAGGCCCGCGGGGTCGTCATTGGGGCGGCCCAGGGCGATGTGCTGCGCGTTGGTGTGTTCCAGCGTGCCGTCCGGGTTCTCGTGGACGCTGTTGTTGATCACGCCCCAGATCACGCGCTCCGTCGGGATCGCGCGGCGCACCCCGCCATCGGTATCCAGCGACTTCAGCGGCGAACCGGCCGCCGTCCCGCCAAAACCATCGAAGAACCACCACGGCACGCCGTTCATGGCGAAAACGATGGGGGTCGTCGGCGTGCACAAGGGCGCGAGACTCGCGGCCACGGCGGGCAGCGCGTTGCTCTTCAGCGTGACGACGAGAAGATCCTGCGGACCCAGCGCCGCGGGATCGGCGGCGGCCTTGATGCGCGCGTTCAGCATCTGGCCTTCAAACAGCAGATGGATGCCTTTTTCATTGATGGCGTCGGATTTGGTCTTCCGCGCGAGGGCCGAAACCTCGACGCCGGCGCGCGACAGCATCACCGCCATCATGCCGCCGATGGCGCCCGGACCGACGATGCAAACTTTACGGTATTTCATGATCACTCCCCGAAACCGCCGCCACTAAAAGCCGGATAACCCGCACGAGGCAAGGAGCAAATGGGCCGATTGCGCGTTGCAAATGGTAACAGCGGAGCGCACCGTGGGTCTTGCCATGTCATTTCAGGAAAACGCCGGCGAGCGCAAGGCCGATGCCGCCATCCACGGCGTCGGCGTGGCCTTTGGCATCGTCGCCGTGGCGGCCTTGGCCGTCCTGGCGATAGATCACGTCCGGACGCGCGACCTTGTCAGCCTCGGCCTCTATGCCTTCGGCCTCTTCGCCATGCTGACGTGTTCGGCGTTGTATAACCTCGCGCGCAACGGGCGCCATGCCGACATGCTGCGGCGCGTGGATCACGCCGTCATCTACGTGATGATCGCCGGCACCTATTCGCCCATCGCCGTCATGGCCGTCGGCGGCGCGCGCGGTGGCGCGCTGTTTGCCTTTGTCTGGGTGACGGCGCTTGTGGGCGCGGCCCTGAAGCTTTTGCTGCCGCACCGCTTCGAGCGGTTGTCGCTCGTCCTGTGGCTGGCGCTGGGATGGACGGTGCTGGCGGTGATCCAGCCCTTACGCGAGTCCATGGCGCCCACAGGCCTTCTGCTCCTGGGCGCGGGCTGCCTGCTGTACAGCATCGGCGTGATTTTCCACCTGTGGCGGCGGCTGCCCTATCACAACGCCATCTGGCACGGCTTTGTCCTCGCCGCCGCGGCCTGTCATTACATGGCGGTGGTGGGACTCACCGCCGCCCATACGATGGCGTAGACGTCAGAGCGAGTTGCCGCCGTCGGCGGTGTAAACCCCGCCGGTTTGATAACTCGCCTCATCGCTGAGCAGGAAAACGATCGTGGCCGCGACTTCGTCGGGGCGGCCGATGCGCGCGATGGCCTGATTGGCGAAGCCCGGCGCCAGTTGTTCGGCGGTCATCCCGGGCGGCAGGTTGAAGGCCGCCCGCAACATCGGCGTATCGATGGGCCCCGGACAGACGACGTTGGAACGGATGCCATGCTTGCCGTAATCGACGGCTGCCGCGCCCGAAAGACCGATCACGGCGCGCTTCGAGGCGCCGTAGTCGGCCAGGTCGGGAAAGCTCCGCAACCCTCCCACCGAAGCGACACTGACGATGGACCCGCCCCGGCCCTGCTTGAGCATCTGAGTGATGACGGCGCGCATGCCGAGGAATACGCCGCGCACGTTGATGGCCATGGTCAGGTCGAAGGCGGCGGGCGTGATCTCCGCCAACGGCTTCTTGGCGCCGTGGTGGGCGGCATTGTTGACCAGAAGATCAATGCCGCCGAACTGCTTCACCGCCGCCGCGACATAGGCATCGGTCCCGGCCTCGGTGGAGACATCGGCGGTCACGCCGAGAAGGTTGCCGTTGCTGGCGATGGATTGCCGGTCGACCGCAACGACCTTGCAGCCCTCTTCCATCAGCCGGGCGGCGGTCGCGGCGCCGATACCGCTGGCCGCGCCCGTGACGATGGCGACCTTGCCGGATAGTCCCTTAAAGGCCATGGCGTCCCTCCCCGTTGCTGTGGCGCGCCGATCTTCGCAAATTCGCGCAGCCGCCGCGAGGCAGGGGCTTTGTCGAATCAGGCCACAAACGAAAAAAGCCGCCGGCGCTTATCGCACCGGCGGCTTTAAATCTCGAAAACGTCAGCGCGCGGAAGGCGCGCAACTAAGAGAGCCTTAGTCGAACATCTTCGCGAACTTGCGGGCTTTGCGCTTTTTCCAGGCGCCGCGGTGATAGGCGTCGGAGCCGATCAGCGGGATCACGCTCGAAGCTTCGGCGAACACCATCTGCTCAAAGGTCGTGTCCACCTTGCCCCAGGAATTGGCTTCCTTGAGGGTCGAGGACGAGCACGCGCCGTCGCGCACGTCGGCCACCGTGATCTGCACCGCGTATTTATGCATCTCGGCCTCGACGCCCAGGATTTCGGCGCAGACCACCGTATCCTGCACGAAGTTCTTCGGCACGCCGCCGCCGATCATCATCAGGCCGGTGGAGCCGGCTTTGATCTTGATGTCGGTCAGCTCGCGGAAGTCGGCGATGGAATCGATCGTCATGTGCGACTTGGGGTGACGCTTCTGGTGCAGCACCAGGCCGAAGCCCGCCGAGGAGTCCGTGAAGGCCGGGCAGAAGATCGGCACGTCCATGTCGAAGCAGGTCTCGACCAGCGAGTCCTTCTTGCGGTTCTTGCGGCCCTTCAGCCAGCGGCCCATTTCCTTGATGAAGGCGCGCGACGAGTACGCGCGGGGCTCAAGGCTGTCGGCAATCTCGCCGATCACGGCGTCGCAGTGCTGCAGCTCTTCTTCATCGATATACGTATCGTAGATACGGTCGATGTAGTTGGCGCGCAGGTCGCGGTCGTCGATGAACTGCGAGCCCTGGTAATGCTTGAAACCCAGCGCTTCGAAGAAGTCCATATCGACGATGGACGCACCGGTGGAGACGATGGCGTCGATCATGCCGTACTTCACCATGTCGACGTAAACCTGCATGCAGCCGCCGGCCGAGGTCGAGCCGGCGAGCGTCAGGATGTTCGAGCACTTGGAATCGTTCAGCATCATGTTGAAGATGGCCGCCGCGCGCGACGTGTCGCGCGACGTGAAGGACATCTTGCCCATGGCGTCGATGATCGGGCGCGCGTCGAAGGACGTGATGTCGATGTGCTCGACCGGCGTCGACAGCAGACGGGCCTTCTGGTTGCTCTTTGCTTTGGCAGCAGGGGCTTTCGCGGCAGGAGCTTTCTTCGCGGGTGATTTCTTTGCTTTGGGCGCAGCCATGGGTCGAGCGTCCGTTCCTGTGGGTTGAGGATGGGAGAGAAAAGGCAGAGGAAGCCGTCCCGGTCAAGCGCGACCGGGATAGGCCGCCGGGACGGCTACTTTAGATCAATCGCCGTGCTGTCAGTATGACCGTCCGCGGACAATTCACCTTGCGAGTCGGAGCGTTCGGCCGCTTCGATGGCGTCCACCAGGTGCAGTTGCGCCGGTTGGCCTTCGCTCCGCGATTGCGGGGCCTGATGCGTGCGCGGCACTTCGCGCAGGACCGCACGGCGGCGCTGCGTGGTGAAGGCCAGGGCTTCGGGCCAGACGGTGGCGGCCGTGCCCGAGTAGAAGCCGTTGAAACGGGTCTGCATGGCCGAGCCATAGGCGCCGAGCATGCCGATTTCGATCCAGTCGCCTTCCTGGGTGTCTTCGGGCAGCAGGAAGGGGCCCTTCATCTTGTCCAGGCTGTCGCAGGTGGGCCCGTAGAACACGAAGGGCACCAGCTTGTCGGACGGCAGGCGGGTGTTGGGCGTGGACGAGTTCTTGCCGCTGCGGCTGAGCGGGCGCACCAAACGGACCGGGAAGCGCCAGTTCAGGGCGCCGGCGTCGAACAGGCTGCCGTAAGTGCCGTCGTTGATGTACAGGCGGCGGCCCTTGCGCAGGGTCACGCGCACCAGCATGGCGCCTGCGGCGGCGACCATCGCGCGGCCGGGCTCGCACCAGAGCTGCGCGCCTTCGGCAACGCCGCCTTCGGCGATCAGGGGCGCGGCGGCCGTGGTGATGGCGGCCATGTAGTCCGCCAGCGGCGGGGGCGTCATGTTGGGGTACGTCGCGGGGAAGCCGCCGCCCACGTCGAGGACGTCGATCTTCACCTTGGCTTTGCCGATGATCTGCGCCGCACGGCCGATGGCGGCCGTGTAGGCAATCGGGTCCATGCACTGGGAACCGACGTGGAAGCAGACACCCAGCTTATGGGCAACCTTGCGGGCATGGCGCAGCAGGTCGGCGGCCACCGAGGGCGCGGCGCCGAATTTGCCGGACAGGTCGTAGGCCGCCACGTTGCCGGAGACAGCCAGACGGATGAACAGGTTTAGATCCTTCGCGGATTTGGTTTCCTCAAGGATCTTCATCAACTCACCCACGGAATCGAGCGAGAAGGTGCGCACCCCCAGCTTATAGGCGGCGCGGATGGACTCGCGGCTCTTCACCGGGTGCATGAAGTGCAGGCCGACGCCGCCATTCTTCCCAGATTGCGGGAACAGGCTCTTCACCAGGCGCACTTCGTCGAGCGAGGCCACGTCGAAATGACGGATGCCCGCTTCATACATGTGGCGCAGGAATTCCGGGCCCGGGTTGCACTTCACGGCGTACAGGACTTCGCCGGGGAACTGGCCCAGGAACGCACGCGCCTGGGTGCGGATGGATTCCGGAAACACGCACTGGACGGGCGCTTCGGGCTTCAGCCGCTTGGCCACTTCATCAACCGTCCGGAAGAGATCCTCCGGGATGTCGCCCGTCAGTGTTTTCTCGAAGCTCTTGAATTGGACCATCTTTACCTGAGTTCCCACATTTTCCGCTTTCGGCGGAGCCATCACTTCAGCCCAGCCGGTTCACCGGCAGGCTGTTCGCATTACCGTGAGGGGGGCGTTTCAATCCCGAATGACGTCGAAGCGGGAGAGGACGACCAGATCGTGGCCGTCCCAGGCGATATGGCGGCAAGCGAGCAGCGCCGCGGGAACGCGGTTATTGCGCGTGGCGGTGCGTCGTAGACGCGAGGTCAGTTTTAGAAGGGGCATGCACGGCCTCCTTTTATCAATCAGACAAAACCAAAGTAGTCTAACCAACGAAAGGACGCTTACGTCGTTGCTTACGGCGAGCTGCTTTAGGCACGTGCGCGTAACGTCTGGAAATCGCATTTACTCCTATTACGGGGGAATTCAAGCAAAAATGTCCCTACCCCTGGATTTTTTTTGACTCTGTGCTCCCACACCAACACTGTGGTGCTCGCCGTCCGCCCCGATGACCGGGCAAGAGCGGCGCCGGCGGCGGACGCAGCGGGGTGCTCGCGGGCTTCGCCGGAGAGAGGGATCGCCGCGCCACTGCGGCGGTCTTGGGGACTTTTTTCTGGGGAGGAAATCCGATGCTCGCGACCTATCCGCTGACGGCCATCGTGCTGTCGCTTTCACTTTTTGTTTACATCTGGACCGCCATGAAAGTGGGCGGAGCACGCGCAAAATATAGTGTTCAGGCCCCCGCGGTGGATGGACCGGTGGAATTCCAGCGGGTCTTCCGCGTGCACATGAACACGCTTGAGCAGATGATCATCTTCCTGCCGGCGCTGGCGCTGTTTGCCGCCGCCTGGGGCGACATGGCCGCCGCCATCGTGGCGGTGTTTTGGCCCATCGGCCGGGTGCTGTACGCACTCCGCTACTACCAGGCCGCCGAGAAGCGCGGCCCGGGCTTCGGCATATCATTCCTGTCATCCATCGTGCTCCTGCTCGGCGGTCTGGCCGGCGCGGTGATGCAGCTGATGGGGCCGATGTAGGATTTTCGTATCGAGTCGCCGCCTCCGGCCCGCTTGGCGGAGACCGGAGCGGCGCTCGGCTCACCACTTATCCGACAGGCGCTTCTGGGTGTTCAGCTCGGCCCAGTGGCGCTGCTCGTCGGCGGTGAAGGCGTCGATGAGGTGGCGGTAGACGGAGTCCATGGTCTCCGGACGGGCGCCCAGCTTCTCGGCCATGGCGCGGACCGAGGCGATGATCTGCTCGACGCGCGCGGGCACCACCACACCCGCCACCGACGGTTTGAAGTTGGCGGCCTGGGTGACGAAGTAGAGGCGCTCGCACAGCAGCGGGACGATGGCGGCGTCGAGGCGGTCGATGTTGGCGCGGACGTCGGCGAGGCTGGTCACCTTGATGCGTCGCCAGGACGGCTCCTGGGTTGCGCGCTTAGCCTTGCCCTTCTGCTTCTTGGACGACTTTTTGGACGCCTTCTTCGAGGCTGCGGTTTTGCTGGCTCTGCGCTTGGCGGCTTTGGGGGCGGGCTTCGCCTTGGCTTTGGATTTCGATTTCTGCGTCGCCATGGCCCCGCCTCTCCTCAGTAGCTGAATTCCCCGTAGACCTTGCGTATATCACCGCCCCAAGGGCCGTTGAACAAGGTCAGCATGCGTTCTGCGGCGGTTATCCCCGAAGCCGCAATCTCCTGCAAGGGGGCGAGGTAGACGGACTCGTCGCGGCCCGCCGCGTCCTTACGGCCGCGGCGCGCCAAACCTGCCGCGGACAGCGCCAGCAGCGCCTGGGCGATGTCTTGGACGCCGCGACCGGCGACCTTCGCCTTGAGACCCTGGACCGGCGCGTCGATGCGGAGTTGACGGCGCTCCTCGGCGGTCCAGGCCTTGGCGATATCCCACGCGGCATCCAGGGCGGCGCTGTCATACAGCAGCCCCACCCAGAAGGCCGGCAGCGCCGCGAGACGGTCCAGCGGGCCGGAATCGGCGCCGCGCAGCTCGATGTAGTTTTTCACCCGCGCCTCGGGGAACGCCGTCGACATGTGATCGATCCAGTCGGCCACGGTCGGGATCTGGCCCGGCAGCGCCGGCAACTGGCCCTTGAGGTAGTCGCGGAAAGACTGGCCCGCGGCGTCGATGTAACCGTCGCGATAGACGAAATACATCGGCACATCGAGCAGGTAGTCGACGTAGCGCTCGAAGCCCATGCCGTCTTCAAACGCGAAGGGCAGCATGCCGGTGCGCGCGGGATCGGTGTTCT
>JAIEMI010000039.1 GCA_019752235.1 Rhodospirillaceae bacterium
GGTTTTTGTGTATAGATCCCACACCGGATCGCAGACCTGCGTACTATGGGTGTCGATCAGCAGCCCTTCGTGCGCGCTATGACCCGCCAGATGAATCTCGCCCACGGCTTCGGCTGCGATAGCGTCGAGATATTGGCCGGCATCCAGCGCGTTGTTCTCGGCGCTGACATAGACGTTGTTGATGTCGAGCAGAAGTCCGCAGCCGGTCTTTTGCACGAGGCGCGCGAGAAATTCGGGCTCGCTCATGGTCGCGCCGGGGAAGCTCACGTAGGCCGAGGGGTTTTCGACGAGAACTTGGCGGCCGAAGGCATCTTGCGCGTGGGCGACATTGCGCGCGACCACCGCCAGCGCTTCGTCGGTATAGGGCAGCGGCAGAAGATCGTTGAGATAGACCCCGCCGCTCACGCTCCAGGACAGATGCTCGGAAATCAGCCCCGGCTGCACGCGCGCGAATAGCTTTTGCAGGCGCGCCAGATGCGCGCGGTCGAGGCCCGCGGCGGACCCCAGCGACAGGCCGACGCCGTGACAGCTTATGGGATAACGCGCGGCGATGGCGTCGAGCATGGCGAGACGCGGTCCGCCGTCGCAGAGGAAGTTTTCGCTGTGGATCTCAAGCCAGGGTGTGGTGAGCGCCGCTCCGGCCTCTTCCGCGGCGAAGGCCGGCATATGCGGTGTCCGCAGTCCGAGGCCTGCCGTCGCGGGGATCACGGTGATTTATCCGCCCTGGCTCGCGCCTTCGGCGGGCTTTACGGCCCCGGTACCTTCGAAGGCTTCGAGTTTGCCGCCCATCTGCACGCAGGTGCCGGCATCCACCAGCGTCCACTCCTGGCCGTCGTAGTCGACCTTGGCCAGGCCGCCGCAGGAATGACTGCCGTTGGCGGCCGCGCAGCCGTTCTCGCCGGCCTTGGCGACGCCGTAGCATTGCTCCTTGCCCTGGACGGCTTCGCCCTCGGCCGGTGGACGCGTCAGGCTGATGGCAACCGCGCCGGCAACGACGGCGGCACCGACCACGGCGACGGACAACATCTTCTTATCCATAAGCGTCTTCTTGTTTCTGCGGACAAAAGGAACTCGGGGCGGCTATATCATAATCCGCCGTCCGGAGCCCCTGAATCACGGCTGCGCGATAACAGGCGCAATGAACTAGACGTGTGTCTGCCGAACATGCGTTTGTTCGCGAAGCATGCAATATTTGTAACACTCAGTGAATTGACGCTCATCCGGCTTTAAGGTGAAAACGCCGCCAATGCAGACAGCCGCTACTGCCCCCCACACTCCTGGTGTCGCGCCGGCCTTAAGCCCGACACCCACCGATAGCCGTCACCTTGTCAGACGCTTGGCGGATTTCGCCACGCTGACGGAGGCGGTGGATTACGCCGCGAAGGGCGAGACCGGGTTCAATTTCTATTCCGCGCGCGGCGATCTCAACGCCGTCCTGAGCTATCGCGACCTGCGCGATGCCGCCATGAGTCACGGGCGGCGCCTGTCGGCCGCGGGCATCAAGCCGGGCGACCGCATCGCGCTGCTCGCGGCCACGTCCCCGGATTTTCTGAAATTGTTCTTCGCCTGCCAGTATGCCGGTATCATTCCGGTTCCGATGCCGTTGCCCACGGCGTTCGGACGGCGCGAGGCGTATATCGATCAAATCAAAGGCCAGATGGCGTCGTCCGGCGCCCGCATGGCGCTGGGCGCGGCGGAGTTCCTGCCGCTGGTGAAGGAAGCCGCCGCGAATGTATCGTTGGCGCTCATCGGCACGCTGGCCGACGTGGCGGCGCTGCCGGAAGGTAAGGGCGCGCTCAACCCCGGCACGCCCGATGATCTCTCTTATATACAGTACAGTTCCGGCTCGACGCGCTTTCCGAAGGGCGTGATGGTCACGCACGCCTCGCTTTTGGCCAACGGCGTCGCCATGAACCAGTTCGGCGTGCGCAACGGGCCCGGCGAACGCGCCGCGTCCTGGCTGCCGTTCTTCCACGATATGGGTCTGGTGGGCTTCATGCTGGCGCCGCTCATGGCCCAGTCCTCGATCGACTATCTCACGACCGAGGATTTCGCGCGCCGCCCCCTGACGTGGCTGAAAATGATTAGCGAGAACGGCGGCACCATGTCCTACGCGCCGTCGTTTGGTTACGAGCTGTGCGCGCGCCGCGTCTCGACCATGCCGGAAGGTTCGCTGGGCCTCGACCTGTCAAAATGGCGCGTGGCCGGTATCGGCGGCGAGATGATCAAGCCGAAGGTCATGCAAGCCTTCGCGGCGGCCTTCAAGCCCTATGGCTTCTCGGACAAAGCGTTTTGCGCCAGCTATGGCCTGGCTGAAGCGGTGCTGGCCATCAGCTTCGCGCCCACCGGCAAAGACGCCGCCGGCATGCGCATCGATCACGTTAACAAGGACGCGCTGGAAGATCACCGCGCCGAGCCAGTGGCGAACCCGGAAGACGGACGCACCTTCGTCTCGTGCGGAAAACTGATCCCCGGGCACGGCCTGGAAATCCGCGACGAGACTGGAAAAGTACTCGGTCAGCGCCTTGTGGGCCGCGTCTATATAAGCGGACCCAGCATCATGAAGGGCTACTTCAACGAGCCCGAGACCACCGCCGAATTCCTGAAGGACGGCTGGCTCGATACGGGTGACCTCGGGTATTGGCTGGACGATGAACTGGTAATCGTCGGCCGCGCCAAGGACATGATGATCATCAACGGCCGCAACGTCTGGCCGCAGGACATCGAGTGGACCGTGGAGCACATCGACGGCCTGAAGTCCGGAGACGGCGCCGCCATTCTGCTCACCGACGCCACCGGCGCCGAAAAGCCGACCATCCTCGTGCAATGCCGCATGTCGGATTTGAACGAGCGCGCCAAGATCGCCGCCGAAGTGAAGGCGCGTGTGCAGGAAGCCGTCGGTGTAACGTGCGATGTGGTGCTGGTGCCGGCGCGCAGCCTGCCCAAGACCACCTCCGGCAAACTTGCGCGCGGGCGGGCGAAGACCATGTTCCTGTCGGGCGAGATCGCCGCGCTCGACGCCGGTCCGGCTATTTAGTTTCACATGAGCCAACCCATCGTCGCGGTGACGGGCGCCACGGGCTTCATCGGCCGGCGCATCGTCCGCGCCTTGATCGGCAATGGTTACGCGGTGAGGGCGCTGGCGCGCCGTTCGCCGGCCAAGGAAGAGGCCGATGCCAGCGACGCTGTCTCCTGGGTGCTGGGCTCGCTGGCCGATCAGACGGCGCTGCATGAGCTTGTGAAAGACACGGTCGCCGTTGTCCATGCGGCGGGCGCCATCAAGGCCCTGAATCGCGACGGTTTCCTGGCGGTGAACCGGGACGGCACGCGCCGTCTCGCGGAAGCGGCGCTGCGGCGGGCTGTCCCGCCGCGCTTTATATATCTGTCGTCGATTGCCGCGCGCGAACCGCGCCTGTCGGCCTACGCCGCCAGCAAACGCGCGGGCGAGCAGGCGGTTCGGGCCCTACAACCCGTATTGCCCGCCGTGATCCTGCGTCCGCCGGCGGTCTACGGCCCCGGCGACATGGAAACCCTCAAAATTTTCCAGATGGCGGCGCGGGGATTCCTGGTGGCCCCCATGGTGGCCGGTGCGCGCACGTCGCTGGTGCACGTGGACGACGTGGCCGGCGCGGTCATGGCGGCCCTGGCCCTGAAAGACCTGCCCGACACTCCGGTGGAATTCGACGACGGCAAAGCCGGCGCTTACGCCTGGTCCGAGATCGCGGCGGCGGCGGGTGAAGCCTTGCGCACGCGGCCCCGGCTGATTCGGCTGCCGGCGGCGGTGCTCTATATGGCGGGGGCGGCGGCCAGCTTGTCCGCCTCTCTCACGCGCCGCCCGACCGTGCTGTCGTGGGGCAAGGTGCCGGAACTGTTGCATCCCGACTGGGTCGCCGCGGGTGGTTCATTGCCGGGCTACAAGCCGGGGTGGACCCTGGAAAAAGGCTTTAAAAACACGGTGTCCTGGTACACCTCACGGGGCTTGTTAACATCGTAACGGCTGAGTTGATTTGTAACCTAACCGTCATTCCCGCACTCTCCCGCCCTTAGCACCTGCAACAAAATGTTCAGATCAGTGGGTGTGGATGAGGAACGGTTTAGGAC
Organism: Rhodospirillaceae bacterium; assembly: GCA_019752235.1. Taxonomy (GTDB): domain Bacteria; phylum Pseudomonadota; class Alphaproteobacteria; order Rhodospirillales; family Rhodospirillaceae; genus SHVO01. Next base: position 4,102 of record JAIEMI010000039.1, read on the forward strand.
ATGAACGCCCCCACCGGCGCGGAGCCGTCACCCGATACGCTGGCGGCTCTCTACGAAATCCTGAAGTCGTTCAATAAGACCGGTGCTGAACTTGGCCCCGGGACGCGGTTCAGCGAAGACCTGAACTTCGATTCCCTGGTGGTGATGGAGTTCATTGCGGTGGTTGAGGACGATTTCGATATCTCCGTCCCCCTCAACATTCTGCCGGACATTGCGACGATTAAGGACTTGGCCGTTGCGGTTGAAAAGATCGTGGCCGCCGATAAATAGCTGGCGACACATAAAGGAATTCAAGAATGGCTGGTTTGTTAGACCGTTTTGCGCCGCTGATGGGTCAACGTGATGCGCTGTTCGCCGACGGCGGCACCGATCCGTTCCAGGTGAAGATGGACCGCATTTTTTCCCAGACCGAAGCCATGATCGGCAACAAGCGCACCATTCTGGTGGGCACCAACAATTACCTCGGTCTGACCTTCGCACCCGAAGCGCTGAAAGCGGCGCACGATGCGTTGGAGGCCTGCGGCACCGGCACCACCGGCAGCCGTGTCGCCAACGGCACCTATTACGGACACAAGGAACTGGAAGTCGCGCTGTGCGACTTCTTCGGCAAGGAACACGCCATGGTGTTCTCGACCGGGTTCCTCGCCAACCTCGGCATTCTCTCCACGCTGATGGGCCCCGAGGATTACATCCTCATGGATGCCGACTGCCATGCCTCGATTTACGACGGCGTGCGCGGCAGTTCCGCCCAGATCATCCGCTTCAAGCACAATGACGCCGCCGACCTCGACAAGCGCCTCAATCGCTTGGCCGACAAGCCGGGCAACAAGCTGATCGTCATCGAAGGCATCTACTCGATGCTGGGGGACAAGGCCCCCCTGGCCGACATCGTCGCGGTGAAAAAGAAGTACGAAAACGTCTACCTGCTGTCGGACGAAGCCCACTCGCTGGGCGTGCTCGGCCAGTACGGCCGCGGCCTGCCGGAAGAAGTCGGCTGTGAAGACGACGTTGATTTCATCGTCGGCACCTTCTCCAAGTCGGTCGGCACCGTCGGCGGCTTCTGCGTCTCCAGCCATCCGCAGTTCAACATCCTGCGCCTGGCCTGCCGCGCTTATGTGTTCACCGCCTCGCTGCCGCCGTCGGTGGTGGCGTCCGCGACCGTGAACCTTGGGCTGGTGAAGTCCGGCGGCGCGCTGCGCAAGCGTTTGATGCGCAATGCGCAGCACCTGCACAGCGGCCTCACGGCCCTGGGCCTCAAGGTCGCCAGCGAAAACAGCCCGGTCGTGGCCGTGGTCGCGCCCGATCCGCTGGTCGCCGTCGCCTTCTGGCGCGGCCTGATCGACGAAGGCGTTTACGTGAATCTGGCCTTGCCGCCGGCGACGCCCTACGGCTACTCGTTGCTGCGCGCCAGCCTGTGCGCCGCCCACACCGAAGAACAGCTCGACAAAGTCATCGCGATCTTTGGCCGTGTCGCCACCAAGGTCGGTTTGATCGAACCGGTGGAACATAAGCGCAGCGCGGTCGGCTAAATCAGAAAGCGGTCGGCTAAATCAGAAATTATTCGAAACGCAAAACGCGGGGCTTAAGGCTCCGCGTTTTTGTTTTTACCGCAGCCCGCCGCGGCTCATCGTCTTCAGCAACAACCGCGCGCCGGTGATCAGGGGGCGTTTGCGCTCGGCTTCCGTGAGTTCGACCTTCACGCCGGAATGGCGTTCGATTTTCCAGACGGCGTAATCCAATCCGCCCTGAAAAGTGAACGCAGCCTTGATGAGACGCAGCACGTTGAGCATCTTGCCCTGCACGCGGCGTAAGCGCCACGCCACGACGGCGCGCTGCTTGTCGGCGGGCGCATGGTGATAAACGCTGCCCGGAAAGGACGATCCCAGAACCGCGGACGTGACGGCGACGTAACGCTCCAGGTCCATATCCACCAGCTCGCCGGCCTTGCTGTCTTTCTCGGGACGCAGTTCCGCGCCGTAGGTGTTGGTGAAAGCGCGTACCCAGAGGTCGCGCGCGGTAAAACCCGAATCCATCAGCGGCTGCGTGCGCAGGATCATGGTCTCCACGGCGGAGGCCAAACCGTCAACAAGACGGCGGCGCACTTCGTTGTTGCGCGCGTAGAGGATCATGGCCGGCTGGGCGAAGCGCGCCCACAAACTTGAGGCGAAGGTTTCGGGGCCGACGCCGTGCAGGAACTGGCCGACGGCCATCACCGCGACTTTGGCGCGCACGATACGTTTTTCAGAGGGGCGGTCTTCGAAAGTCATCTCGTGATAGTAGACGTTGGGCGGCAGCAGCCGCGCGAACACGGCGGAAACCGGATGTTTGAGCGCGCGGGCGTAGGAATCCACCAGCACGTAGAAATCCAGCAGCAGACCGACGTCGGTGTTCTGCCGCAAGCAGGAGCCGTAGAAAATCACGCCCGCCGTGGAAGGTCCGTAGCGCCGCCGCAGTTCTTCACCAAACGCGCGCGCCGCTGGAAACGTATCGCGATTGGCTTCCGCCGCGATGATCTCACGTAGGGCTGTCATGGCGGGATGCGGATGAAATTGAGCCGAGGGTTGCCGTCGAGAATCAGCGGCTGGCTGGCCTGCGCCTCGTACAATTCGCCGTCGAGCGTGTAAGCGCCGGTGAAGGTCAGCGTGAGGCGGTTGACGCTGCGAACGTTGCGGCCAGGTCCGGCGCCGACGCGCCGCCGCAGCATAGCCGGAATAGCCTGTGCGATGGCGCCGGGACCGCCGCGCAAGCTGATGTAATTCAGCGCCCCGTCATGGATGGCGGGTGCGGGGCGCAGGCCCAACAGAAGTTCATCAAGCGCGGTGACGGCCACGACGAAGAAATTTCCCTGCTCAAGGAGGACGCCGTCCTTTTCCACGGTGAGCGCACCGCTCTCCGAAGCTCCGCGCAGGCCGCGCCAGAACAGGACGGAAATCGCCGCGGCGTGGCTGAGCGCGTTGGGCATCTTCAGCGGATAGATGTGCTTCCGGCAAAAGCGAATGCCATCGACAATTTCCGCCGCGCCGAAGAACGCGCCATACAAAGGCGGGGCGCCGGCGCTTTGATGCAGCGCGAGGACGGGACGGCTGACGGCGTGCTGGGCCAACGTGCCCTCGCGACGGCTTTGCAAGACCGCGGCCAATGCCGCCTCGGGCGTGCCGGTGAGACTCCAGTCCGCCGTGGTCATGTTGGTCTTGCCTGCGGGCAGCAGCGCGAGGGCGGGAAGGGTGGGGTAGGCTTTGCCGTTCAGCAGCGCGGCGAAGATCAGTCCAGCCGTGCCGTCGCCGCCGTTGACGGCGATGGTCTGTGCGCCGGCGGCGGCACAGCGGCGCACCGCGTCTTCCACCTGATCGGCGCGTTCAATCTGCAAATGCATCACGTGGGTTTCACGCGCCAGCATGGGGTCGACCCAATTATCCCCGCGCAGATTGCGGGTGCTTCCGCGGTTGGTGATGACGGCGAGTGGGGTCACAGATGGGGCTCAGGCTGGGTGTGAGAGCACATATTGCGGTAAATTCGCGTTCATGACGAGGTGTTGAGGCACGCCCT
>JAIEMI010000133.1 GCA_019752235.1 Rhodospirillaceae bacterium
TACCGCCCGACACCTTGCACCGCCAGCAACTGACAGTGGCCGCCGGAGACCAACAGCAGCAGATATGGAAATTCCACGCCATCGGTAAACCGCGCCGTGAGGGCGTGACCTTCGAGGTGATTGACGCCGAGGAACGGAATGTGATGCACGGCGGCGATGGCTTTGGCGGTCATCACGCCCACGAGGACGCCGCCGATGAGACCGGGGCCCGCCGTGGCGGCGACACCCGAGAGATCGCCGAAGGCGAGTTTCGCGTCGTCCATGGCTTTGGCGATGAGGCGGTCGAGATGCGCGAGGTGCGCGCGCGCGGCGATCTCGGGCACGATGCCGCCATAGGCCACGTGTTCGTCGAACTGGCTGAGCACCGCCTGCGCCAGGATGCGGCCTTGGCCGTCGACCACGGCGGCGGCGGTCTCGTCACAACTGGTTTCAATTCCCAGAACGCGCATAAGGCCTTCAATTTAACAGCGAAACGGCTTTTCACCCCTTCTGCCAGCCTCTACAACACTTAAGCGGAGGATGCCAGGGATAGCTATGCGGGTGCTCGTCACACAATCGGCGGAGGATGCGGACGCGGCGGTTGCGGCGCTGCGATCGCGCGGCCACGACGTGCTGGCGGTGCCCTTGATTACCGCCGAACGGCCGCTGCCGCCCAAAGTCAATCTGAGCAGTGCGCAAGGTTTTCTGGTGACCAGCGCCGAAGGCGCGCGCGCGCTGGCCGACAACGTCGGCGTGCGCACCTTTCCGGTGTTCGCCGACGGCGAAGTGACCGCGGCGGCCCTGCGCAAGCTGGGCTTCAAGGACGTTCACACCGCCAAGGATGACTCGGCGGACCTCGCCAAACTTGTGGAGCGCACGCTGAAGCCCGCCAACGGCGCACTGATTTATGCGTCCAGCACGGCCGCCGCCATCAACTTGCCGACGATGCTCAGCAATATGGGTTTCGCGGTACGGCCCTTGCCGCTGTACAGCATCAAGCGCGTCGATCACATCCCCGCCGCTTTGCGTGAGGCGCTGCAAAACAACGCCCTCGATGCGGCCTTATTCCTGACACCCGATGAAGCGCGCGCGTTCGTCACGCTGGTCCAGCGCGACGAAGTGGAGCCGCTGGTGCGCAAACTTACCGCCGTAGCCGCGACGCCGGTGGTGGCCGCGCCGCTGCGAGCCTTGAAGCTGGGCGCCGTCAGCGTGCCTGATGTCGCCAATCTCGATGCGCTGTTCGATGCGTTCAGTGGAACTTTTGTTGACCGGGTTGAAGAGGAACGCCTGGAGCGTGAGCGCCGCGCCAAGGAAGCCGCCGACGCGGAAGCCGCCAAGGAAGCCGAACGTCAGCGCATCGCCGCGGAGGAAGCCGCCAGGATGCGCGCCGAACAGGACCGCATCGCCCGGGAAAAGGCCGCGCGGGAACAGGCGGAGCGCGAACGTCTGGAACAGGAGCGCCGCGCAAAGGAACAGGCCGAGCGCGACAAGGCCGAACAGGAGCGCGTCGAACGCGAACGCCGTGCCGCCGAAAAAGCGGAGCAGGAACGTATCGCGCGCGAGAAGGCCGCGGCGTTGAAAGCCGCGCGCGAAAAGGCCGCGGCGGAACAAGCGGAGCGGGATCGTATAGAGCGTGAACGCATCGCCGCCGAGAAAGCCGAACGGGACCGCATCGCGGCAGAAAAAGTTGCGGCGCTGAAGGCGGAACGGGAGAAAGCCGCCGCCGAACAGGCCGAGCGGGATCGCATGGAGCGCGAACGCTTGACCGCCGAGAAGGCCGCGCGCGACAGGATCGCACAAGAAGCCATCGCGCGCGCCAAGTCCGAACAAGAGCGCCTGGCGCTGGAGCGCGCGGAGCACCAGCGCCAGGAGCGCGAACGGCTGGCGGCGGAGAAGGCCGAGCAAGACCGTGTCGCGCGCGCAAAAGCCGCCGCTGAAAAGGCCGAACGTGAACGGCTGGCGGAAGAACAGGCGGAACGGGATCGCGCCGAACGCGAACGCCGCGCCGCGGAAAAAGCCGAGGCGGATCGTCTCGCCCGCGAGAAAGCCGCCACCGAAAAAGCCGCGCGCGAACGTATTGCCGCGGAACAAGCCGAACGCGACCGCGTTGAAAGCGAGCGTCTCGCCGCGGAGAAAACCGAGCGGGAGCGCATCGCCCGCGAGAAGGCGGTCGCCGACAAAGCTGAACGCGCAAGGCTCGCCGCGGAAGCCCAGGAACAGAAGCGCGCCGAACGCGAACGTCAAACCGCGGAGAAGGTCGAGCGGCAGCGCCTGGAACGCGAAGCCGCCGCCGCCGCCAAGGCCGAACGGCAACGCCTGCGTGCGGACGAGAAAGCGCAAGCCGCCGCCGCAAAAGCGTTAGAGCCCCCACGTGAAAGTCTGGGCAAACGCCTGGGCGGATGGCTGGCAAAACGCCGCCCACCGCCGCCCGAGCCGGCATACACCTCCCTCTGGGCTATGCAGACGGAGAAGGCGGCGGATACAGCCCCGGAAACCGCGCCCGATGTGAAAGCGGCGGTCCTGGCGAATACCCCATCATCGGTTACAATGGCGCCCGCGATTGCGGCGCCTTCGGATCTTGGCGAGCCGCAAACGAAGGAACCCGACGTGTCAGATCACTCGCACACCCCACCACCGGATATGACCGAAGCGGCCGCAAGCCGCGCGGAAGGAACCGGGGAAAGCAAATCGGTTCCGCGCGGCGACACCAAATCGGCGCCGCTGGGCGAAACCAAATCCGTGCCGCTGGGCGGCGGGCGCGCCGCGCGTCTGCTGGCCGAGGACGCCGCCGACCTGCGCGCCAAGGATCAGCGCTTTAAATATCTGGGACACAGCGAACCGCCGCCGCCGGAAACCGATAGCGAACGGCAAAATACGACGGCCGCGCCTATGCAAAACCACGGCGGTGGCGGCATTGGCCGCACTGTTGTCTTGTTCCTGGTTCTGGTGGCCATGGCCGGCGCGGTCATGGGCACGGCGTCGTGGTGGGTGCCGCGCGTCACGCAAATGGTGAAATCCTCGCCGCCGCCTGCGACGGCACCCGATGCAGGCGCGACAGTGCAAACCGACATCGCCGCCCTTAAGGCCCGCGTGGGCGTGCTGGAACAAGAAGCCGTCAACACCGTCACCCCCGACGCCCTGAACAAAGCCAAAGCGGAACTGACGCAACGCCTGGCGGCGCTGGAAGGCCGCCCGGCCGGTGCTGAAGACGGCGCGGTGACCTCCCTCGGCGACAGTGTCTCAAGCCAAGCGAAGCAACTCGCCGCCGTCAGCGCACGCCTCGCCACACTCGAAGCCGCCATCGGCAATTCGGCGCGGCTGGAGGATTTGAGCAAGCGTCTCAACATGCTGGAGGGGCGTTCGGCGGAGGCCCATAGCGTGCTGGCGCTGTCGGATCGCGTTACCGCGCTGGAAACCACGGCGCGGCGCACGATGGTCGAGCAAAGTTCCAACATCGCGCTGCTGATGGCCGTGAGCCAATGGCGCGAGGCCCTGCTGGCGGGCCATCCGTTTGCCCTGGAACTGCAAACCACCAAGGCTTTGGCGGCGCGCATCGGCGATGTCGCCATCGACGATAGCGGCTTCGCGGACATCGCCGCGCGCGGCGTGCCGACCTTGGCGGAGCTGCAACGGCAATTCGGTCCGGCCGCGGCCGCGGCCATGCGCGCCAGCGCCGTCCCCGACGGCACCAGCGCTTGGTACCGGCGCATTCTCGACCGCGTGCTGTCCATCGTCACCGTGCGCCGTCTCGACGGCGACGCCGCCGGCATGACCACCGCGGCTGTCTTGGCGCGCGCTGAGAATCGTCTAAACACCGGCGATCTGGCGGCGGCGGTCGCGGAGATGGACAACCTCACCGGCGCGGCGGCAAGCGCAGCACAGGCCTGGCAGGCACCGGCGAAAGCGCGCGCCGCGGCGGAACGCGCGGCGGCGGATGTCGCCACCAAGGCGGTCGCTGCTGTAGCGGCGGCCGGTAAAGCGCCGGAGAATAACACGCCGAAGCCCACGACCTCGAACAGCGGACCGTAATCGCATGTCGCGCTTAGTCCTCTTTGTGATCGGCGTCGCGCTTCTGGTGGCGGGCGCGGTATGGCTGGCGAATGACCCCGGCAGCGTCAGTTTAGTCTGGCGCGGATGGCGCGTGGACACATCCGTCGGTATTTTAATCGCGGCGGTGATGGCCGCCGTGGTCGTCATTTATATGGTGATGCGTCTGCTGGCCTATATCGGCGGACGCGTGGAAGCTTTCGCGGCGGTGCGGCGCGCACGGCGCACGCAACGCGGCCTTACCAGTCTTGGCGACGGCTTTGCCGCGGTACACGCCGGACAAGGACAGGCGGCGCGCAAATTCGCGCGCGAAGCGGCGATGTTGCTGAACGACAATCCCGCCGTACTGATGCTGCGCAAGGAGGCCGCCGCGCTGGCGGGCGATGCGGACGAAATGAAAGCCGCGGCGCAAGCGATGTTGTCACGCCCCGAGACGGAGCTGGCAGGCCTGCGCACGCTGGCTTTGAAGGGCATGAAGGACGGCGACGTGGTCGGCGCCCTGACCCATGCGCAACGCGCGCTGGCGCGCAAAGACGCGCCGCCCTGGGCGTTGACCATGGTGCTGGATATGGAGATCGCCACGGAACGGTGGGGCGATGCGCTGGCGGCGCTGGAGAGCCGCCTCGCGCGTGAGGCCTTCTCGCCCGGCGAACTGGCGCGTATGAAATCGCGCCTGCTGGCATTGCAGGCGCAGACAGCCCTGGGCCACGGCGATGCCGCCGGCGCCGCCAACGCGGCCAAGAAAGCCATCGACGCCGATGAAAGCAATCCCGGCGCGGTGGTGATGTTCGCGAAAGCCATGGCCGCACAGGGCAAGGGCCGCAAGGCGTCCAGCGTGGTCGAACGCGCCTGGGCCGCGCAGCCGAGCGCCGCGTTGCTGGAGGCCTATCGGGTATTGGTGCCGGGCGAATCCGTGCTGGATTGGGCGCGGCGCATCGACGGCCTCGCCAAAGCGGCGCCCGATCACGCGGAAAGCCGCCTTGCTGTGGCGATTGCCTCGCTCGAAGCGCAACTGTGGGGCCAGGCACGCAACCGCCTGCAAGGCCTGACCAATGAAGACACCGCGCCGGACATCCGGGCACGCGCCGCGCGGCTGCTGGCGGATGTCGAATCGCGCGAACGCGGCGACACCGACAAGGCCGCGGCGTGGCTGCAATTGGCGTTGGATATTCGCGGCGACACGGCGCAGAAGACCGCCAAACCTAAATCCGTCGCCGAGCTCCTGGCGCACGCCTAAAACATTCAGGCCTTCGGCATCATGGATTGCGGCAGAACGCTATCGCCGAGCACCTCGTAGCGTCCACGCGGGCTGAAGAGCTGATAGTGCCACCACTCATTGCGGAAAAAATCCCAACCCGCCGCCGTCATGACTCCCAGGAGAAGCGCGCGGTTGCGCTGCGCCTCCACGGGGATGTCGATCACGCCGTGGTGAGATAAAGGCGTGAAGGCATCGAAGGCGGTGCCCATGTCGAGTTCGCGGCCAGTGGGGTCAATCAAAGTGAGGTCGACCGCGACGCCCATGGAATGCGGTGAGCCGCGGCGCGGATCGGCCAGGAACTCCGGATCGGGCGTGTGATTCCACAAGGCCCACTGCGCTTCCGAGGGACGGAAGGCATCGAACACCTTGAACCGCAGGCCCAGAGGGCGCGCCAAAGCGATGGCCCGTTGTAAGCAATCGGCGGCATCGCGATGCAGATAGCAGGCGGCCCGGCTATACACGGGCTTGCCGGTAAAATTCTGACTCGTGGCGTAAGCGATGAAAATATCGACGTCGAAAGCGGGTGCGGCGATTTCAACAAGAGGTGCGGCGGCGTTCATGATGGCGTAAGACTCATAGGCGGGACCGTAACGAGCCTTCATAATAGCCGATAATTCACCGATATGCCTCTTCTTGTGCATCCATGCTGATCCTGGCTTTTGATACCACCGTCGCCGCGTGTTCCGTCGCCCTGTGGCGCGACGGCGAGACGCTGGCGCGCGCGCGGAGCGTGATGGATCAGGGGCAGGCGGAAGCCTTGATGCCCATGATCGAGGACGTCATGCGGCGGAGTGGGCTTGCCTACGCCGCGCTGGACCGGATCGCGGTGACGGTTGGACCGGGATCATTCACGGGTGTGCGCGTTGGGTTGGCCGCGGCGCGCGGCCTGGGGTTGGCGGCGGGAAAGCCGGTGATCGGCATCATGACGACGGAAGCGCTGGCGCATGCCGTGCCCATCGGCGAACGCAAACCCGCCGATGCGCGCATCCTGTCCGCCGTCGATACCAAGCGCGGTGATATCTATGCGCATATTTTCGATACGCATCTCGCGGAGCTGGCGGCGCCGCATGTGTTGACGCCCGCGCAGGTGAAGGACGCCGTGGGAACGAGCACGGTCGTGGTGGTCGGTGATGCGGCGGCGATTGCGGTGTCGGTCTTGGGACCACACGCAACGCTGTCGTCCGCCGACGCATTGCCTGATCCGGCCGTCATCGCGCAATACGCGGCAACGCGCCAACCGACCGCCGCGGGTCCGTTGCCGGTTTATGTGCGCCCGCCCGATGCGGTGATCCCGCAGCATGGCGGACGACTGAGAATATAAAATGCGCGTGCGCCTAAAATGTTAGTCCTGGCGGGCCCGGCCCACGCCGACGTGCTGGCAATGCTGCACGCCACAAGCTTTCCAACACCGTGGTCGGCGGCGGAATTCGCGGCGCTCCTCGGCCAGCCCGGCGTCGCGGCGTGGATTTCAAGCCGCGACGCGCCCCAGGGATTCATCATGGTGCGCGCCGTCGCGGATGAAGCCGAGATCCTGACGCTAGCGGTCGCACCCGCCGCGCGGCGCAAGGGCATCGCCGCAAAATTGCTGGCCGCGTCTTGCGATGCTCTTCAGGCGGGCGGCGGCACACGCATGTTCTTGGAAGTGGCCGCCGACAACATCGCGGCTTCCACGCTATATGCCGCGCACGGTTTCGAGCCCTGCGGGCGCAGACCCGACTACTACGGCACGGGGGCCGCGCGCGGGCCGGTGGACGCGATCGTGATGATGAAGCGGCTGGGCGGCTAACGCCGGCGGACAATCAGGATATGTGGCACACGCGGATCGGCCGCGATCTGCCGATCCTCGCGCGCCAACGAGAGGACGTCGTGGCCGTGGGCCTTGACCGACCGGGGGACGTTGTCCAAGGGCTGTACCCCTTTGAGACGCACGGTCGCGACCGCGCCGGACGGCATTTTCTCCAGCAACAGTTTCGTCTTCACGAAGGTCAGCGGACAAACGTCGGCGGTGATGTCGATGAAGTAATCCGGTGAGGTCTTTGCAAGGTTCATGAGCTGATTGATCGGCCAAACCGGCGCCCAAGACAACCGTTGAAGAGAACGGGCAATAAATACCGCCGTTTCCGCGGCCCATCCCCGCAATCATTAATAGTATAAGTCCGCACCGTCCTGCGCCTTTGCAGGGACCGCCCCAAACCACTATGATACAAGCGAATATTAAGTGGGGATGACATCCCCCCGACCTGACACGCCCCGAAAGTTCCAGACATGCAACATACAGCCTCGACGGCACCTACCTCCCATATCGAGCAGCTCTGCTCTGATAAGGGCATG
>JAIEMI010000073.1 GCA_019752235.1 Rhodospirillaceae bacterium
ACACCGACCTCACGCTGCTGGAGCAGGCCACTTTGCTTGGCGTTGCGATGATCACCTCCAAGGGTGCGGCCGGCATTACCGGCTCCGGCTTCGTCACCCTGGCGGCCACGCTTGCCGTCGTTCCCAGCGTCCCCATCGAGGGCATGGCGCTGATCCTGGGCATCGACCGTTTCATGAGCGAGTGCCGCGCGTTGACGAATTTCATCGGCAACGGCGTGGCCGCGGTTGTTGTCGCCCGCTGGGAGGGTGAACTGGACCGAGACCAAATGGCCGCGGCCTTAAAGGACGGTCCCGGCCCGGCCAGTCCTGAAGCGGCTTGAGTCTCCTGAGTGGTTTTTAAGCTCCATGTGGCTTTCGGGCATATAACGGTTAAGTCCTTGAAAGACTTCTATTTATCCCCGGTTTTCGACCGCGCCGCCCTAAAAAGGCCTTTGCATTACAACGACTTGGGCTTGGCCGCTGCAGCGCACAAGGTTATGACTAGCCCGCTTGAGTCGTTGCCGCCTGATCGTTTGAGGGACGAAGCCTGATGAAGGTCTTACTCGCGCAGCCGCGCGGTTTTTGCGCCGGCGTCGTGCGCGCCGTTGAAATCGTCGAACTGGCGCTGAAGAAATTCGGCCCGCCGGTCTACGTGCGCCACGAGATCGTCCACAACAAACGCGTCGTCGAAGACCTGCGCGCCAAGGGCGCGGTGTTTGTCGACGAGGTCGACGACATCCCCGCCGGCGCCATCACCGTATTCTCCGCCCACGGCGTCTCGCGCAAGGTCGTCAGCGACGCCGGCCTGCGCGGCCTGGAAGTGCTGGACGCCACCTGTCCGCTGGTGGCGCGCGTACACACTGAAGGTCAGCGTTATTCCGCCGAAGGTTTTGACGTGGTGCTCATCGGCCATGCCGGTCACGCCGAAGTCGAAGGTACGCTGGGCCAGATCGACGGCACCGTGCATCTGGTGGGATCCGTCGCCGACGTGACCACCTTGAGGGTCAAGGATCCCAACAAACTCGCCTACGTCACCCAGACCACGCTGTCGGTCGACGACACGCGCGAAATCATCAGCTCTCTCAAGGCGCGCTTTCCAGCCATTCACGGCCCGGATGTGAAGGACATCTGCTACGCCACGCAGAACCGTCAGCACGCCATGCACGAACTGGCGCAGAAGTCCGACGTGATCCTGGTGCTCGGCGCCAAGAACAGCTCCAACTCCAACCGCCTGCGCGACCTCGGCGCCGACATGGGCGTGCCCAGCTACTTGATCGATGACGCCGAAGGCCTGGAGCCGGCCTGGCTCGACGGCAAGAAGGTCGTCGGCATCACCGCGGGTGCGAGCGCACCCGAAGCGCTGGTGGACGAACTGATCGCGAAACTGCGCACGCTGGCCGAGATCGAAGTCGAAGCCTTGGACGGCGTCACCGAAAACATTCACTTCAAGCTGCCCAAGCAGCTGAAGGACTTCGCCGCTGTGGCGGCGCAATAAAACGACTGAAGAAAAAGAAAGGGCTAACCCGTGGCCGTACCCGTCATTCAGCAGCTCCGCATCGGCGCTTACATCGCCAAGAACAAGATCCTGGGCCGCGAGCGTTATCCGCTGGTGCTGATGCTTGAACCCTTGTTCCGCTGCAATCTCGCCTGCAACGGCTGCGGCAAGATCGATTATCCCGACAGCATCCTCAACAAGCGCCTTTCGCCGGAAGAGTGCTTCGAAGCGGTGGACGAATGCGGCGCGCCCGTGGTGTCGATCCCCGGCGGCGAGCCGCTGCTGCACAAGGAGATCGTGCAGATCGTGGAAGGCATCATCGCCCGCAAGAAGTTCGTCTATCTTTGCACCAACGCGCTGCTCCTGAAAAAGAAGCTCGACCAATTCACGCCGAGCCCGTACCTGACGTTGTCCGTGCATCTCGACGGTTTGGAAAAAGAACACGACCACGCCGTGTCGCAGGAAGGCGTGTTCGAGCGCGCCGTGGAGGCCATCAAGGAAGCGGTCGCGCGCGGTTTCCGCGTCACCATCAACTGCACCCTGTTCACCAGCAACGCCGTGCCCGAACGCGTCGCCGAGTTCTTCGACTTCGCCCAGACCCTGGGCGTCGAAGGCGTCACGGTTTCGCCGGGTTACGCCTATGAACGCGCGCCGGTGCAGGATCACTTCCTGTCGCGCGCCAAGACCAAGGAGCTGTTTCGCGACATCTTCCGCTTGGGCAAGACCCGCGCGAAAAAGTGGAAGTTCAACCAGTCGAGCATGTATCTCGACTTCCTGGCCGGCAACCAAAGCTACAAGTGCACGCCCTGGGGCAATCCGACGCGCAACGTCTTCGGCTGGCAGCGCCCGTGTTACCTCGTGGGCGAAGGCTACGCCAAAACCTTCGGCGAGCTGATGGAAACCACGGCCTGGGACGATTACGGCGTCGGCAACTACGAGAAATGCGCCAACTGCATGGTGCACTCGGGCTTCGAGGCCAGCGCGGTGATCGACACCACCATCCGTCCGTTGAAAGCGTTGCAGGTCATGCTGCAGGGCCCGAACACGGAAGGCCCCATGGCCCCGGAAATTCCGCTCCATAATCAACGCCCGGCGCAGTACGTCTTCGAAAAGCAGGTGAAGACGCTGACCGCCGCTTTACATGAAGAAGCTCCGCGGAAGGCCAAAGTCGGCTAAGCGCCGCATTTCCAGCTGCGCGATACGTGTCCGGCGTCCGAGTTGAATGAGCCCGGGGATTTGCCCCGGGTGCATGATGGCGCCCAGGACGGATTTCACCACATCGACGCCGCCCTCGGGCGTGGTCGACGACAGCGCGACTTCAGGCAGCGTGTCGTGGGCCGTATCCGCCACCACGCGCACGGTGGCGAAGGGCAGGCCGTGAGCCTCGGCGGCCTCGGCCACGGCATAGCTTTCCATGTCGGCCACGGACGCGCCCGTCTGTGTCAGCACTTTCGCTTTTTCGGCGGGGGTCATCAGCACTTCGCGGGCATGGGCGATGGGATCGCACGTCACCCGGCACAGACGGCCCAACTCTTCGCGCAAGCGCTCCGTCCAAGCGGGGTCGCTCAGCAGCGCCTTTTGACCGTCGTGGACATAGGACGCGGCCACCACGTGGCCGGGCTGGAGACGGGTGTCTAGGCCGGCGGAAATCCCGAAGCTCAGCAGGGCGGTGGCGCCGTTGGCGACGGCTTCCTCGGCCGCTTTGCGCGCCGCGCCCCGGCCCAGGCCGCAGCAGATGATCAATGGGCGCCGGTCGGCGGGAACGCTGCGCGCGGCGGCGTTCAACACGCCCTTCTCGAATAACATGCCGGTGATGATGCCCAGCTTGGCCATAGGCGCGGTTCGTTTCCCGAGCGGCAGCATGCTACGCTGCACATATATGAACGCAGAGGTTTGTATCCTGGGGGGGCGCATGTTCAAAGTGATTTCGCTGCTGGCCAAGCGCGGCGATCTGTCGAAGGCCGAGTTAATCGCCTATTACGAAGCCCAGCACGCGCCGCTGATCCGCAAACTGTTTCCCTGGATCGTCGACTACCGGCGCAACTTCATCGACCTCACCGGCTGCATTTTCGGCCCGAAAGCAACGCCGCTGGATTTCGACGTCGTGACGGAAATCTGGTTCGCCGATCGCGCGGGCTACGACCGCATGCTGGCGGAGCACGCCAAGCCCGGCGTCGGCGATGCCATTGCCAAGGACGAGAGCAATTTCATGGACAGTTCACGTACGCGGTTCTTCATTGTTGATGAGAAGGGGACTTAACTCATGTCATCCGACAAAGCGGCTTATCTATACGACGTTTATGAAATCTCGCAGGTGCTGTACCGCTACACCGTGGCGATTGATTCGCGTGCCTATGATCTGTTTGACCGCTGCTTCACGCCGGATGCGACGATTGAACTGGCGGGCATGGGCGTGATGACGCGCGACGGCTACCGCAAGATCGCGCGCGAGAACCTGGTGCATTTCGACGCCACCCAGCATGCGATCGGCAATCCATCGATCCAAGTGGACGGCGACCGCGCCCACAGCCGGTGTTATTTCACCGCGCAGCATGTGAAGAACGCGCTGGCGCCCAAGCCGTTCATGATCATCGGCGGCTGGTACGACGACACCTTCGCGCGCGTCGGCGGCCAAGAGAATGGGACATGGCTGATCAAGACGCGGTTGGGCACCGCGCTGTGGTTTGACGGAAATCCTGAAGTCTTGAATTACCCGCTTCCGCCGGGCGCGCTGCCGCGCACGCCCGGCCATGAAGCTCCGGCTTGGAAGATCTAACTGATTAATCCAGCATCGCCCAGGCGCCGTCAGGCTGACGGCAGGCGCGGCCTGTGCCTTCCTGCGGGCGTCCGCCGATGTATATTTTCTGGGTATAGGTGGCGCAGCGGAACCCGTCCGGGTCGTCGTAATAATCGTTAACGATGAACTCGCCACGCCGCTCGCTGCGCGGGTTTCTCCATTCGTAGCGATGGCCTTCACGGCCGGAATTGAAGCCGTCCGTATAGGTGCGGTAGGCGTAGGCCCGGTCGTCGCAGTCAAGATTGCTGGTGATGCTGGCGGCGATGGCTCCGCCCGCGATCACGCCGGCCACGGTCGCGAGGCCGCTGTCGTTGCGTCCACCGGCGGCATTGCCCAGCAGGCCGCCCAGCACCGCGCCGATAACGACACCGGCCGCATCGGGCTTGTTCTGGCATTCACGGTAGAATGAATCGTCATTGTAGGCGTAGGTGCGGTGATAACGCTGACGCCAACGCGCATCCTGGTCGTTGCGGTCGTTCAGGCGCGGCGGCGGACCGCGGTCGGGGAAATCCGGCGTGCCGCGCCAGCGGTCGGGGCCGCCCCAGTCTCTCTCACGGCGGTCCTCGATGCGCACGACCTTCTTGGCCGTGCCGTTGTTGAGGCTCACCATGATGAACTGGTTGTTGATGCGGAGCCACTGGGCGCCGCGCGGCGGTCGGTTGAGGTTGTTGCCCCACCAGTCGCGCACATAGAACTCGTCGTTGATATAGCGGCGCGGGATTCTATCGCCTTCGGAGAAATACACCGGCCCGCGGATTACACGGCGATAGTCGTCGCGATAAGGCAGGTTCTGCCGGTAGTCGAAATTCTGGGCGAGGGCGCTCCCCGCGGTCATGAGCGCCAAGGCCGCCGCGCCGGCTTTCAGCCCAGCTTTTAGGATCGTCATGTCTTTCTCCTGTATGAGCCCATGCACCATATGGCGGGCCTGCCACTAGAACGCGTGAAGGGCGCAAACCGTTCCCATAAATCCGGAAAGCCCACGGTTAAAGCTTGCCTGGCGGTCATGTCGGGAATAGGGCTCAATGATGGGCAATTAAGGCGGGGGAGATAATGACGGGGAATGACGGCATCACAGAGTCTTACCGGCGTTTGGCGCTGAACTACGCCTTTGCCGTCGATCGCCGCGATGGGGCGGCCTTGGCGGCCTGCTTCGCGCCGGACGGCGAGCTGGCCGGGACGCGCATGGTGCGCACGGGCGACCAGATCGCCGAGATTCCGGCGATCCATGCCAAAACCTATGTGCGCGTGCGCCACGAGGTCGTGAACCAGAGCTGCACGCCCTTGCCCGACGGCCGGTTCAAAGGCGAGACCTATTGCAACGCCTCGCACCTGTTTCACCCCGAGATCGAAGCGAACACGATTTTGGTCATGGCCATCCGCTACGAGGATGACCTGGTGCGGGTGGGCGACGGCTTACGTTTCGCGCGCCGCCGGCTGCATCTCGATTGGCAGGAAAAGCGCAGCGTTCTGCCGCCGGGGTAACCCGCGCATCACACAATATCTTTTCGCGATTGTGGCAACCTCAGCTCCCGAACAATAGGAGATGTGGTCGCCATGACGAATCTTTTCCGCAATTCCAGCCCCGGCGCGCTGACGATGCAGCAGGCCATCGCGCTTGCCAAAAAGCGCATGGCGGAACACCGCCGCCGATTGCGCCAGGCGCAGGAACTGGCCGCCCAAGGCCGCGGTGAGGACACCGAAGTCGCCCATGTGGCGCGCGGGGAGTACGTGATTCCGCAAGCGCTGCAGACCCCCGAAGTGCTGGCGGCCCTGCACCGTGCCGCCGCTGATTGTGGTGTTCCGCTGCAACGCCTGAACGTCGGGCATGCCATGAACAGTATTAACCCGGATACCGATATGCCGGAGTTTGGAATACTCGGGACCGTGTGGGACTGGAGTGCCAAGGCTCTTGGCAAGGTCGCCGAACCTTTTGAAAGGGAGAGGCCGGTGGCGGTTGTGCGGCCCATGGAAGTCGCGCCTGATACTATGCCGTCGAATGACGTCCTCCAATACGACTCAAACGGACCTAGCGAATGGGGTGCAGCGTGGAATGATCCCATGGGAGCGGCGTCGGCTCTCTGGCATGCAGAACGCGCAAAACAAGAGGCCACCGACAGGTTCGACGACGATTTTAACAGGTCGTCACTTCAAGGCGGAGAGGGAGATGCGTGGCGGCATGCGCGTTGGGGCCAAAGATTAGCGAACTCCATTGGAGCTGAACGGGCCAAGGCTTTTATGGATGCTCATGAAAGAGGTGAGCCAAATCCAATCGGGTCTCGCTCTATGGATTTATATAACAACGAGCAAGGAAGACTTTTGGAGGGCGACAATACAAAAGCCACAATAGATAATCTTCTTTACAGGGGATACCTTCGCAAAACGTGGTACTGAGGTTTCGCATGCCGGCTTGGATGAAAAATACCCTCAAATACACCCTGATCGCTTTTGGAGGGATAGTCGCGCTCGTGGCGCTATTTTTTGCTTTCCTTTGGTGGGGATATGTCTCCGGCTATATTATGGACTGATTGAAGGAACGCGATGCCCCGTTGGCTTAAACGCGTCATAACATATGCCTTACTCACTTTTGGGGTCGTGGTGGCGTTCTTCGTGGTGATAATCGTGCTTATGATCGTGGAGTATATGAACGGGGGGCTTGTGTGATTGTCTTCCGCCACCACGCCGCTCTCACATCCCGTATCTGACTTCCTTGGAATTGCTGTTCATCAGGTCGCGGTAGCGCGCCAGCGCCTGCAGCGGGAAGATGGCGGCGTAGCCGTGATAACGGAGATAGAACACGCGCGGGAAGCCCACGGCGGTGAACCAGGGTTCTGTCCAGCGGCCGTCCGCTTCGCGCGGGGCCGCCGTGATGAAGTCGATGCCGCGTTTCACGGCGGGGTGTTCGGCTTCGCCCGCGGCCATGAGGCCGAGTGTGGCCCAAGCGGTTTGTGAGGGCGTGCTGGCTTTGCGCTCGTAGCGGCGCTCTTTCCAGTAGGTTGCGCCGTCCTCGCCCCAGCCGCCGTCGCTGTTCTGGTGATCGAGCAGCCACTGCACGGCCTTTTGGATATAGGGCTGCTTCATGTCTTCGCCGGCGGCGTTGAGCGCATTCAGCACCGACCAGGTGCCGTAAATATAGTTGGTGCCCCAGCGGCCGAACCAGCTGCCGTCTTTCTCCTGATCG
>JAIEMI010000221.1 GCA_019752235.1 Rhodospirillaceae bacterium
CTACCCGCGCCGAGGCCGGCTTGCCGGCTTCCGGCATCGTGTTCTGCTGCTTCAATAATAACTACAAGATCACGCCCGCGGTTTTTGATGTCTGGATGCGCTTGCTGAAGGCTGTGCCGGGCAGTGTGCTGTGGCTGTTCGAGGATTGTCCGGGCGCGGCGGAGAATTTACGTCACGAGGCCGTACGGCGGGGGGTTGACGGCGCGCGCCTGGTCTTCGCCGCGCGTATGGACCGGCCGGAGCATCTCGCGCGCCACCGCGCCGCCGACCTGTTTCTGGATACGCTGCCCTATAACGCGCACACCACGGCGAGCGATGCGCTGTGGGCGGGGCTGCCGGTGCTAACGCGCGCCGGTGAAAGCTTCGCGGGCAGGGTGGGCGCCAGCCTGCTCACGGCGGCCGGGCTGCCGGACATGATCACGACGTCATCAAAGGCCTACGAGGATTTAGCGGTGGCGCTGGCCACGCAGCCCGAAAAGCTCGCGGACATTAAATACACGCTCGCGGGCGCGCGGCTAACCTGCCCGCTGTTCGATCTGCCGCGCTTTACGCGCCACATGGAAGCGGCTTACAGCGCCATGTATGAGCGTTATCAGGCGGACCAGCCGCCCGATCATATCGTGATCAAAGCATAAGTTCGGTGTTCTCCAGGCCCAGCAGCACCGCGCCGTAGCCGCGGCCGTTGACCTGGCTCTGGTTGGCGACGTGCTGGCGCGCGGCTAACAGGTCGGCGTAAATACGACCGAAAGGCAGTGTGCCGAAGAGGCCCGATCCGCCCATGCACCGGAACATCTTGGCGGCGATCTCCAGCGAACGCTCCGCCACCTGCGAGGTCTGATAGCGGTACAGCAGGCGCAGCTCGACGGGTGCCTGCGTTCCGGCGGCGGCATGCTCGCCCAGCACCCGGAAATTACGGTGCAGGGTGAGTTTCATTTCGTCGATGGCGGCGGCGGCTTCCGCGCAGACCAACTGTGCATCCGGGTCTCTCGCCGTCGATGCGCCGGTGGTGGTGATGCGCGCCGCGCCGTAGGCGCGGAATTCGTCCAGCATGGCCTGCAGCGCGCCGATGCATCCGTTGCTGACCGCACGGAAAAACACCTGCACGAAGGGATACCGGTACAGCGGGCCGGGGTTGGCATGACGGCCGGGATTGTTGCTTGTATAGGCGTCGGCCATTTTGTGCACGCGGTGCGCGGGCACGAAGGCATCCTTCACCACGATGTCCTGGCTGCCCGTGCCTTTCAGCCCCATCACATCCCAGGTATCGACAATCTCGAAGTCCGCGCGCGGCAGCAGGAAGGTGCAGTAGTCGCCGCCGCCCGTGCCGTCGTCGTTCTTCAGGGTGATGCCGCCCAGCAGAATCCATTGGCAATGCTCGCAGCCGCTGGAGAATTTCCATTTGCCGCTGAACCTGAAGCCGCCGTCCACGGGTTTCGCCTTCCCCGTCGGCATATAGGTGGAGGCGATGAGGGTGCCGTTGTCCTGGCCCCAGACGTCTTGCGCCGCCTGGTTGTCGAACATCGCCAGCTGAAAGTTGTGCACGCCGATGACGCCGTAAACCCAGCCGGCCGACATGTCGCCGGTGGCCAGCGCGATCTGGATTTCAGCGAAGGTGCCCGGATCCATTTCAAAGCCGCCCCAGCGCTTGGGCTGCAGCACACGGAACAGTCCGGCTTTTTTCAGATCGGCGATGGTCTCGGGCAGGATGCGCCCGGCCGCCGTCTGCGCGGCTGCCCGCTGCGCCAACACGGGAATCATCGCCTTCGCGGCTGCAACAAGCTCGTCGGGCTTCGGGATCGCGGTTGTCGTCATGTCAGGCCCCCAAACGGCACCAAAATCGCGCGAATATTTCTCTATGATTCATCTCCCCTTCGCAATACCTAGAGGCTATGATTGATCAAAGATTGGTCGCAATTTTACGCGTTTCGGCGATTACCCGGGGGTAGATGTGAAAATAACGGAATTTGGATACGTCGTTGTCGGCACCACCGATTTGGGCAAATGGCGCGATTACGGCACCAAGGTGCTGGGCATGCAGGCCGTGGATGGGCCCGATGGGGTGCTGTACCTCAAGATGGACGAACGCGATTTCCGCTTCGCCATCCAAAAGGGCGACAAAGAGCAGCTTTTTGCCTCGGGCTGGGGTGTCGATAGCGAAGCCGACTTCCACGCCGCCAAAAAGGCCGTCGAAGGCGCCAAGGCCAAGGTGACGCCCGGCACGCCCGCCGAAATCAAACTGCGCAAGGTGCAGGATTTCTTCTCCTTCCTCGATCCGTCCGGTCTGCGCCATGAAGTGTTCTGGGGGCCGATTGCCTCGTTCTCGCGCTTCGTGTCGCCCACGGGCACGCGTTTCAAGACCGATGGCCTGGGCTTCGGCCATGCCGTGCTGCCCACGAGCAACATCCAGGAAACCGTCGCGTTCTGGACCAAGGTCATGGGCTTCGGCGTCTCGGACCTCCTGCACATGACGCTCGACCCAAGCAAGCCGCCCATCAGCATTTACTTCATGCATTGCGCCAACGGCCGGCAGCACAGCCTGGCCTATGCCGAACTGGGCGATCCGACGGGCTGCAACCATTTGATGGTCGAAGTGGATTCCATCGACGAAGTGGGCCATGCCCTCGACCGCGTCGATCAGAACGGCGTGAAGCTCACGCTGACCCTGGGCCGCCATGTCAACGACGACATGATCTCGTTCTACATGAAGACGCCCAGCGGCTTTCAGATCGAGTTCGGCACCGGCGGCGTGGTGAAGGACTGGTCGAAGCACCAGGTGTTCGAAACCACGCGCGGCAGCCACTGGGGCCACAAGTTCCTCGGCATGTGATTTTACGTTAGGCATCTGAAGAGGGAGCGCGCATGGCGACGGCGTCACCGATTCCTGTCGGCAAATTCCATACGCTCGGCAACGGCTACAAAATTCACTATCACGAGTACGGCACGCCGACGCCGGGCAAGCCCACGCTGCTGATGCTCCACGGCGGCGGGCCGGGGGCGTCGGGCTACAGCAACTTCAAGGACAACGCCTCGTTCTTCGAGAAGCACGGCTATCATAGCCTGCTGCCCGATTGCCTGGGCTTCGGCCTGTCCGACAAGCCCGCCGACATCTCCTATCATTCCTATAACCACGTCTCGGCGATGCGCGATCTGCTGAAGGCCAAGGGCATCACCAGCATCGTGCCGGTGGGCAACTCGCTCGGCGGCGGCATCTCGCTGCATTACACGATGTGCTACCCGGAGCAGGTGGCGAAGCTCGTCCTGATGGCGCCGGGCGGCCTTGTGGACCCGCGCAAGTTCGCGGGCCAGTCCGAAGGTCTGGTGGCCATGTACAAGTGGGCGCGCGAGCGCACCAACGACAAGAAGGCCATGGAGCCGTCCTACCGCGCGCTGCTGGCGCTGCTGGTGCACGACAAGGCCGACATCACCGATACGGCCGTAGCCGAGCGTTTCGACATCGCCATGGAACAGCCCATGGTGCTCTATGAAACATTGATGACGCCCTACTACACGGTGCCGCAGCTTCATGAGATCAAGTGTCCCGTGCTGGGCTTCTGGGGGAAACACGACAAGTTCCTGCCCTATGAGCAATACAAGGTGCTGAAGGAAGCGCTGCCCAATTCCACGGTCGTGCTGTCGGAGGAAGCTGGGCACTGGTTCATGATCGAAGAGCGTGACATCTTCAATCAGGAATGCCTGAAGTTCCTGCAGGCCGCGTAACGCAGATCCCGGGGAGGGGGCCGTGGCGGATAAGCTGAAAAATCGCGTTGCGCTTGTCACCGGCGCCGGTCTCGGCATCGGCCGCGCCATCGCGCTGCGCTTTGCCGCCGAGGGCGCCAAGGTCGTGGTCGGCACGCGCACCGCCGCGGACGGCGAAGCGGTCGTCGCCGAAATCAAAAAAAGCGGCGGCGCGGCGGTGCTGGTGGCCGCCGATGTCGCCACCCGCGCGGCCTGCACGCAACTGGTCAACGAGACCAAGAGGATTTACGGCGGCCTCGATATCCTGACGCACAACGCGGCCTATTGCCCTTACGCGCGCATCGAAGACCTGACGGACGCGGACCTCGACCGCACCTTCGATGTGAACGTGAAAGCCTGCTTCTGGCTGACCCAGGCGGCGCTGCCGCTGCTCAAAGAATCCAAGGCCGCGCGCATTTTGATTACGTCGTCGATCTCCGGCAACAACGCCTCGGCCAAGGGACTGGTGCATTACTCGGCGTCCAAGGCGGGCGTCACGGGCTTTGTGCGCAACCTCGCGCTGGAACTGGGCAAAAGCAAAATCACGGTGAACGCCGTGGAGCCCGGCTTTATCCGTACCGAACGCAATAGCGCCCCGCATATGGCGGACTTCCTGAAGGCGGCGGCGCAGCGCACGCCGCTGGGCCGCGCTGGAGAGTCCGAGGACATTGCCGGCGCCATGGCGTTCCTCGCGTCGGACGACGCATCGTTCATCACCGGCCAATCCATTCTCATTGACGGCGGCATCTCGCTCCCCAGCTCCCTCGACATCGAAGCGGTGACGGACACCTGATGAACACGTCACCCACCGCGCATCTGTCGCTGGCGGCCAAAGTCGGGTTGCTGTTTGTCATTTTCATGGGGCCGGGCTTGGGCGGCCTCGTGCCGCAGGCCATCGCCATTGGGCAGCCGGCCATGGCGGCGCATATCGGTGACGCCAGCAACGGCACCTTCTGGGCGCGCCTGACGCTGGCGCTGGCGTCGCTCATGATCATTCCCGGGGCGCCGCTGGCGGGCTTGCTGTCGGAGCGCATCGGCTATCGCAAGGTCTTGCTGACCTCGATATTTATTTACAGCATTGCCGGAGCGGTGCCGCTGTTGATGCCCGAGCGCATTGCGCTCGACAACACGGGCGATGTGATCGCGCTGAGCGTGATGATGTTCTCCCGCTTGGTGTTGGGCCTCATGGCGGGCAGCATCATGGCGATCTATCTGGCGCTGGCCGCGCACTACTTTGAAGGCGAGGCGCGCGCACGCGTACTGGGGTTCGCGGTGGCGTCCAGTTCCGTGATCGGCGTCTCGGCCCTGTGGGTCAGCGGCCATCTGGTCGATTGGCAGGGCTGGCGCGCGCCCTTCGCGATCTATCTCATCGGCTTCGTGGTGTTCGCGGTCGCATGGGTCATCATCCGTCCGGAAAAGCGCGATGCCGCCGTGGCCGGTCCCGCGCCCACCGCCATGTCGATGGTGCATGCTATCGTGGCCTTCTGGCCGATCTACGCCGTGTTATTGGTGATGTCGATCGGCACCTTTGTGCTCAGCGAAGGCGGACCGTTCCTGCTGAAAGCCAACGGTATCGCGACCAATGCCGAAGTCGGCAGTATTTTGGCCTTCAGCTATATCCCCGCGATCTTCACCGCCGCCTCTTATGGCTTCGTGCGCCATTACGTGTCGGACCGGACAGTACTGGTGGCCTCGGGCCTGTTCATGGGCAGCGGGCTGCTCGCGGCTGTACCGCTCTCGGATGCGACGGCGTTAACGCTGGCGTTCATTCTGTTCGGCTTCGGCTCGGGCATGAAAGCGCCTGCCATCAGTTCCATTTTGCTGGCGCGCGCGCCCGCAAATATCCGCGCCGCCGCGACGGGCCTGACATTCAGCGCGATCTTCGGCGGCCAGTTCCTGACGCCGCTGATTCTGGAAGCGCTCGACCGCGCTTTGCATATCCACGGGGCATTCGTTGTGTTTGGCGGTTCGTTCCTGGTGGTGGCCGCAGTCGTGTTTTTGGGCGTGCTGGGCGACAAAGCGAACGTCGCCGCCGCAAGGAACAGTTAGAGCATGGAAAAAGTTGTGTATGCCGTCTGGCGTAAAGCCGGCGAAGACCGTGAATCCTTGGCGAAACGCCTGGTCAATGAAACAGGTCCGCGGCTTCTGAAACTCGGCGCGCGCGGATTGCAGCTCAACGTGATCGACCCCGTCGTCGAACCCGCGAAGGGTTTAGTCCGCGTCGCCACCAAGCCGCAAATGGATGCCGTCGTTCATCTGTGGGTGGACAGCGCCATCGCTACCTTCCGCAAGCCCTTCGATGAAGCGTTGGAAAGCGCATCCAGCCGCATCGCCGGTTATCTCGTCAGTGAATCCAATCCGGTCGTGAACACCACCCAGCGCGTCGCCGACGGCCAGCGCACCCCCGGCTTCTCGCAATGTGTGTTCATCACCCGCCCCAGCGGCATGACCGCCGAATCGTGGATCGACGTCTGGCACAACGTCACCACGCCGGTAGCCATTGAATGCCAGGGCAACTTCTTCTACGCCGCCAATGTCATCGTGCGTCCGCTGACCCACGCCGCCCCGGCTTACGACGCCCTGGTGGAAGAATGCCTGCCGGACGAGGCCATGACCGACCCCACCGTGTTTTTCGACCGGGGCCGCAACCCGGAAAAGGCCGTGGATAACCGCCGGCGCATGATGGAAGCCGCCGCCCTGGTCACCGACGTCAATCAGATCGACGTCATCGCCACCAGCCAATACATCCTCCGCTGGCCGCGCCTCTAAGCCCGTTACAATCGCGAAAGGGTGATTCGGGGGGTATCAGGGCCCTCTGGAGCTTGCATGGCCTCTTGCGGTAAACTACCTAACGGGCGGCAGGTTTGTGGCCCCCGTTGAGAGGCGTGAGATGCGATTCCAGTTCATGTTGGTGCCCGCGGCCATCGTTGCCGGGAGTGTCGCCGCCGCTGCTCCGGCCCAGGCCAGGATCTACATGGATCTGGCCCAGGCGCAGCAGCTCATGTTCCCGGGCGCGACCTTCGAGGAGCATTTTGTCACCCTCGACCAGGAACAGTTCAACGCCATCATCGACGATTCCGACGTCAACGTTTACACCCGGAATATCAAGGCTTGGAAGGTGTCCACGGGCGGCTGGTTCATCCTCGATCAGGTGCGCGGCAAGGACGATTGGATCAGCTACGCCCTGGCCATCGACCATAAAGGCGTCGTGCGCCGCATCGAGATCCTGGAATGCCTGGAAAACTGGGACGGCATCACCCTGCCGGAGTGGCGCGCGCAGTTTTACGGCAAGAAGCATGGCGCGGCTTTTGACGACATCGGCCAGATCTCCGGCGCGACGCTTTCCTCCGGCCAGATGACCGCGGGGGTCAAACGCCTCCTCTCCACGCATGCCATCGTCCTGTCGGAGCCCACCGGCTAAGGGCTGTTACGGAACCGCCGCCGCAGGCGCGGTAGCGCAGAAAAAATCCAGACTTCCCAAGCGTTTACGCGCCCCGGAGATGGGGCACTTGACGGTTTATCTCAGTCGTTTATTGATACTTTTTGCCGGCCTTGGGGACGGCCGTTTCTCATTGTGCATCAATGTGCTCGGCGTCGATTGGCAGCGGACCGTTCGCGAAAGCGGGTCCGCCGCACAGCGACCCAAGGTCATGCACCGAGTGTGGGTTTGTTGGAGACTAAAACGTAAATGACGACGCTGC
>JAIEMI010000112.1 GCA_019752235.1 Rhodospirillaceae bacterium
GCCCGAGGGCGGCGCGCCGTATTTCAAAGTCTTGGTGCGTACCGACAAGACCTATCTCGGCAACGAGAAGGACGGCTACGTCATCACCCCCGGCATGGGCGCAACGGTGGACATCCATACGGGCACGAAGTCGGTGCTGACGTATCTGGTGCGGCCGGTGCTGAAGCTGAGGGCGGAAGCGTTCCGCGAACGCTAAGCCGTCATAAACCCGCCGTTCACGTCCAGCACCGCGCCGGTCATGTATCTGGAGGCGTCGGAGGCGAGGAACAGCGCGGCTTCGCTGATGTCCGCGACCTCGCCGCGGCGGCCCAGGGGCACGCGGCTCAAGACTTCCGCTTCATTGCGGGTTTTCCAGATGGCATCCACGCGCGGGCCGCTTTTGATGAAGCCCGGCGCGATGGCGTTGACCCGTATGCCGTGCGGCCCCAGGTGGTGCGCGAGATTGCGCGTCAGGCCGATAATGCCCGCTTTGGCGGCGGCATATTGCGGGCTCACCAGCGCGGTGCCCGCGCGCCCGGCAATAGACGCGATGTTGATGATCGAACCACCCTGCTTTTTCAGGTAGGGCAGGGCCAGCTTGGTGCAAAAAAACGTGCCGCGCACGTTCCAGTCCATGACGCGGTCGAAGTATTCCTCGGTCACGTCCTCCATTTTCAAAGGCGTGTGGGCGCTGCCTCCGGCGTTGTTGACCAGGATGTCGATGCCGCCGAAGGCTTTGGTGGCGGCGGTGATCATGGCTTCGATGGCGGGCACTTCCGCGACATTGCCGATGCAGGACGCCACCCGAACGCCGTCGCCGCGTAAGGTGTTTTCCGCGGCTTTCAGGCCCTCCGAATCAAGGTCGGTGATGACGACCTTGGCCCCATGCCGGCCTAACAGCGCTGCAATGCCGTAGCCGAGGCCGCGCGCGGCGCCTGTGATAATCGCGACTTTTCCGGAGACCGAATTTTCCTTGGCCATATTCATGCTCCTGAACAGATAGACTCGGATGAGTACTATGCTACAAAAGTTTGCTTCAAGCTTTGGGAGAGTTGGGGCACTTTGGGGACCATGACACGCTTTTTATTACAGCCGCCCGATCTGCCACCCGCGCTTGAGCCTTTACGCCGCGATGTGCGCGCGTTTATCGCGCGGGCGCGTGACGCCGGATGGTTCACGCCGCGCTGCCACGGCTGGATGGCCTTCGACGCCGACTTCAGCAAGCGCCTGGGTGCGGCGGGCTATATCGGCATGACCTTCCCCAAGGCCTGGGGCGGACATGGCCGGTCGTTTTTCGAGCGCTACGTCGTCAACGAGGAGATGCTGGCGGCGGGCGCACCCGTGGGCTTCCACTGGATCGCCGACCGCCAAAGCGGCCCGCAGATCATCAAACACGGCACCGACGAACTGCGGAAAAAGGTTATCCCCGGCATCGTGCGCGGCGAGATTTGCTTCGCCATCGGCATGAGCGAACCGGATGCGGGCTCGGACCTCGCGGGGATTCGTTCCAAGGCCACCAAAGTCGACGGCGGCTGGAAGCTGGAAGGCCGCAAGGTCTGGACCACCAACGGCCACCGCGCGCATTATATGATTGCCCTGTTCCGCACGGCGCCGCTGGATGAAAAGAAGCGCCACGCGGGCATGACGCAGTTTGTGGTCGACCTGTCGTCGCCGGGCATCACGCGCCGCCCGATCCGCGACATGAGCGGCGGCGAGGATTTCAGCGAAAGCACCTACGACGATGTCTTCGTGCCCGACAGTCATGTTCTGGGCCAAGCCGGTGAGGGCTGGGCGCTGGTGACCGGCGAGCTGGCTTATGAGCGCAGCGGCCCGGAACGGTTCCTCAGCAATCTGCCGCTGTTGGCGGCGGCTGTGCCCGGCTTGGCGCAGCAGGACGGCGATGCCGTGCGTTATGAAACCGGCAGGCTGATGGCGCGCCTCAGTATTCTGCGGCAAATGTCGCTGGCGGTGGCGGGCAAGCTGGAAGCCGGCGAGCAGCCCAATGTCGAAGCGGCGCTGGTGAAAGACATGGGCAACGCGCTGGAACAGCAGATGCCCGGCATTTTGCGCCGTATAGATCAGCGTCGGCCTGATTTAGGCGTAGAGGGCTATGAAAGCCTGCTGGCGGAGGCGCTGTTGCAGGCGCCGTCGATCACCTTGCGCGGCGGCACACCTGAGATTTTGCGCGGCATCATCGCGCGCGGGCTGGGTCTGCGATGAGCGAGACCGCGGATATGCTCGCCGCTTCGGCGGCGCAGATCTTCAAAAGAGGCGGCTGGGATCAGATCGCCGACGCGGGCTTGCATCGGTTGTTGCTGCCCGAGGATTTGGGCGGCGCGGGGGATGCTTACGAAGACGCCGTGGCCGTGGCGACTCAGGTCGGCGTGCACGCGCTTGCGACGCCGCTATTGGAAACCATGGCCGCCAATTGGTGCCTGGCGAAAGCCGGTCTGAATGTGGACGACTTGCCGTGTGGCCTCGTGCTGCCGGAAGGCGATTTTCTGAACGGTCGCTTATTCTGCACGAAGCCTTTCACCGTGCCGAAAGATATCGGCCGCGCCGTCATCGTGCTGGGCTCCGATATCGCGGTGATGGACAGCTTTTCCAACCAGACCACGGCCAGCATGTCTCTGGACGGCATTCCGGCGCGGCAATTCATGCCGACGACGGAGGGCTTGGACCTTGCTGAGCTGGCAAGTCTGCCGGCGGAAACGCCTTCGCCCGTGTTGATTCTCGCGCTGCTGAAAGCGGCGGCCATGGCGGGCGCCATGGATGCGGTGCTGGAACTGACGGTGGACTACGCCAACACCCGCAAACAATTCGGCCGCGCCATCGGACAATTTCAGGCCATGCAGCATATGATCGCGCAGCTCAGCGGTGACGTTGTGGCTGCCGCCGCCTGCGTGCAGCACGCGGCGCGGGCGTTGCAGGGTCCGCATGGAGACTGGGCCGTTGCCGCCGCCAAAGGTTTCACCAGCGAAGCGGCGGGCAGCGTCGCGGCCATGGCCCATCAGGTGCATGGCGCCATCGGTTTCACGGAAGATTTTGTTCTGCAGCGCTATACCAAATGCCTGTGGACGTGGCGCGAGGACGCGGGTTCGGAATCGGCCTGGTACGATTTGCTGGGCAGCGCGGCCTTGCGCGGCGGCAGCGCGGGCCTGTGGCCCGCGATTGTCGAAGGTGCTTCTTTATAGAGTGGTGATTGCATGACCGACTCCGTTCTTTACGAACAACGCGACCGTATCGTTCTTCTGACGCTGAACAAGCCGAAGGCGCGCAACCCCATCGATCCCGATGTGATCGACGCGCTGGAAGCGGCGGTGGAGAAGATCAACGGCGATACATCCGTCTCCTGCGTGGTGTTGACCGGCGCGGGTGATGCTTTTTGCGCCGGCGGCAATGTCAAGGAAATGCAGGAACGCAAAGGCATGTTCGGCGGAAGTCCCGTGGACATGCGTCGCGGCTATCAGCAGGGCATCCAGCGCGTGCCGCTGGCCATGTACAGCCTGGAAGTGCCGTCCATCGCGGCGGTGAATGGTCCCGCCGTCGGCGCGGGCTGCGATCTTGCCATGATGTGTGATCTGCGCGTCGCGGCGGAAAATGCCTCTTTCGCCGAAAGTTTCCTGCGCGTCGGTTTGATTTCCGGCGACGGCGGCGCATGGTTCTTGCCGCGCGTGCTGGGCATCACGCGCGCCTATGAAATGGCCTTCACGGGCGATCCGATCTCCGCCGCCAAGGCCGAAACATGGGGCGCGGTGAGCCAGGTTGTGCCTAAGGACAAATTGCTGGATGAAGCGTTTGCTTTGGCCGGGCGCATCACGCGCCATCCGCCGCAGTCCTTGCGCATGATGAAGCGCCTGGTGCGCGACGGCCACGAAAGCACGCTGCCGCAGAATCTGGAGCTGGCGGCGCTGATGCAGGCCGCCGCCCAGCATACGGAAGATCAACGCGAAGCCATCGACGCGTTCCTTGCGAAGCGTGAACCGGTGTTCAAGGGGAAATAGGCGCGGCCACGTCTGTAACGGATCCGCTTTCGGCTGTGGCGGACGCATAATTCATGCCCGTGAACCTGGGCGGCCATGACCAAACAGCTCCCTTGATAGTCTGGCCTTGATAGTCTGGGGGGCGCAGGGGCATCATTATACCCATCGGTATAAAGCCGCGGTCTGAGCGATCCGGGAGGAAAAGCTCGATGGGAAAGGCGAGCGACAAAATGATTCCCGACTGCGACGTGATCGTCGTTGGTTCCGGATTTGCGGGAATTTACGCGCTCAGGGAGGCGCGCCGCCGCGGCTT
This sequence comes from Rhodospirillaceae bacterium, assembly GCA_019752235.1. Classification (GTDB taxonomy): domain Bacteria; phylum Pseudomonadota; class Alphaproteobacteria; order Rhodospirillales; family Rhodospirillaceae; genus SHVO01. The sequence goes on from JAIEMI010000112.1 coordinate 4,276, forward strand.
TCACGTGCGCGGCTTTGAAAAAGCGCCCGATGTTGGCGGTACCTGGTACTGGAATTCCTATCCCGGGGCGCGTTGCGACGTTGCCAGCTATTATTACGCATATTTTTTTGACCGTGAGGTCGTGCGGCAATGGAACTGGTCGAATGTTTGCGCGGGCCAGGAGGAAATCCAGCGATATCTCCGTTTTGCCGCTGAACACTGCGGCATCGTCGATCTCATCTCCTTCAATACAACGGTGCGATCGGCCACGTATTCCGATGATACGGGGCTATGGGCCGTCGAGACTTTGGCAAAGGAGACTTTGGCAAAGGAGACTGGGGCAAACGAAACGGTGCTGTGCCGGTATCTGATCCTCGCTATCGGAGCGCTGTCGGAGCCGAAGACGCCCGACATCGAGGGTGTGCAGAATTTCGCCGGAGAGATGTACTTCACCTCGTATTGGCCGAAGGACAAAGTCGTAGATTTCCGCGGTAAACGAGTCGGCGTCATCGGCACCGGATCCTCGGGCGTGCAGGTCATTCCGGAGGTCGCGAAAGTCGCGCGCGACGTGCACGTGTTTCAACGCACGGCCAACTACGTGGTCCCAACACTTGCGGGGCCGATGAATCCCGCGATTGTGTCTTCACTGCGTGAAAATCCGGACGCGGTGCGCGGCAAGCTGCGGCAGACATACGGCGGCAATCAGCCTCTCAATATTGGGAAGCACCGTTTCCACGAACTTGACGAAGCCGGGCGCCTGGCGGCGCTGGAGCGGGCGTGGGAAGGCCACTATGTCGCTTTAGCCTTTTGGGACGCGCATTTGCCGGAGGCCAACGCGGCGATATCGGATTTTGTTCGCGGGAAGATACGCGAGCTGGTGCGCGACCCGCGGACGGCGCATCGTTTGGTGCCGTGGGATCATCCTCTCGGCGGCAAGCGCGTTTGCCAAAGCGATATATACTTCCAGACGTTTAATGAGCCCAACGTCAAACTCGTGTGTCTGCGCGAAACGCCTATCGAGAGCGTTACGCGCGACGGCATCACAACGTCCGCCGAGACTATTCCTCTCGACGTCATCATTTATGCAACCGGATTTGACGCCATGTCCGGTCCTGTTTTGGCCATCGATATTACCGGCATGAACGGGTTGAGCATGAAGCAGGCATGGGCCGATGGGCCGATGAACTACCTCGGCACCATGGTCAACGGGTTCCCAAATCTGTTTCTGCCGTCGAGCGCCATGTCGCCGTCGGTTTTTTCCAATATGGCGACGCTGGCTGAACAGCAGATCGACTTCATTTTCGACACGGTATCCTGGCTTGAAGAGCGGGGGAGCGCCCGCATTCACCCGCGCGCCGATTCGCAGAAGCGTTGGCGGGAGGAAACTTTACAATCCGCGAAACGGCGGCCCGGCGCGCTGACAACAAAGAGCTGGTATTCCGGCGCGAATGTTCCGGGTAAGCCGCGGGTGTTCATGGTGTATTGCGGCGGATTCAAGCGTTATCACGATGCATGCTCCGCCGAAGTAGAGGGCGGCTTTCCGAGTTACGAGCTCTTGCCCCCCGCGGTATCGACATGAGCACAATCGATTTTGTAGATGCCGAGCTGCGGGAGGCTCTCGAGCAACGCCCGCGTTTGAAGTTGTCCGACGAAGCGCTTCCAAAGAGCCGCGCCTTTATCCACAAACTCGCTGCCGCTACGCCAAAGCCGGATCTCCCCGATCTGGGCGTGTCCGAGATGCATGTGGACAGCATATTTGGCGCGGCTCCCATACGGATCCTCATGTATAAGCCGCGCGGCAGGTCTCATCGCCTTCCAGCTTTTGTGCATGTCCATGGCGGCGGCTTCGTCATGGGCGCTCCCGAAATGAGGGATGTTGAGAACCGGATATTGGCGTCGAAACTCAACTGCGTCATCGTTTCCGTGGACTACCGGCTTGCGCCGGAGGCGCCTTATCCGGCGGCCTTACATGATGTGTATGCGGTGCTGGTGTGGTTGAACGCCAATGCGCTTGCTCTCGATGTCGATCCTGCCAGGATCGGGATCAAGGGAGAAAGCGGCGGGGGTGGAATTGCCGCCGGCGTGGCGCTTTACGCCCGCGATAAGAATGGCCCACCGCTCGCGTTCCAGCATTTTATCTATCCGATGATTGATGACCGTACCGCTATTCGCACGGACCTCAATCCTTACGTGGGCGAGTTTGTATGGACGCAAGAGCATAATCTGTTCGGCTGGCGCGCGCTGCTCGGCCAGGAACCTGGGCGCGGCGATGTTTCGCCTTATGCGGCTGCATCACGCGCCGATGATCTATCGAAGCTGCCGCCGACCTACATAGCGGTGGGGGCTCTCGATCTCTTCCTGGAAGAGAACATGGACTACGCGCATCGCTTGAGCCGTGCGGGGGTGCCCGTCGAGCTGCACGTCTATCCCGGCGCGTATCACGGGTTTCAGGCCGCCGCACAGGCGCGTGTTTCACAGCAGGCGGATCGAGATAGCTTTGATTCGCTGCTAAAATGCCTGCACGGGTGAGTAGGAAGCGTAATGAAACTGACGCCAAATAAAACCGCACCTCTCGGAGCGATCGTCGAGGGCATCGATCTTAAGTCGGTTTCAGGTGAGGAATTGGCGGCGATCATCGATGCCCTGGCGCGCCATGGCGTGCTGTGCTTTCGCGACCAGAGCCTTACGGACGCTCAACACGTCGCCTTCACCAGCCGCATTGGACCGCTCTCGGTGAACGTCGCGTCAAAAGGCATGACCGGCGACACGCCCGAGATCATGATTATTTCCAATATCGTGAAAGACGGTAAGCCGATCGGGCTTGGCGACGCCGGTCAAGATTGGCACACCGACATGTCTTACAGCCAGGTGCCCGGCCACGCGACTGGCCTTTACGCGGTTGAAGTGCCGCACGAAGACGGGCAGCCCTTGGGCGACACGGAATTCGCCGGCATGTACCTTGCTTATGAAAGCCTGCCTGAAGACATCAGGCGCCGTATTGATGGCCTTTACGCCGTCCGGGACTTCGCGAAGCTGTGGAACACGATGATCAAAAAAGGTTCGCCACGCTCGCCCCTCACGCCCGAGCAGCGGCGCGAAAAACCGCCGGTCATC
>JAIEMI010000146.1 GCA_019752235.1 Rhodospirillaceae bacterium
GCCGATGCCGATTTGCCATCAACAACAACAGCCATGGGAATCACGACCGCGATGTCGCCACGGTGCGCGGCGTAATACTGCTGCGATCCGGCGTGGCGGCCGTGCAGGGTGACGATGGTGCCGTGATCCAAAAACAGATCGGCGATCTCGATGGCCTGATCGAGCAGCCCGCCGGGATCGCCGCGCATATCGAGCACGATGCCGCGCAATTTGCCGCCGCTTTCGCGCTTCACGGCGGCGACAGCGCGCTCGACGGCGTGAGCGGTGCGCTGGTTGAAGCTGCGGATACGCAGTTCAGCGACATTGTCGACGATGGTGGCGGTGACGGTATCGGGTACGATCAGATCGCGTACGGCGGTGATGATCCTGATTTCGGACTCGCCGGGCCGCCGTACGGTCAGCTGCACCGGTGAGCCGGTGGTGCCGTCGAGGCGGCGGCGGACATCCATGAGTGACTGATTGGTGAGCGCGGCGCCGTCGGCGGTGAGGATGACATCGTTGATGTTGAGGCCCGCGATGTCGCCGGGGCCGCCACGGACAATGGATTGAATCAATGCGCCGTCGGGTACCAGATCGACACGTACGCCAAGGCCGATGACGCCGTCGCGGACCAGGCGATTGCGTGCCGCGTCCTGGCGGCTGGCGTAGCGCGAGAACGGGTCCAGCAGCGACAGCGCGCCGGTGAAGACGACTTTATAAAGCTGTTCCTCGTCGGCGAGTTTCATCAGCGGCGACGCCTTGCGGCCGGCCAGCACGGTGAGGATGGCGGTGCGGCTCCAGGCGGGGATGTTGCCGCGCGGCGCCGGGCCCAGATCGACCGGCTTCTCGTCCTTATACTTCAAAAAGAGGCGGCCATTGTGCGGCATGACATGCACGTCGGGATCGATGGTCTTGAGGCCATCGAGGCCGGTGAGGAACAGGCGGTCGATCTCGGGCTCTTGGAAAGCGCGGTCCTTGACCTCGCTGAAGCCTTTGATGAAGACCGCGTTCATGGCGTAGATATCGAGGCCATCGACCTTGATGCGGCGTCCGCTGTAGAGGCGGTCGGGATCGGGGACTGAAGTTGCGCAAGCGCCTAGAACGGTGGCGACGGCGAACACCGCCGTGAGCGTCGTGAGCTTTCGGACAAAACCTGACAGATGCTCCTCCCGAAACAAAGTGCCTCGAACGCCCTAGCGCTTCCGGCGTTTTGACCCCCGCGGCGGCCCCTTATGTTTAGGGCGCCCAGATTGCTCACGCCGGAACTTATCTTGCCGTAAGGGCCGGTCATCCCGGCCCGTATCGACCCGGCCAGAATATTCGAAGACGATGCCGCCCGCTACCATGTTGGTTTCGAGCAGTTTCACGTCGATGACATCGCCAACCCGTAATTGCATGCCGCGGCGCCGTCCGACAACGCGGTGGCCCTTTTCGTCCAGGTCGTAGAAGTCCTGAGGCAGATTTCGCATGGGCAAAATGCCGTCCGCCCCGGTTTCGTCGAGGTTGACGAACAGGCCGAAACGGCTGACTCCGCTGATACGGCCGCGGAAAACCGCCCCTGTACGGTCGGAGAGGTAGGCGGCGGTGAAACGGTCCACGGTCTGGCGTTCCGCAAGTGCTGCGCGGCGCTCGGTCATGGAGATGTATTCGCAGATGCCCACAAGATCGGGATCCTGCTTGGGATTCCAGCCGCCCTCGCCAAGTTTATTGGCGGCAATAAGTGCGCGGTGCACAAGAAGGTCCGAATAACGCCGGATCGGCGAGGTGAAGTGGCCGTATTTTTTGAGGCCCAGGCCGAAGTGCCCAATATTTTCAGGGCTATAAACCGCCTGCGCTTGTGTACGCAGGACGAGCGTATTGACCATGTTCTCGTTGGGGCCGCCGCGCACTTGTTTTAGCACGCGGTTGAAGTCGGCCGGGCGCGCCTCGCCGGGATTGGGGAACTTGAGGTCGAGCGTTTGCAGTGCTTCCTGCAAACCTTCGATGCGCTCCGGATCGGGGCGGTCGTGGATACGATAGACGCAAGGGTACGGCGAGGCCGCGAGGGTTTCCGCCGCCGCGACGTTGGCGGCGATCATGAATTCCTCGATCAGCTTGTGGCTGTCGTAGCGGGCGCGCGGTTCGACGCCGAGGATGTTGCCGGTTTCGCGATCGACAATGATCTTGCGCTCCGTGATGTCGAGTTCAAGCGTGCCGCGTTTGGCGCGGGCGTTATCGAGCGCGGCGTAAGCGCCGTAAAGCGGCGCGATGACCTTTTCCATCAGCGGCTTTGTCATCTCGTCGGGATTGCCGTCGCGCGCGGCCTGAACCTGGTTGTAGGTCAGGCGCGCAGCGGAGTGCATAAGGCCGCGGATGATCTTATGACGGAGCACTTTGCCTTCGGCGTTGATCCACATATGCGCTGCCAGCACGCCACGGTCTTCGTGCGGCTTCAGCGAGCACCAGCCGTTGGAGAGTTCTTCGGGCAGCATCGGCACGACGCGATCGGGGAAATAGACCGAGTTGCCGCGCACATAGGCATCCTTATCCAGTGCGTCACCGGCGCGCACGTACCAGGCGACATCGGCGATGGCCACCAGCAGATGCCAGCCGCCGGGATTTTTCGGATCGGTATCGGGTTCGGCGAATACGGCATCGTCGAAGTCGCGGGCGTCTTCGCCGTCGATCGTGATGAGCGGGACTTGGCGCAGGTCAACACGGTCGCCCAGCGGCGCGGCCTTAGCGTCCCTAGCCTGTTTCAGCGCGCTTTCGCTGAAGACATGCGGGATGCCTTGCTGATGGATGGCGATGAGGCTGAGGTTCTTGGCCGCGTTCATTTCGCCCAGGCGTTCGATGACCTTGGCGCGCTGCGGGCCGAACTTGGGAATGTCGAAAACTTCCACGGCGACAAGATCTCCGGGCTCCGCGCTGCCGGTATCGTTGCGGGCGATGACGACTTCCTCGCGGAACTTTTTGTCGACGGGTTTCAGACTGTGGCGCGTGCCGTCGGACTCAAAGACGCCAATGAGGCGCGCTTGCGCCGCGGCGACTTTCTTGATGGGCCGGGCTTCGTAGGTGTCGTCGCCGGCGGGAAAAAGCTTCGCCAGTACGCGGTCGCCCACGCCAACCGTCAGCGACTTATATTTGCCGGGGCGGGCGCCGCGGGTCTTGGGCTGTACGACCAGGATGTGCGGGGGCGGTGCGGTGGAGTCCCACTTCACCGGCCTGGCGAACAGGTCGCCGTCGCGGTCGGTGTGGGTGATCTCGATGACATCGACCGGCGGCAGGGCGCCGACGGTCCCGAGCCGGCGGCCTTTGCCGCGTTCGACGTCGCCTTCGATGTGCAGGGTTTTGAGAAGGGCCTTGAGGGCGATTTTCGCCGGGCCCCTGATGTTAAAGGCCCGCGCGATCTCGCGCTTGCCGACTTGGGTTTTGGAATCGCGGATGAATGCAAGGATCTCGTCCTTGCTGGGGAGTGCATTGGAGATGGTGTTCTTCTTTTGAGAGGGAGGTTTCATATAACCGCGAATAAAACGTGCTCGTCATCCCGGGCGAGCATAGCGAGACCCGGGATCCATGGTGCCACAAACTTTGGCTTGGCGCACTTTGTACGGTGGATCCCCGCTTTCGCGGGGACGACAGTGGAGCGTTATTCAGCAGCGGCTTTCGTCGTCTTGGCGCGGGCTTTGGCCTTAGGGGGAGCCTTGGCCTTGGTGGCCTTCGCCGCTTTAGCGGCTTTGGCGACCGGCGCGTCGGCCTTGGCGATTTTGCTCTTGGGGGCTTTCACGCCCGCGCCGCCCTTGGCGGCTTTGGCGATCAGCAGAGCAACGGCGGAATCGACACTCAATGTTGCAGCGTCGATATCCTTCGGCAGTGTAGCGCGGATTTGGCCGTGCTGCACATAGGATCCGAAGCGGCCTGAACGCAATGTAATGGCGCGTCCGTCTTCCGGATGATTGCCGATGTTCTTGGCGCCGGCGCCGGCGCCGCGTTTGGCGGCGCGTTCCGCGCCCTCGGCCAGCACCACGACGGCGCGGTTGAGGCCGATTTCGAGAACGTCGTCGTCCTTGGGCAACGATTGATAGCGCGCGCCAATTTTGAGGTAAGGCCCGAAACGGCCGATACCGGCGAGAATTATTTCGCCGGTGGTCGGTTCGGGGCCGACTTCACGCGGCAGCGACAGCAGCTTCAGGGCGCGTTCGAGGTCGACATCATTGATGTCGGTCCCCTTGGGCAGCGACGCGCGCTTGGGTTTGTCTTTGACGACTTTCTTTTTGCGCTTCTTTTTGCCGTCGGCGCTGACGTCCTCGGCCTCGACCGGCGCGGGCGGCGGCGCGGGCGCGACTTCCTCGCCACCCAACTGCACGTAAGGGCCGTAAGGGCCGACACGCAACGTGATCTTGAGGCCGGTCTTGGGATCGAAGCCCAGTTCCTTCGGGCCGTCCAGCACTTGGCCTTCGCCGGGTTCCGGCGCGCCGAGCGGACGGGTGTAGCGGCATTCGGGGTATTTGCTGCAGCCGATGAAGGCGCCGAACTTGCCGAACTTCAGACCGATGCGGCCATCGGCACAGGCCGGGCACTTGCGCGGATTGGCGCCGTCGGCCTTCACCGGGAACAGGTGAGGTTCGAGCAACGCATCGAGCGCATCGATAACAGCCGTGCGTGTCAGATCCTTGGTGCCGTCGATGGCGCCGATGAAATCGCGCCAGAAGTCGGCCAGAACCTTTTTCCAGTCGAGATTGCCGCTGGAAATTTCGTCGAGCTGGTTTTCGAGATCGGCGGTGAAATTGTATTCGACATAGCGGCCGAAGAAGCTTTCCAGGAAGGCGATGACCACGCGGCCGCGGTCTTCAGGAATGAAGCGGCGGTTATCCATGCGGACATATTTGCGGTCCTGCAACACTTGGATGATGGAGGCGTAGGTCGACGGGCGGCCGATGCCTTTTTCTTCCAGCGACTTCACCAGGCTGGCTTCCGAGAAGCGCGGGGGTGGCTGGGTGAAGTGCTGTTCCGGTGTCACGGTCTCGACGCCCAGCTTCTGGCCTTCGGTCATGGCGGGCAACAGATTGCCCATGGCTTCTTCAGCGTCGGCTTCACCTTCCCCGGGCGCAAGCGCGGCGGCGGAGGTGTCGTCGTACACTTCCATGTAACCTTTGAAGACGATGGTCGAACCGCTGGAGCGCAACTGCGTCTGCTGATCGGCGGTGGATGAGACCACGGCGACCTGATCGAGCACGGCGGATTCCATCTGGCTCGCCATGGTGCGCTTCCAGATCAGCTCGTAGAGTTTCAGCTGGTCGGGCGAGAGCACGTGAGCGACGCTGTCCGGCGTGCGGCGCACATCGGTCGGGCGGATGGCTTCGTGGGCTTCCTGCGCGTTCTTGACTTTGCTCTTATAGACGCGGGCCGTCTCCGGCACGAATTTCTTGCCGTAACGCTCGCCGATGAGGCCGCGAATGCTGTTGATGGCATCGCCGTCCATCTGCACGCCGTCGGTACGCATATAAGTGATGAGACCCACGGTCTCGCCGCCGATGTCGAAGCCTTCGTAGAGCTTCTGGGCGATGTCCATGGTCTGGCGCGCCGAGAAATAGAGGCGGCGCGAAGCATCCTGCTGCAGGGTCGAGGTAGTAAACGGCGCGTAGGGGCGGCGCTGCTTGGTCTTTTTCTCGACCGCAGTCACCGTGAACTTGCCGGCGCGCACAGCTGCGGCGGCGGCTTCGGCCTTGGCGGCATCGTTCAGGTCGAACTTGTCGAGCTTCTTACCTTGGAAGTGCGTCAGGCGGGCGATGAACTTCTCGGACTTATCGGTGCTCATGTCGGCGCCGACGGTCCAGTATTCTTCCGCCTTGAACTTCTCGATTTCCAGCTCGCGCTCGCAGATCAGACGCAAGGCGACCGACTGTACGCGGCCCGCGGACTTGGAGCCCGGCAGTTTGCGCCACAGCACCGGCGAGAGGGTGAAGCCGACGAGATAGTCGAGGGCGCGGCGGGCGAGGTAGGCGTCCACCAACTGCTGGTCGACATCGCGCGGATGCCGCATCGCTTCCAGCACGGCGTTCTTGGTGATGGCGTTAAAGGTGACGCGCTTGACCGACATGCCGGCCTTAATGGCCTTACGGCGGGTAAGCTCGTCCTGCACGTGCCAGGAGATGGCTTCGCCCTCGCGGTCCGGATCGGTGGCGAGGATGACGCCGTCGGAGCCCTTCACGGCATCGACGATCTCTTTAATGTGTTTCTGCGAACCGGCGTCGACTTCCCAGTCCATGGCGAAGTCTTCGTCGGGACGGACCGAGCCGTCTGTAGGCGGCAAATCACGGATGTGGCCGTAGGACGCCAGCACCTTGAAGCCATCCCCAAGATACTTGTTGATGGTTTTGGCTTTGGCCGGAGATTCGACGATCACGACCTTCATTTTAGCGTCCTATAAAGTCCCATTCCGCGCACCGTAACCCTGGCGGCGAGGCCGCATCCCGGGTTCTCCGTGGCGTGTGAATTCTGGCTGTTAGCGCGGAAAAGTTAAAAAATTCAAACCGTTCCGATTAACGCCACCCGGTTGCCGGGCAACCGCTCCAACCGTCCGGCCAGCTCCAACTCCAGGAGAACGGCGGCCAAAACGGCGGGTGACACTTGGCACTGCCTCAACAGTTCGTCAACAGCAGCAGGGGTTGGGCCCAGGGCCGCTTCGATCTTTTGACGTGCGGCAGGGGTGTTGTTTTCGGTCGGAATATCAATGGCTTGCGAAGCCATCGCGCGGGACGAAGAAAAATTCGCAGGTGATGCACTTATGGTGGGTAAAGTAGATAAAATATCATCCACAGATTGTACTAATACAGCGCCGTCCCGAATCAAGCCGTTAGGACCATGGGCCCGGGGGTCCAAAGGCGACCCAGGAACGGCAAAAACCTCCCGTCCTTGGTCGGCGGCATAGCGGGCGGTGATGAGGGAGCCGGAACGCGGGGTGGCTTCCACGACCACCACACCCTGGCTGGCGCCGGAGATAATCCGGTTGCGGCGCGGGAAAAGCGGGGCCTGGGGTTCGGTGCCGGGCGGCATGTCGGAGATGACGGCCCCGGTCTCGGCGATGCGGGCGTAAAGGTCGCGGTGCTCGGGCGGGTAGATGACGTCGGTTCCGCCGGCCAGGACGGCGACCGTGGACCCGGCAGTCAGGGCGCCCTCATGGGCGGCGCCGTCGATGCCGCGCGCCATGCCCGAGATGACGGTCCATCCGGCCTTGGCCAGATCGGCCGCCAGCATGCGCGCGAACTTGCGTCCGTTCACCGAGGCGTTGCGCGCGCCGACAATGGCGATGAGCGGCGCGGCGAGGGTTTCGACTTTACCTTTGACCACCAGCAGCGGCGGCGCGTCGT
>JAIEMI010000036.1 GCA_019752235.1 Rhodospirillaceae bacterium
CAGGATGAAGGGATGGCGGCGCACATATGCCGGAACATACACGCCCAGTTCCCACTCGCCTTTGTCGTTCACGAACAGGTTTTGGCTGGGATTGAAGCCCAGCGCCGCCGTGGGCACCAGGTCGTCGCCCAGCAGCATGATGGGATAATGGCGCGCGACCATGGCGAACTCCGGCACGGTCAGCGGCACGGTGTTGGTCTGCGCGGCGAAAGTGAAGTCGGTTTCGGGGCGGATCTTGAAATCTTTGTGAGTCGTCGGTACCAGCGCCTCGATGCGTGAATAGAACATCGGCGGAGCATCGTCCTTGGGCGCGCCCTGTGCGGCGTTGGTATTGGTCACGGGTCAGGCTTCCTTCAGTTGGGCGCGGCCGGAAAACCGGACCGCAGGTCGGATAAGGGCAGGGAGAATAGGGGGCCTGCGGGCAAAGGCAAAGTGCTTTTCCGGGCTCTTAAGGGGCTATGAAACGGCGGAAATCCGCCATTTTTCCGGGTGAGTACCGAAGCATCGGGCGCGGTCGCCCAAGCCTCGCGCGGGAGCGTCATCGATATTTCACCGCCGCGCGGGGTGTGCGCCACATATGATAGGTTTTCAGTGTGTTACCTCGTCTGAGGTGGGGAATTCATGCCTTTCTATCAGCCCTCGCGGCGCACCCTCTTGCGTGGTGCGGCCCTCTGGGCGGCGGCCTCCGCCGCCGGTCTTGGGCCCGTCAAACGTGCGTTGGCGGCGCCGGTCTTCCTCAATGATCCGTTTCAGCTCGGTGTCGCCAGCGGCGACCCGGTGGCCGACGGCTTTGTGATCTGGACCCGTCTCGCGCCCGACCCCTTCGACCCCGAAGCCTTGCCGCCCGAGGCCATTCAGGTTGCCTGGGAAGTCGCAACCGATGAGGCTATGAAAAAAATCGTCGCGCGCGGGAATGTCATGGCGCGCCCCGACATGGCGCATAGCGTGCACGTCGATGTGCGCGGCCTCGCGCCGCATCACCAATATTATTACCGGTTTCATTGCGGGCCCGCAGTCAGCCGCACGGGCCGCGCTCTGACGCTGCCGACGCCGCGCATGCCAGTGGATCGTCTGCGTTTCGCGTTTGCGTCATGTTCGCACCTGGAGCAAGGCTACTTCACCGCCTATCGCGATATGATGAAGCAGGATCCGGCCTTCATGCTGCACCTGGGCGATTACATCTATGAGTCTTCCTGGGGTACGCCGGTACGCCACCATCCGGGGCCGGAGCCGGTGACGCTGGAAGGCTACCGGGCCTATCACGCGGCCTACAAAATGGACCCGGATTTGCAGGCGGCTCATGCCCACTGCCCATGGTTTGTCACCTGGGACGATCATGAAGTCGCCAACGACTATTCGCGAAACGAGTCCGAGACCATGCCCGACCCGAAAGAGTTCCTCGCGCGCAAGCTTGCGGCCTACAAGGCTTACTATGAACATATGCCGCTCAGGCCCTACGCCGCTTTCGACGGCAGCCAGCTCAGCCTCTATCAGCGTTTTTATTTCGGTGATCTGGCGGAGTTCAACATCACCGATGGCCGTCAATACCGCGATCCCATCCCGTGTCAGTCGCCCGAAAAGAAGGCCGGCCGCGTGGTTGATATTGCCGAATGCGCCGAGTACTTCGACCCCAATCGCACAATGTTTGGTAAAGCTCAGGAAACCTGGATGAAGAATGGTTTTGCCAAATCCAATACCGCCTGGAATGTCCTGGCCCACGCCCTGATGTTCACCAGCTTCGATCAAATACTGGGGCCGCAACGCGGCGTGTTCACCGACAGTTGGGGCGGCTATCCGTCCGCGCGCCGTAAGCTCTTGGACATGATTAAGCAGCGCAATATTCCGAACGTCGTCACGTTGGCCGGCGACATCCATTCGTTCTTCGTATCGGATGTGAAGGATAACGAGACCGACCCCGCCTCGGCGACGCTGATGTCGGAGTTTGTCGGCACGTCGATCAGTTCTGAAAGCTTCAACACCAAGCTGTTCAACTCGCTGTTGCCGGAAAATCCGCACATCAAGTTTTGTGACGATACCAGGCGCGGATACGTCATGTGCGATGTCACCAAGGACACCTGGCGGACGGATCTGCGCGTCGTGGACAACGTCCGCGTCCGGGAAGGTGTGTTCAGCACCATGAAAAGCTTCGTGGTCGAAAACGGTAAGCCGGGGCCGCAAGCGGCCTGACGATATTCGGATACGCGAAAGAAAAAGGGCGGACCCTGCGGTCCGCCCTTTTTTGTATCCGGGGTGTTTGAGGCTTTAGAACTCGATGTGGAGCGAACCCTGGACCGTGCGGGGGGCGCCGACGTTGTAGGTCGGCGCGCCGCTGAAGCCCGGCGTCGCGGGATTGGCAGCCACGCGGGTCGAGATGCTGCCCAGGTACTTCTTGTCGAAGATGTTGGAGACGTTGAGTTGGAAATACGCGGTATCGAGGCCGAGGCCGGCCAGGTCATAGCGCAGATTGGCGTCGACCAGCGTGTAGGACGGCGCCAGTTCGTCGTTGACGTCCGTGGCGAAGCGGTCGCCGACGTATTTCAACTGAGCGCCCAGGGTCCAGGCGTCGATCTTGTATTCGCCGCGCACCGAGAACGTCCAATCCGGCGTTTCCACCAAGCGCTTGCCGGCGGTCGGCGTCGTCGTGGTGGCGTTGAAAGCGATGTTGTTCAGCACTTTGCTGTGGTTGTAGGAGAACGAACCGTAGACCGTGAAATCTTCGAAGGGGCTGGTGCCCACTTCGCCGTCGACACCCCAAATCTCCACCGGGCCGACGTTGCGGTCGAGGCTGGTCAACAGGACCGGATCGAAGGACGTCACGATGCGGTTGTCGAAGTCGGTCTTCCAGACGGTCGCCGTCGCCATGAAGCCCGGCGTTTGGAAACGGTAACCGAGGTCGTAAGACTTCGTGGTTTCCGGCTGCACGCCGATCGGCACGGCGGTGTACAGGTTGTCGGTGCGCGGCGCCGACAGGCCCTCGGCGTAGCTGACGTAGAACGAGTGGTCCTCACCGAACGGACGCAGCACGATGCCGGCGTTCGGAAGAATCTTGTCGTAGTTCTTGGTGCCGGCGAACGGCGGCAAGTAGCGCGTCGCAGCGCCCGAAGCCGGCGCCGGGAAGTTCACAAAGCCATTGGCGTCCGGAGTGCCCGGGGTCTGCGTGGTGCAATAGGCGGTATTCGGCGTTTGCGTATAGCAGTACTGGTTCAGTTCGCGGTGGAAGTATGGCGCACGCAAGCCGGCCGAGACACGCACGATGCCGTCAAAGAACTTGCCGTCATAGTTGGCCGCGACCTGGTTCAGTGAAGCGATCGAGAAACGGTCGCGGAACCGCAGGTCTACGCCGTCGACCGATTGCACGCCCAAGCGGCCATCGCGGCCGGGGAACAAGGCGATCGGGTCGCCGCTGGCCAACAGACGGGCGTATTCGCCGGTCTGGCGGTGACGGCCGTAGTCCAGGGTATAAGCGACGCGGACGACGTGGTCTTCCAGCGCCTGCCAGATCACCGAGGCGGTCACGCCGTAACGATGCGTGTTGGTGACCGAGGGACCGTAGAGCCGGATGGTGTCCAGCAGATCGCCGTCGCCGTTGAGGTCAACGCCGCCCGGCTGCGTGGCGATGGTGCCGGCGCCGCGCAAGCGGCCGGTGTTTTCGGCGATGGCGGTGGTGGCCGTGCCGCCGGTCGCCAGCACGTACTGATAGCTGGGATCGACGTTGAGGCGCAGGGTGTCGGTCAATGCAAAGCTCGACTGCATACGGATGTTGCCCGTGTTCGACGGGTTGATGCGGTGACCGATGTAGTTGATGCAACTCGCCGTGCTGCTCGGGTCGTTGGCGATGCCCGCGTTTTCGTTATCCGCAACGCCGGCGGTCGGGGCGTCGGTGCCGCAAGAGGCGAAGTAATCGAAGAAGTAACCGAACTGCGCGATTTCCGCGAGGCTGACGCCGCGGTAAGCGTTATTGCGGTTGCGATTGTAGTGCACGCCGAGACTGACGAAGTTTTTGTCGCCCCATTCCTGAAGCACTTTGCCGTTGATCTGCCACTTCTCAAGGCTGCCCGGACCTTTGAACTTGTCGTACTTCTGATAAGAAACCGCCATGAAGGCGGTAGTGTCCCAAGGACCGAAGGCGCCGCTGTCGACGCTGCCGAAGAAACGGCGGTAATTATTGCTGCCATAGGACGGCGCTAGCGTGAACTTCAGCGTGTCGGACGGGCGGCGGCTCTGAATGTTGACGGTGCCGCCGGTGGCCGATGCCGTCGGGCTGTCGACGTCGGTCGTGCCAAGGTTGACCGTCGTGCGTTCAATGATTTCAGGGTCCAGAAGCTGGTTGGTGAAAATCGCGTAGTTGCCGCTGTCGTTCAGCGGCACGCCGTCGAAGGTCACCGAGACGCGGTTGCCGTCGAAGCTGCGCAGGCGGATGTTGCCGCCGCTGGAACCGTAAGGGTCGTTGTTGGTGAAGTTCACGCCGGGCAGCAGGTTGATCGACTGCATGATCGATTGGCCGGCCTGCTGGGTTTCCAGGTATTCCTGGGTCACCGACGAACGCGACTTGGCCACCTGTTCTTCGGCCATGAGGCCGGCGAGGTTTTCATTGATTCTGCGGGAAGAGACGACCATCTCTTCGATCTGCAACGTACCCGACGATTGGGCGTTGGCCGCGCCGGGCGTCAGTACGAACGCGGACGCGACGGTCAGAGCAAGCAGGCTGGTATTGGCAGCCAATGAAGAGCGGAAGCGCATGGTCATCATCTCCTGTTGATGGACGCAAGCGCGAGGCCGGGCAAAAGCGTGCCCGCGCACGGACGAATGTGCTGAAATCCCGCCGCTTACGACTAAGTCAAATCCCCTACGGGACCGATCCTAGAGATGCTGCTTTGCAGCACGATGAACGGGAGATAAAAAAAATCGAAAGCTTTTTTGACGGGGACACATCAGAAAAATTCCAAGAATTTTTCAGTTTGTTTTCGGTTTTTTGACGGCGCGCGCCGCGCCGTAATAACGCCACAGCAAAAGTGAGGCGCTGGAACGGTAGGGCCGCCACATCTCCCCAATGACGATAAGGTCTTTGGCCGTGGGCCGTGTTTCAAGTTCGTGAAGGTGTTGAATCGCGAGCTGTAACGCAAGATCGCCCACGGGCCACACATCGTGCCGGCCCATGCCGAACATCAGGTAAATGTCCGCGGTCCAATCGCCGATGCCTTTAAAAGCGGTCAGCGTGGCGCGCACGGTGTCGTCGTCGGCGCGTTCAAGGGCTTTCAAATTCAGTGTGCCCGCATCCACCGCTTCGGCGAGCCCCAAGGCGTAACGCGTTTTCTGGCCCGAAAAACCGCTCGCGCGCATGCCGTTTTCGCCGAGACCCAACAACCGCGCGGCGGTAACCCGGCCTCCGGCATTGCGTTTCAGTTTGGCGTAGATGGCCGCGCCCGCAGCCGTGGACACCTGCTGATCGCCGATGATGCGGATCAGAGTGGCGAAGCCGGGGCCGATGACGCGCGGTTCGGGGAAGCCCGCGAATTTAATCGCATGGGAAATGCGCTTGTCGCGCCGCCGCAGCAGGCCGAGGTGACGCTTGATCTCTTCGGGAGTGCCGACCATGGCGCGGCTACCGCGCCTTGCGGCTGAAAACCCAGGTGGTCTTAGTGGAAGCCTTGGCGTCGAAGGCATAGCCGTCCGCATCGAAAGCTTTGATCTCCTCCGGCGCTGTTAGGCGGTGCTGCACGATATAACGCGCCATCATGCCGCGCGCCTTTTTTGCCAGGAAACTGACAATCGTGGCCTTGCCGTTTTTGATTTCCTTGAAAGCCGCATGAATCACCGGCGCCTTCAGCGCGTTCTCGTCAACCGCGCCCCAGTATTCGCCGGACGCGAGGTTGATCACCGTCGGTGCTTTCATCTTGGCGGTGACGCCGTTGATGTGCGCCGTCAGATTCTCGCGCCAAAAGGCGTAGAGATCTTTGCCCCGCGCCGTATCGACCCGTGAACCCATCTCCAGGCGGTAGGGCTGGATCGCGTCCAAAGGCCGCAGCAGGCCATAGAGGCCCGAGAGAATGGCGACATGCTTTTGCGCGAAAGCGATGTCGTCCTTGTCCAGTGTCTTGGCTTGAAATCCCATATAAACGTCGCCGTTGAAGGCGTAGATCGCGGGTTTGCTTTCGCCGCCCCCGGTCACGTCGAAACTTTGAAAGCGCTGATAATTCAGATCGGCCAGTTTGGGACTGATATCCATCAGGCGCCGGAGATCTTCGCGCGTCAATTTCTTGGCCCGCGCTGCCAGCAGCGCGGTGTCTTTAGCCAAGACCGGCGTTGTCGGTTTCACGAAAGCGGGGGTGGGGCCGAAGTCCAGTTTCTTGGCCGGCGATAGCAAGGCAAGCAGCATGATCGAAGCCGTGTAATGGAGGGATGAGGAGGTATAGCACGCCCGCTGTCCGCGACCAGCAGTGCCTTAAGGTGCGCCGCCGTCCTTGCCGCGCGGGCCGGTTTTGTCGCCGGGCTCGGACGGTGTCGCCGGCGGTGTCTCGGTCTCCGCGGCGGGCACGTCCTTGATCGCTTGGGCGGCCTTCAGGTCCGACAGCAGTTTTTCGGCCACGGTATTGGTGGTGGCGTAACGCTCGTTCACGCGGCTGAGGTTGTTGATCAAAATCGCGACCAGCGCCTTGATGAAGGGATCGCATGATCCGAGTTTTTGCTGGATGGTTGTTTTGGAGATGCGCACCACCACGCTAGGCTCCAGCGCGATGGTGGTGGCGCTGCGCCGGGCGCCGGTGATAGCTGCCATCTCGCCGAACATCGCGCCTTTTTCCAGCACGCCGAGGCGGACCGGCTTGCCGTTCGTCATCTTGAAAACGCCGACGCGCCCGGATTCCAGGATGAAGGCGTCGGTGCCGTCATGGCCCTCCTGAAAAATCACCTTATCCTTGCCGAAAGGCTCGCGGTGCAGCAGCTCGCCCGGCTTCGCCCGCATGCTGGTTTCGGTCTGCTGTTGTGGCGACCCTGTGCCGAAGGTGTTCATGGGGTCATCGCTAGAACGACGTCATCCAGGCGCCGCTCGCATTGCGGCAGGCCGTCAGGGACGCTTTGTCGAAGTAGTCCTCCAGCGCGATGGTTTGCACGAAGGTTCGGCAATTAAATCCGCCCATGACGCTTTCGGTCTCGGTCGTGACGGTGCCTTCGCGGCCGTCGACGTGCCAGAAGATGGTTTCGCCCACGGGGGCTTTCATGGCCACGTTCTGCGCGGCTTTTTGCAGGCCCGCCTGATCTTCCGTCAATCGACCCAGCACGTCCTTCGGCAGGACATCGAATACCGTTTCTTTTTGCTCTG
>JAIEMI010000255.1 GCA_019752235.1 Rhodospirillaceae bacterium
AAGGCGACCACTCCGGCAGCTTCCGCCTGTGCGCCGTGCCCGGCGTGCACGAACAAGTGCAGCTGCGGCAGCGACAGTGCTGTGGGCTTCGCGGTTGTCTTCGGCGGGCTCGTCGGGTTCCTGATCGGCATTGTCGCCGGCCGCTTGCGGGAGCGCTATGACCGCCCCGCCTGTGTCGTCGCGCTCGATGGCGGCGTGGCCAAAGGTTCGGGCCGGTCCATGGCCGGCATTGATCTCGGGCGCGCGATTTTAGGCGCGCGGGAAGCCGGGCATCTGTTCACCGGCGGCGGCCACGCCATGGCGGCGGGCTTCACCGTCATGGAAGAGAATATTCCCGCGTTCACCGCCTATGTGCAGAACGAAGTGCGCCGCCAGCTTCAGGGCGAGCTGTTGGCGCCGGCCTTGAATCTCGACGGCGCGCTGGCGGTTTCGGCGGTGACGGCGGACTTGGTTGCGGAACTGGATTGTGTGGCGCCCTTCGGCGCGGGCAATGACGAGCCGCGCTTCGCCGTGATCGACGCGCAAATCGCCAAAGCGGACATCGTCGGATCGGGACACGTGCGGTGTTTTCTGAGCGGGCGCAGCGGCGGACGGTTGAAGGCCATCGCCTTCAATTGCGCGGACTCGGATTTAGGTCATCTGCTGCTGACGGCGGCGGGCCGGCGGCTCCATCTCGCCGGTACAATCCGGGCCGATACATGGCAGGGACGTACCGATGCGCAGCTTGTGATCGACGATGCCGCGCCGGCGTCGTGAGCCCGCCGTTACAGGACCGCGCTTTCATCCGTAACATATTGATGACATGAGGTTTGTTCGCTCATAACGCGCATGGAGCCGTGGTTGACGGCTGCTGTTCGGGCGTGTCACGGTGGCTGGGACTGGGAGGCTGCTGGCGAAGGGCCGGGCCATAATCATAAAGTATCAAAAAGGGGAGTGAACATGTTGGCATCGCGGAAACTGACCTGTCTGGCGGCGGGCGTTGGCGCGCTCATGACGGTCGCGAGCGCGCAGGCTGCCGAATTCACCGGCGGTTCATTCTCATGCCTCGAATTTACCAACGGCATGGGCCAAAACGCGTCCGGCCGTGTGCAGTCGGTTCTCGCACGGCAGTGGATCTTGGGTTACCTCGCCGGGTACTACAGAACCCAAGGCAAGATCGAATACACCGAGGACGCTGGCGATATCGATAAATTGGACACGTTGATGGTGCAGAAGTGCAAGGAGTTTCCGCAGGCGACCATTTTTGCCATGTCGGCGCAGATGCTGGCGAATGAGCCGCGCAAACTGCCTAAGAACGTCACAGCGGATTTCTCGCCGGCTGCGTATACCTGCGGTCAGCACGTCGACGCTCGGAACGGCGCCGCGGGCGACGCCAATCGCGCCGACCTGGCGGAGAACTGGGCTTTTGCGTTTATCCAGGGCGCCAAGAACGTCGCTACGCCCAACATGGAAATCCGCGCCGAGAACAAGCCGCAGCTGATCGGGGTCATGAACAAGGCCTGCGGCAACGCCCGCGACACGCTGTATGGCGATCTCGCGGCGCTGGTGGCCGAGAAGGTCAAACTTCAATAGCGCGAAATGCCGCTACAATGAGAAACGGGCCCGTCATGCGGGCCCGTTTTTTTTATTTCCGCTTTTTGCGGCGGCCCGGATTTTTGGGCGGAAGCGAGTTGTCGCCGTCGCCGAGGATGCGTTGCATCAGCACGGCGTCAACCCAGCGCCCGAACTTGAAACAGGTGGAACTGAGCGCGCCCACCACGAAAAATCCGTGGCGGCTGTGCAGGGCGAGGGAGGAGGCGTTGGTGCTGTCGCCGATGACGGCGATCATCTGGCGGAAGCCCAGCGCGATGCAACGCTCGATCAATTCCGTCATGAGCGCATTGCCGACGTCGCGGCCGCGGAAATCTTCCGCGACATATACCGAATCCTCGACGGTATAGCGATAGCCCGAGCGTTCGCGAAACGGGCTGGCGTAGGCATAGCCCACGACGCGCTTGCCCTTCATGGCGACCAGGTAAGGCAAGCCGCGCGACTGCACACGCTGCCAGCGCGCGGTCATTTCAGCCACCGTCGGGGGCTCTTCCTCGAACGACGCGGTCGTCGAGGAAACGTAGTGCGCGTAAATCTCCTGAATCGCGGGCATGTCCTGTTCCGTGGCGAGACGGACCCGGACTTTGACAGGCGCGGTGGAGGGTTTGGCGGTTTGCGTGCTCATGTTTTCAGGCTAGGATTTATGGCAGTGGAAATACAAATGTAGGCCCGGATCTTCGCAGGCGTCGTCTGTATCGCGGTTTGGAAAGGGGTGCAACCCTCAGTGCTGTTCTTCCTACGCCCGGCGGGCTGTGTGGACGGCCGTTTTTTACCGCGCCTGGCTTTCGCGGGGTTTCTTGCGTTCCCCGGCGGCGCGGCCGCGCAGATGGATCAGCTTCAGCAGAGCTATGATTTTCTTCTGCGTGGACGGACCGAGGGCGGCGTGCTTTTCAATTTCTCCAACGAACCGTCATTTGAGAGTGGCATCCAGCGCAGCCGCCAGGCGCTCAGTCCGCCGACGGGCAATTACCTATTGCCGCTGAGTTATTACGACTCAGCCGCCTATTGGGGCGTTTACGTGTGCGGAGGGGCCGGCGCCGCATGCGCGATCAACGACACATATAATATGCTCAGCTACCAACTGTCACCCGCGCCGGGGCCGGCAGGGAAACTGCAGGTGGAGCGGGTCAACGCCCACAACGGGGCGAATATCTACGACGCGGCGACGTGGCAGATCGCCGTCATGTTGGGCGCGGTGAAGAATAAATTCGACATCGCATCGCCCACGACTCCTTATGCGTTCGCGTCCAGTCTCTCGGATGTTTTGCACCAGGGGGGACTCATCTCCGAGGGCAATACCGCACCGGGCGCGAAGCGCGCCGTCACGGCCGGACCGGTATTTGTCTACAACGGCGCGACGGTCACGGAGGGCAAACGCGCCTATGCGTTTCGGGCTTTGGCGCCGGAATGGCTCGCGCGCGACCCCCTGATGGGCTCGCCCCATGCGTCGTGGATCACGGCCAGCAATTTGCCGCCCTTGGACCGCGCTTACGAAGCTGGAAAAATATCCTGGACCGACTGGAAGCCCATCACGGGCGAGAATGCATGGGCCTTCCTCATTGGACCCCTTCAGGCCGCGCACATTCACTATGTTCTCGATAAAAAGATGCGGTTCGTCCCGTTCAAGGAGCGCGCCGTGCAGAACGCGCTCGATGTCTTGCCGACCTTTGCGGCGATGCAGTCGGTCCTCGGCGCTGTTTACTACGCGCCGGCGGGGACCATCGGCAACGAGGGCGAGACGCCGGTCAATCCCTATGAAGTCTCGGTCGAGAACAACTTCTCGCTCTATGCGGGCCTTCGCATTCTGCGCTCCACGTTGCAGGCTGAATTGGATGCCGAGACCGCCTTGGACCTTGATGCAAAAAATAAAATCAAAGACGCTCTTCACCTGATCGCAGCCATGATTGACGGCGGCCAGATCGGCGAGGACCGGCGCACAAGGGGCCTTCTGTCCTTCTTCAAGAATGCCGCCTGGCGCAACGGCCACTTTGTCCAGGGCGGATTGGCGAACGATCCCGGCCAAAGCCGCGACTGGATTCCGACAACGGAGCCTCTGGCGGTGGATGTGCAAACCTGGGGCATCGCGGCGCTCGGGACGAAACAAATCGATCAGTGGTTCGGTGACGGTGCATCCTTTGAGATGTGGCGGCACCTCAAAACCTGGGGCGCCTATGGCGTGGGGAAGACTCTCTGGGGCGTGGGCTACTCCGATAGAGATGGAAATGGAATGGATCAAGGCGGAGCGTACAGGCAAGGGGTACTGTCGGGGGAATGGACGGCGGGCGCCATCAACGCCGTTCGCAACATGATGAACGCTTATGGCGCAGCTCCGAAATACGCGGCAAGTTTGCAGCAAGATGAAGCCGCCATGCTGGCCGGAATTACCACTTTGCGCATCGACCGCTACGTGTCGACCGGCTTCCCCGGCAAGCCCGCCGACTACGCCAAACTCATATCGCTGAAGACGAAGCCGTATTTATACGCCAGCAAACGCTATCGCATTCCGTTCGGCTGGTACGCCAATCCGCTGCCCAGCACCGCCTCAACGGCCTGGGTCATCATGATCGCCGGCAAATACGATCCCTTCGGATTTGGCGGCGCACCAAATTGAAGATGGGGCGAGGGGGCCTCAGGTCGAAGATTGTGTAACCAAGCCGGCTGGCCGCCCTTTTATGGGGCATTTGTGACCTGTTCTCAGGCCTTTGTGATGTTCTGTTTCAGGCCTTTTCTGGCTTTATCACACGCGCTCGGTTAATTTTTGACCGGGAGGCCGTTGACCTAGACGGCTGGTGGCGGACAGACACATAGGCTTTACGAAATGCACCTTGATCGCGGCACGGCGGACACCCTTCTCAGCACCCCGCGGATTTCGTCGCGCCGCCAGTGGCGCATGGCGGGGATCACGGCGGCGGTGCTTGCGGTCATTGCGGGCGGCTTTTTTGCCTATAAGTACACGACGGCGGCCAAGACCCAGGCCATGATCACCGCGCCACGCCCTCCCATTTCCGTCGAAACCGCCGTGGCCCAGGTCGAAAGCGTACCGCAGTTGTTGGCCGGCATTGGCACCTTGCAGGCCGTCCACCAGGTGACGATCTCGCCGGAAGTGGGCGGGCGCGTTGTGAAAATATTCTTCGAACCCGGCGCCAAGGTCAAAGCCGGCGACCCGCTTGTCCAGCTTTACGATGAGCCGCAACGCGCCGACCTCGCCAACCTGGAAGCGCAGCGCCGTTTGGCGGCGCTCAATCTTCAACGCGCCCAGGAATTGTCTGCGCGCAATTATCAAAGCCGCCAGGTCGTCGATCAGAACCAGGCCGCGCTCGATCAGGCCAATGCCGGCATCGCCAAATACAAGGCCCAGATCGACCAGATGTTGATCCGCGCGCCGTTCGGCGGTGACCTGGGCGTCCGCCAGATTGAGTTGGGGGCTTACCTCACGCCCGGCGCACCCATCGTCACGCTCACGGATGCGTCCGACTTGTGGGTGAACTTCACATTGCCCGAGCAGGTGTCCAACGAAGTTCACGTGGGCCAGCCCGCGCGCATCGCGGTCGATGCGCTGCCCAACCGCGTGTTCGATGCTAAAATCACGGCCATCGAGCCGCAGGTCAGCGCACAAACGCGCACGCTGCTTGTGCAAGCCACGCTGCCCAATCCCGAACGTATTCTGCGTCCCGGCATGTTCGCCAAAGCCGAAGCGGTTGTTCCCAACGACATCACCGCCATCATCGTGCCGGAAACCGCCGTGGACTACAGCTTATACGGCGAGGTTATTTATAAGGTCGAGGAGGCCGCCGACCCGAAAGGCGCCGCAATACTGAAAGCCAAGCGCATAGCGGTGAAGACCGGCCAGCGGTTCGACGGCAAGGTCGCCGTGCTCTCGGGTCTTTCGGGAGGGGATCGTGTCATCGTCGCGGGGCAGCTCAAGCTGAATGACGGCGCGGTTGTGACCATCGCGCCGACGTCCACTTTGACAACGCCGCCGTCCACCAAGCGCTATTAGGCGTCGCCATGAAAATCGGCTTTACCGATCTCTTTATTCGCCGGCCGGTTTTGGCGATTGTCGTCAGTCTGCTGATCTTCTTCGTCGGACTGAAATCCTACACCAGTCTGGAAGTTCGCCAGTTCCCGCGCTACGACGCGGCGCAGATCAGTATCACCACCGGCTACCCCGGCGCTTCGCCCTCCCTGATGCAGGGTTTCATCACCACGCCCATCGAGCAGGCGATTTCGTCGACCGAGGGCATCGACTACATGACCGCGACGTCCAGCCAAGGGCGCAGCAACGTCACCGCCTATCTGAAACTCAATTACGATCCCAATAAGGCGCTGACCGAGATCATGAGTAAGGTCCAGCAGGTCAAGAACCAGATCCCGCGCGGCTCCAACGATCCGATTATTTCCAAGCAAAACACCGCCGGCAATCCGGTGATGTTCATCGGCTTCACCAGCGATGAACTGAGCGTCACGCAGATCTCCGACTTTGTCGTGCGCGTGGTGCAGCCGCTGCTGGCCACCGTTGACGGCGTTGCGTCGTCGGACCTCCAGGGAGGTCAAAACTTTGCCATGCGCCTGTGGCTCGATTCCGACCGCATGGCCGCGCGCGGCATCACCGGGCAGGACGTGGCCGCGGCCTTGCAAGCCAACAACGTGCAGTCCGCGCCCGGCCAGGCCAAGAGCCTCTATACCATCACCAACATCGTCACCAACACCGGCCTCGTGGATGTCGAGCAATTCAAGTCCATGGTGGTGAAGCAGTCCGGCGGCACCGTCGTGCGCATGGGCGACATCGCGACGGTGGAATTGGACGCGCAAAACGCATCGTCCAGCCAGTTCGTCAACGGCAAGCCCGGCATCCAGGTTCTTGTGCAGCCTTCACCGTCGGCTAATCCCCTGGTGATTTCCGACGGTGTGCGGGAGAAGCTGGATCTTATTCGTCCGAGCCTGCCGCCGGGCCTGAATATGCGGCTCAATTTCGACAGCAGCATCTTCGTGCGCACGTCGATCGAGGAAGTCGTGAAAACGCTCGTCGAATCGATCATTGTTGTCATGCTGGTCATTTACCTGTCGTTGGGCACCGCGCGCGCGGTGCTTATTCCCCTTCTGACCATTCCGCTCTCGCTGGTGGGGGCGGGCGCCCTCATGCTGGCCGCGGGATTCAGCATCAACATGCTGACGCTGCTCTCCATGGTGCTGGCCGTGGGGCTGGTGGTGGACGATGCGATTATCGTCGTGGAGAATATCCACCGTCACATCCACGAAGGCCGCAGCCCGCTGGCCTCCGCGCTGATCGGCGCGCGCGAATTGGTGGGCCCTGTGATCGCCATGACGATCACACTGGCCGCCGTCTATGCGCCGATTGGACTGCTGGACGGCGTGACCGGTACGCTCTTCAAGGAGTTCGCCTTTTCCCTGGCCGGCGCGGTGATCATATCGGGCGTCGTCGCGCTGACGCTCTCGCCCATGCTGACCTCGGTCTTGCTCACACAAAATATGGACGGCGCGGGGTTCGCGCGTATTGTTGAACGCACCTACAACCGCGTCACCGCCGCCTATGGCCGCCGTTTGAGCGCGGTGCTCGATTATCGCCCCGCCGCGCTGCTGTTCGGCGCCGTTGTGCTCGTCAGCACATATTTCCTCTACACCGGCTCCAAAGCCGAGCTGGCGCCGGTGGAGGACCAGGGCTTTTCCATGGTGCCGTTCCGCGGCCCCCAATACGCCAACCTCG
>JAIEMI010000081.1 GCA_019752235.1 Rhodospirillaceae bacterium
GTGTTGGCAAGCCAGGTGCCCTCGACAATGGGGCCGGCGGCCAGTGCGGCGGACTCCTGCCCGCTGCGGGTGTCCTGCGCGTAGAGCTTGCCCCCGGCATCGACCGA
Source organism: Rhodospirillaceae bacterium (assembly GCA_019752235.1). Classification (GTDB taxonomy): domain Bacteria; phylum Pseudomonadota; class Alphaproteobacteria; order Rhodospirillales; family Rhodospirillaceae; genus SHVO01. The sequence goes on from JAIEMI010000081.1 coordinate 108, forward strand.
GGTGTCCTTGCCCGTCAGCCGGATGTTGCCGGACGCGCCGGTGAGAAAGACGATTTTCTTGTCGTGCATGGCCGCAGCTTTTCACGCGCGCGAAAGCTGCGTCAACGTGGGCGGCTTGCTGAAACGGGCCAGAAAACCGGTTTAAACGTGCCGGTAGGGGGTAAATACCTGCTGCCCGGCGAGCCAGCGTGGGACCGCCGTTGAATCGTCTAGAATAAGCGCCACGGCGCTGAGCAGTTCCACCGTGCAGCTTTGCAAACCTTCATCCTCGCAGGCCGCCGACAGCCCGCCGGTGATCATGCTGTTGAGTACGCCGGGCCAGCCGTACACGGGGATATTGCCCGACGTCCCCCCGGTTTTGCGGTCCTGTTCGCATACCGACGCATCAAACGAAAAATACGCGCCGCAGGACATCGGGCGCACAGCGTAGATTCCGCACGTGTTATCTTTCTGCAAGAACGCGCATGCGACCTGCCGTGCCGAGCGTTGTAGCGCGCTTAAGCCCGCGACCTTCGGCGCGGTGTCGCGCACCGGCTGCGCGAAGTCCGGACGCGAGGCGGCGATAAAAGAAGCAATCGCCACGGCGCCGAAGATCGTCACCTCGACGCTGAGGTAGCAGCAGAACGCACAGCCGCTGGTACACGCGACCGGCTTAATGAGGCGGTCGGCGAGCGCATTGTCATAGGACGCCCGGTAAGCCACTTGCAGAAACTCGGCCATGCCCATGTGGACCGCGGCCAAGTGTGCCGCCGCCGAGCCGTTGGCCTGCCCGACCGTGTCTTGGGCGGCCTTCGCGGCGGCGAGACCTGTCCGCCCATGGGCCCGCGTCTCGTCGTGAAGTTCGCGCAGGGCCGCGCGTTCTTCCTCATTCAGCCTCCCGAAGAGCTGCGCGGCGCCTTCCGGCGTATTGGGATCGGCGGTCATGGGATGGTTTTACAAACGCAAAACAGACTAAGCAATTGAAATAAATGGGTTAATGAGCCGGCTCGGCGCCGATGCCCGCGCTGCCGCTGTCTCATGTAACAAAAGCGGGCTGTTAGATGCCTCTCTTGTCACACGATTCACTAGCAAGCCTACGTCCGGACAAATGACAACACCCCGCCGTGTGCCATAAACTGTAATCCTCGTTTGATCTGAAGACAGCTGCACATCCGGGAGGGAAGCAATGTTCGACAGCACTCAAAGTGGCGCGCGTACGCGCCGCGGGGCCAAAGCCGCCCTGTCACTTGCTACTTCCTTGATCGCGTTGACCGGCGTGTGGGCGTCCGCCCAAGCTGCCGAGACCCGCAGCTTTGTCGTCAGCTACTTCTATGACGCCAATTATTCCGACGGCAAAACCGACTGCCCGAACGGCATGAACATGTCGTCCATCGACTTCTATCGCCGCGACCTGTTGCGCGTCGGCCTTTCAAAAGAAAAAGTTGAAGAAGCCCTGAAGGATTTCCCCGGCGAAGGCGGCCTGAGCCAGCCCTGGGTTCCGCTGGTGATGACGCGGGGCAACGGCAAGGACAATGTTTACACCAATCCCGAGACGGCGCCGGACCCGGGCCTCATCACGGTGTCGGGCAAGCACTCCTATGGCTTCAACCTCGACGGCAAGTCCGGCAAGAACGACTTTATCGAACCGGACACCAAGCAGACCGGCATCGACAACCAGATGTACCGCGTCATGGGGTGCGTGCGCTCCTACCGCGGCCTGCCGCCCCCGGGCCGCCCCAGCCTGGTTGAAAATCTGTGGGACGTTCTGCGCGACGTCGCGCCGGCGTGGATCATCTCGGTCAGCAGCCAGGACAGCCTGTCGAAAGACGGTGACGTGACCATCACCTTCACGCGCGCGCTGGAACGCATCACGCGCGACGCCAGCGGGGCCGCGGCGCAAGCGGACATGACCTATCAGATGGACCCCGACAAGCGTTCGCACAACGTCATGAAGGGCAAGATCAAGAACGGCGTCGTGACGGTGGATAAGCCGCACGAATTCCACATGATCTTCGATCCATACATGATGGCCGAATACAACCTCACCAAAGCGCAGATGCGCCTTGAGCTGAAGGCGGACGGCACCGCCCGCGGTTATATCGGTGGCTATCTGCCGTGGCGCGACTTCTTCTACAGCATCGCCAACCAGGGCCACATCAAGGAATACGCCACCTCCATCGACGTGCCCGGGCTGTACTACGCGCTGAAGAGGAACGCCGACGCTGATCCGGATCCGAAGACCAAGGAAAACCGCCGCATCTCCGCGGCATATCAGATCGAAGCGGTACGCGCCTTCGTCGTCGATCCGGCCGCCAGCCAGACCGCCGACGCCGCGCAGCGCTAACCTAGGGATATATACATGACCAGCATCGTTATCCGCCGGCGTCTGTATGCGGCGGCATTTGCTTTCATGGCATCCGGCGCGCTGGCGACGTCCGCCGCCGCCGCGGATGCCTACCCCGCCCAGGGCGAGCAGGCCGAGACCGGCGTGCGCCGCCTGAGCCAGGAGCAGTACCGCAACATCATCGCCGACGTGTTCGGCCCCACCATCAAAGTGGGGGGACGTTTCGAGCCCGATATCCGTCGCGACGGATTGCTGGCGGTAGGTGCCAGCGCGGTAAGCGTTACGGCCTCGGGCCTTGAACAGTACGACCAGATCGCGCGCAGCGTGGCGTCGCAGGTTGTCAGCGAACAGCATCGCGATGCATTGATCCCCTGCAAACCGGCGAAGGCGAACGCGCCGGATGATAAATGCGCCAAACAGTTCCTGTCGGAAGCCGGCCGCCTGCTTTATCGCCGGCCGCTGACACAGACCGAACTGGCGGCGCGCGTGAAGGTGGCCAACGACAGCGCCAAGACGCTGAAGAACTTCTACGCCGGTCTGGGTAACAGCCTTTCGACGATGCTGGTGTCGCCGTTGTTCCTGTTCCGCCACGACGTCGCCGAAGCCGATCCCGCGCATCCTGGCAAATTCCGCTTGGATGGGTATTCCAAGGCCTCGCAGTTGAGCTTCTTCCTGTGGGACAGCGCGCCCGATCCGGTGCTGCTGGCGGCAGCGGAGAAAGGCGAACTCCATACGGCTGACGGCCTGAACCAACAGGTCGACCGCATGCTGGCGAGCCCGCGCTTGAAGTCCGGCGTGCGCGCCTTCTTCACCGATATGCTGAGCTACGATCTGTTCCCGACGCTGGCCAAGGACGCGATGCTGTTCCCGAAATACAGCTCACGCGTTGCCGCCGACGCCCAGGAACAGACCCTGCGCACGCTGGCCGATCACTTGGTCACGCGCAAAGGCGACTACCGCGACATCTTCACGACGGGCAAAACGTTCCTGACGCCGCAGCTCGCCTCGATCTACGGCGTGCCGCTGCCCACCACCGATGGCGGTTGGCAGCCTTATGAGTTCAAGGAAGGTGATCCGCGCGCCGGCCTGATTTCGCAGATCAGCTTCGCCGCGCTGCATTCGCACCCAGGCCGCAGCTCGCCGACGCTGCGCGGCAAGGCCATCCGCACGTCGCTGCTGTGCCAGAAGGTGCCGGATCCGCCGGGCAACGTGAACTTCACCGCCGTGCAGGACACCTCCAACCCGAACCTGAAGACCGCGCGCGAACGCCTGAACGCCCACGCCACGGAAGCGATGTGCACCGGCTGCCACAAGCTGGTCGACCCGATCGGCCTGGCCATGGAGACCTTCGATTCCGCCGGCAGCTTCCGCACCACGGAAAACGGCGCGCAAATCGACACCACGGGTTCGCTGGACGGTAAGGACTTCACCGACGCCGCGGGCCTGGCGCGCGCGCTGCACGACAGCTCCGCCGCCACGTCCTGCGTGGTCGATCGCGTTTACGCCTACGCCATGGGCCGCTCGCCGGCGCGCGGCGAAAAGGAGCTGCTCGACCAGTTCAAGAAAGACTTCGCGGCAAACGGCTATCGCTTCCCCGACCTGATGCGCCGGATCGCCACCAGCGATGCCGCGTCGCGCGTCGGCCAGCCCCAGATGGGCGCACGCTCTTCACCTAAATCCAGCCAACTCGCTTCGCAAACCTCAGCAACGGAGAATTCGCAATGATCCCGATGCATCACGTAAAACGCCGCAGCGTCCTGCGCGGCGTCATGGGCGGCGCGGCCGTCAGTGTCGGCCTGCCCTACCTGGACTGCTTCCTCAACACCAACGGCACGGCGCTGGCCGCCACCGGAACACAGTTGCCGACGCGCTTCGGCACGTGGTTCTGGGGCCTGGGTCTTAATCCGGGCCGCTGGGAGCCGAAGGACGAAGGCAAGATGACCGAGATGGGCATCGAACTGCAGCCGCTCAACGCCTACAAAGACAGGATGAACGTCTTCTCCGGCTTGAAGGCCTTCCTGGACGGCAAGCCGCTGCAGGTTCACACCTCGGGCGCCAACGCCATCCTCACCGGCAGCGTACCGCGCGGTCAGGCCAGCCTGCCGAGCATCGACACCATTGTCGCCGACGCCATCGGCACGCAAACGCGCTTCCGCTCGCTGGAAGCCGCCAGCGCGGGCAACGCTACCCACAGCCAGAGCCGCCGCAGCGGCGCGGTCGTGAACCCGGCGGAAGTTTCGCCCGCCGCGCTGTACACGCGCATCTTTGGCGCCGAGTTCCAGGATCCGAACGCATCCACCTTCACACCCGATCCCGCCGTCATGGCGCGCCGCAGCGCGTTGTCGGCCGTTATCGAAGACCGCAAAAGCTTCGAGAAGACCCTGGGCGCCGCGGACAAGGCGCGCCTCGACGAGTACTTCACGTCGTTGCGCTCTTTGGAACAACAGCTCGATCTGCAACTGAAGAAACCGGCGCCGCTGGAAGCCTGTACGAAACCCGCCGACGCGGCTGAAACGCCTGTGGGCACGGAGATCGAAATGGTGAAAGCGAACCATAAGATCTTCGCGGGCCTATTGGCTCACGCGCTCGCCTGCGGCCAAACGCGGGTGATCAACATGGCGTTCACGGACTCGACGTCGTCGCTGCGCAAAGCCGGCGGTCACCAGACCCACCACGAGTACAGCCACGAAGAACCGGTGGACGCGGTATTGGGCTATCAGCCAACGATGGCGTGGTTCTTCGGTGAAGTCATGACCAGTTTTGCTTACTTCCTGGACCAGCTTGATGGAATTAAAGAGGGCGACCGCACGCTTCTGGACCGTACGCTGATCATGACCGGGACCGACCACGGCTACGCCAAGCTACACGGGATCGAAAACATCCCCGTATTCACGGTGGGCGGGGCCAATGGCCGCGTGAAGACCGGCCTGCACTTCCGCGCTGTCGGCGACACGGTGTCGCGTATCGGTCTGACGGTGCAGCAGGCCATGGGTGTGCCCGTTAGCACGTGGGGCACGGAGTCCAACCAGACCTCGAAACCCTTCGCGGACATGTTGGCATAAGAACGTAAAGAACTCGGGGAGCGGTGTGATGCGTTACGCGGTGTTGGGTTTGAGTGTCTTGGCGGCTGGCATTTCCGGCCAAGCTTTAGCGGGCAACGAGCATGTGCCCGTGGCCACCCCTGCGGGCATCACGCTGCAGTCCGTCAAGCTGGGACAGTCGGCGGAAGCCGGCGGTCTTGGCGGCCAGCGTCAGGTTCTGCGCAATGTTTACGCCGACGCCAAGGGTATGACCCTGTACACCTATGACAAAGACCCCGCGGGCAAATCGGCCTGCGTCGGCGAATGCGCTGCAGCGTGGCCGCCGGTGACGGCCTCCGCCGGCGCCAAGACCTTCGGTCCATGGACGACCATCGCGCGCGAAGACGGTAAGCAACAGTGGGCTTTCCGGGGCAAGCCGCTTTACACCTATGCCAAAGACGCCAAAATCGGCGACGGCACGGGTAATGGCCTCGACAGCGGAAGTTGGCAGTTAGCCGCTTACGCGCCGGCCGAAGGCGTGAAGATGCCGCACGGCGTCGCGGTGAACGAACTGCTGAACGCTGGCGGCGAAGTGTTCATCAGCGAAGCCACCGGCACGCCGCTCTATACGTTCGACGGCGACGCGGTGAACGGCAAGCCGACCTGCGGCGGTGACGCTTGCGAACCGCAATGGCGCCCCTTCATCGCCGCGCAGCTCGCAAAGCCCGTGGGCGACTTCACCGTCGCGCATCGCGATGACGGCTACTATCAATGGGCCTATAAAGGCAAACCGCTTTACACCTTCGAAGGTGACGTTGTCGCCGGCGATGCCAAGGGCGACAACGCAAAGGGCAAGTGGCACGTGGCCGCACTGCTCCGTCAGTTCATGCCGGAAGGCGTGATCGTGTGGCACAATCGCTACGGCGGCGATCACCTCGCCACGGCCGACGGTATGACGCTGTATGAACGCACGCGCGTGATCGGCGTCGTGACGGGGCACAATCTCCGCACCGGCATGCGCGGCAACCCCGTGGTGGGCCGCATCCTTGGCACCACGACCTGCGTCGCGGACTGTACAAAAACCTGGAAGCCGCTGGCGGCCCCGGCGGACGCGCAACCTTCTGGCTATTGGGAAGTGGCGACACGCGAAGACGGCAGCAAGCAGTGGGCCTATCGCGGCTACCCGGTATACACCTTCAGCGGCGACACCAAGCCCGGCGACATGAACGGCAACGACAGTTACGAGATCATGGGTCCGAACGATCCGTACAAGGTCGCGGATGTCGGCATGAAGACCGCCGGCGCCATGGTGTGGCACGCCATCCAGCCGTAACTAACGCTTTGAGGCGGTAGGCAGGCCGACGGGAAAACGCGTCGCGGCTTTCACCTGCTCCATCACCATATACGTGTGCGTGGCACGGATGCCCGGCAATGACGACAACCCGGCGCCCAGGAACTTGCGGTAGGCCGCCATGTCCTGCACCCGCACTTTCAGCAAATAATCGAAACCGCCCGCCACCATCTGACATTCGATGATTTCATCGGCCGCGCTCACGGCAGCGGCGAACGTGGTGAGCACATCCTCGGTGGTACGATCGAGGCTGACTTCGACAAAGGCCAACAGCGCCGCCTCCATCTTCACCGGATTTAACCGTGCGACGTAGCCGTCGATAAAACCGTCGCGCTCCAGACGGCGCACGCGCTCCAGGGTGGGCGTGGGGCTGAGGTTAATGAGTTTCGCCAAGTCGGCGTTGGCGATACGGTAGTCCTTTGGGGCGGCGATGAGACAAGCGGTATTTTGCCGGCGGACGAGGTGGCGACGGCC
>JAIEMI010000168.1 GCA_019752235.1 Rhodospirillaceae bacterium
TCGGGCTTGATGAGGTCGAGATGCCCGGTGTTACGCGACAGCGCCACCGGTACGCCGCAGGCCATGGCTTCCATGGCGACGAGATTGGTTCCGCCTTCGCAACGGTTAGGGAAGACAGCCAGGTCGACCTCGCGCAGCACCTGCGGCGTGGCGGGGTTGGGAATGGGCCCCATGTCATGGAACGCCGTGGACGGCAGGCCGTTGGCGAGGAGCCAGCTTCCCACGTCGAGTGTACCGTCGGGCTTTGTTCCCGCAGTGGCCACCACGTGCTGGGAGTCGCGAAGGCCCGCGGCGAGCTGCGGCCACGGGCTGTGCCAAGCCGTCACCAACAAGGCCTGCGGATACTTGGCATGAAAGCGCTTGAAGGCGGCGACGACGAGATCCTGGCCTTTGCGGTATTCCAGTTTGCCGCCCGAAAACACCACAAAGCGGTCGCCGAAATGGCCGGTCTTCGCGCCAGGCGTAAAAAGTTCGAGATCGACGCCCTGCAGGCAGGTGCGGACCGGCACCGTCACCTTGTGACGGGCCAAGATCTCGGCGTTCCAGGAAGACCCCGCGACAATGAGGGCGAACTGTTTAGCCGCCTCGATGTTCTCCCGCGGGATCACCGCGGATTCAAAAAATGGAACGGCCACGTTAGGACGTCCGCGGGTGCCCTTCAGAAGATCGTGAAACCGGAGTTCGTCCCCCATCGGGTGGAGCATCGGGAAATCGAGCACCAGCCCGCCGCGCTGGGCCGTGTTGTACCAATCTTTTTGTTTCACGACCAAAGGCCGCAGCACTTCGACCTGCGCCGGCGTGACACGCAGTTTGCTCGCGAGCAAAAACAGCGCCGGTTCAATACCACGGGCCGCCAGCGCAAGCGCAAGGTTGGTACCGTAGGTGCCCCAGCCGCTGGGAACCGCAACCTGCCAGCCGATGCCGATCTTGGAAAAACCGTCGCTCATTTACATCTATACCTTCAACGCGGCGGCAACGGCGGTGATGACCGCGTCCCAATCGTCCGCCGCCGGTTGGCGGAAAAGCCGCGCCGTCGGATACCACGGACTATCGGCCCGTTCGAGCAGCCAGCGCCAATCAGGCACGAACGGCAGCATGATCCACACCGGCTTGCCGAGCGCGCCCGCCAGATGCGCGACCGCCGTATCAACTGTGACGACCAGGTCAAGCGCGGAAACCAATGCCGCGGTATCGGCCCAATCGGTGAAGAAAGTACCGGCATTCTTGACATTCTGTGCCGACAGCGCCGCGTCCTCGGCGGGTTCAGCCCCGACCTGTAAACTGACCCAATGGAATCCCGGCACCATGCACAAACGCGCAGCTTGATCGACCGTCATGGTCCGGCGCGCATCCGTTTTTTTGTTGCCGCGCCATACAATCCCGGCGTTGCGCCCCGGCCGCAAGATGTCGCGGGCGCGCCAAGTCTCGACCAGCGCCGCAGGCGGCGTAAGATACGGCACGCCGCGCGGAATCGACGGCACGGTCGTTTTCATCAGCTGCGGCAGGACAAAGAAGGACGCGTGGTAATCGAACCGCGGCAATGGCTGGCCGCTGCTCACGGCTTCGTCAACGCCCGGCGCGCTGGCCAACAGACGGACCATTTCGGGACGGCAAGACACCACCACCCTGCCCGCGTGCTTTCTGATCTCGCGGGCATAGCGGATGAACTGCAGCGTATCGCCGTAACCGTGCTCTTCGTAAAGCAGCAAAGTCTTGCCGCCGAGATCGCCGCCATCCCAAGCCGGCTGCGTAAACGAAAGCGGTGCGGCGCCCTTTATTTTTGTGTACCAGCCGTAGGTTTTCCAACCTTCGGTAAAGTCGCCGCGCGATAGGTGCGCCAAAGCCGTGTTCCAGTGCGCACCGGCGTGCGTCGGATCGAGCGCCGCCGCGGTTTCAAAACTGGCGGTCGCCTCCTTGATCTTGCCCATGTCCTTCAAGATATTGCCGAGCACATAATGCGCGCCTGCGTCACGCGGCTGCAGGGCCACTGCCGCACGCAGCGCCAGTTGGGCCTCATGCAACTTTCCAACCTGCCTCAGAGCGATGCCGAGATTGTTATGCGCCTCGGCAAAATCCGTTTTCAGAATCGTGGCCAGTTGGAAATAGTGGACGGCATCCGCCGCTTTTCCATTTTCCATCAACACCAGCCCGAGACGGAGCTGGGCGACGGCGTCGTTGGGCTTCAGTTCCGCCGCCGTTTTCAAATGCATGACGGCGCGATCCAGGAAGCCGACGGCGCGCAGGCATGTGGCAATGTTGTTGTGGAACTCAGGAACCGGCTGCGGCGTGGTCAGCGCGATCGCCTGTTCCATATGCCCAATGGCTTCACGCTGGCGGCCCTGCTGCATGAGCGTGACACCGAGAAGGTGCAGCACGTTGGCGTGGTCCGGCGCGACGGCCAGAATATCGCGGTAGCGCTTCTCGGCATCGAGGAGCTTGTTGGATTGGTGCAGGCCCACGGCCTCGCTGAAAATCTGCTCAATATCCGCCGACACGACCAACGCTCTCCTAACTGGTTCCCGCCAGGGCGGCGAGATCCGCCCTCAGGCGGCCGATAACCGCGGGCCAGTCGCCGAAAGACGGCTGACGGTAAAGCCGCGCCGTTGGATACCACGGACTGTCGGGCCGGTCTAACAGCCACCGCCAATCGGGAATAAAAGACAACGGCACCCAGACTCTCGCGCCGAGGGCCCCGGCCAGATGAGCAACGCCGGTATCGACCGAGATGACGAGGTCGAGCGCAGAGATTAGGGCCGCGGTTTCGGCCCAATCGGTCAGCGCGGGACCGCGCGCTTCCACGGTTCCATGCGCCGAAAGTTGCGCTATTTCATCGGCCGTGGCGTCGGCCTGAATGATCGACCAGTTGACACCCGGCGTGGCAAGCAGCGGGGCTAACGCATCCAAAGGAATCGATTTCTTGTGGTTGATGCTGTTGCCGGGATTTCCGCGCCATACGAGACCGATATTCCGCCCCGGAGCGGCAAACTTACCGCGCCATGCCGCCAGCCGCTCCGGCGCCGCGCGCAGATAGGGCACCGCGCCGGGAATAGTTTCGGTCGTTGTGGCCAGCGCGCCCGGCAAACTTAGCAGCGGAATATAAAAGTCGGCCGCACATGGCGCGTCCCAGTCAATCACTTCATCCACGCCCGTGGCGGTTTGGATCAGCGATGGCAGCCCAGCCTGGCAAGCGACCGCGACTTTCGCACCACGTGCCTTCAGTATCGCGGCATAGCGGACAAATTGGATGGTATCGCCGTAGCCTTGCTCGGCCTGCAGCAGAATTGCGCGGCCGCGAAGATCCTCGCCTTGCCACCGTTTCATGCCGTCGCGCGGCGGCGCGGGGCGCGAACGCTTGTGGCGCCACTCATATTGCCGCCAGCCGCGTTCGTATTCGCCGCGCAACAGACGGATCAGCGCTTCATTCCAATGCGCATCGGCTTCATCGGGGGCGAATGTTTGCGCTTGGGCGTAAGACGAGAGCGCCTCATCGAGGCGCCCCTCTTCTTCGCGTACAAGACCAAGATTGTAATGGGTATGAGCGTGGTCAGGCTTCAGGGCCAGCGCGCGTTCATGCCGCGCGGCGGCATCCTTGAGCTTGCCTTGCTCCTTCAGGATCACGCCGGTGTTGTTCAGCGCATCGATATAGCCGGCATTATAGGCCAGTGCGCGGCCATAGTGATCCAAAGCTTCGTCCCAGCGCTTTTGCGTTTGGCGCACGAGACCAAGACCATAGTGCGCTTTGGCGTAATCGGGCTTGAGCACGACAGCCTGATTGAACGCCGCGACGGCTTCATCCATACGTTGGAGATCGTGCAACGCCGCGCCCAGGTTTTGGTGGGCCTCGGCATAGTCGGGCTTGAGCGCAATGGCTTTGCGGAAATGCGCAACCGCCTTGTCGAGTTGTTTCAGCGGACGGTAGGCCGCACCGATATTATTGTGAAAGTGCGGCACGTTGGCGTTAACCGCCAGCGCCCGGCCGATGAGGCTTACCGCCGCTTCGTAATCGCCCTTCTGGCTGGCGATGACGCCCGACAAATGCAGCGCATCGACCTGCTGCGGCATGGCCGCCAGAATCCGGCGGTACAACGGTTCCGCTTGATCAATCCTGCCGGCTTGGTGGTGCGCGATGGCAGTCGCCAGAAGCTGTCGGATGTCCTGACTCTGCAAGGGCGCTCTATGGGTCGTTGATAAACCTACGGTCTATCGAGACTGCCATAGGCCTTGGGATAAGTCACCAAGCCCCAGGGGAGCTTTTTGTCAGGGATCGACGCGACGGGCGTGAAATCCTTGGCGTCGATGACGCGCAGATCATCGGTGCGGCCGCACGCAACGAGGATCTTGGAACCGTCCGGCGTATAGGTGAAATGCCAGCAGCGTTTGCCGATTTCCACTTCCTTCACCACGGCAAAGGTCTTGGCGTCGAAGACCTGCAGAAGGCCGGCACGCGAGGCCGCTACGAGCATGTGTTTACCCGTGGGATCGAAGGCCACGCCGTTGGGGCCCAGCTTGGTGGGCAGGAGTTTCACGAAATCGTATTTGGCATCGAGGATCATCACGCCGCCCGAGGTCTCAAGCGTGACCGCATAGCCGCTACCATCCGGGAAGGCATAGATGCCGCGCGGGCGTTTGCCATGTTCCTTATTGGAGACGGTTTTGACCAGCTTGCCGCTGGCGATGTCATAGACCGTGACGGTTTCATCGCCTTCGTTGGTGGCGAGAATGTGTTTGCCGTCGGGCGAGAATTCCAGCCCTTCGGTTTCGAGGCCGGTTTTGATTGACTTCACGACCTTCCAGGTCTTCAAATCGACTTGGACGATCTGCGCATGCTCCTCTGCCTTGTCTTCGTTCTCGACTTTGCCTTCATCGCGGCGGCCGCCGGGTTCGCTGGTCACATAAGCAAAGTCGCCCAGTATGCGGAGGAATTCCGGCCCGTCGCCGACGTGAACTTTGCGGACCACTTCGCCGGTTTTGGTGTCGATGACCGAAATATCATCGGTCTTCTTATTCGCGGTAAGGACAAAAGCACCGTCCTTTGTAACGCCGATACCACGCGGCGTGACATCGCCGAGTTCGATGTCCTTGACGACCTTGAGGGTGCTGAGATCGATGACGCTGACGCCGCCCTTCTCATTGCTGACATAGGCCACGTCCGCGAACGCGGGAAAACTCAAAGCGGCCGAGCACAACAGACCAACGACAAACTTGCGCATCCTCAAATCCTCCCGGTGATAGCGAACAGTTTACTTCTTTTTCTCCACGAATGCCGTCAGACGTTCCAGTGTCGGCGCCGATGATCCCAGGGTCGCGATGCCCTCGCCTTCGGCCAAGAATTGCTCTTCCAAGCTGTTGGTGGCGCTGGTGCGCATCAATCGCTTCAGGCTCGCCATGGTGCCGGGGGGCATGCTCACGATCTGCTGGGCCAGCTTTTCCACTTCCGCGTCATAATCGGCATCGTCCACGACCCGGGACACGATCCCCAGATCGCGGGCCTGATCTGCCGTTAATGTGGGATTCGTGGCGAAGATATCAAATGCCTTCTGAACCCCCACGATCCGCGGCAGGAACCAGGTGCCGCCGCCGTCGGGCGACAGGCCGGAGCGGGTATAAGCCGGGTTAAACTTAGCCGACCGTTTGGCGATGGCGATATCCGCCGCGCAGACCAGCGAGAACGAGCCGCCCGCCGCCATGCCGTTAACCCCCACGATCAGGGGGGCCGAACCGTTGCGCAAATGGCCGATGGCCATGTGGAAATAAGCGGTCATGTCGAACAGGTGCGCCTTGATGCGATGGCGCTGGGCCAGAAACTCTTTCAGGTCGCCGCCCATGCCGAAGACGTTGCCCTTGCCCTGCAGCAGCACGGCCTTGACGCTCGGGTCGGCATTGCAGATGCGCGCGGCTTCGGCAAATTCCTTCACGAACTGCAAATCGACGGCGTTGTTGTCCTTGTCGGCCAAGGCCATGCGGGCCAGGCCATTTTCGATGGTGAGAGTTATAGCTTTTCCGCTCATGTGCTGTCCTTGGGGAAAAATTCCCTATTTCTCCGGGATTATTTCCCGGGCCGATGTTGAGGCGCGAGATGATCGGGACGAACCACCGACACGTCGCTCGCGGTCTGCGCCAGCACCATATCAAGCAACGTATCCCAATCCTTATCGAGCGCACCTGACCGCACACCCTTGGCCAGGGCCTTATGCAAGTCGTTCAGCGATCCGGAAGACTTCAGGAAGTCGGACAGCTTGCCGACCTCTTGCTTGTCGAAGCCGGGCGCGAGACGCAATTCGCGCTCGGCGATGTCCAACAGATAGGCCGCGACGATGGCGTGATATTTGGTTTCGCCCTGCAGCTTGGGCGTCGCTTCCTTAATGAACTTCTGCACCGTCAGCAGAATATTATTGATGTCGGGGCGGTACTGGCTCACGGCGGCTCCTAGTTGTAGTGACCCTTGAGGGTCATCAGGAGGTCATATTCGATCATGCTGGCATTGCGGCCGCAGGCGGCGAAGGTGACGGCGCTGCGGCCCGTGAAGACGTGGCCGTAGGCCTGCATGATGTTGTAGATCGCCCAGCGCACGAGGCCGAAGACTTCCCAATAATACACGGCGTCGGGATCGACCTTCTCACCGCCCGCGGCGTGGTAAGCCTCGAACAGCGGTTCGCGCAAGCCGAAGCCACCGACCGGCAGATCGACGCGATCAAAGCGCCACGAGCGCGTGCACAGCCAACCGAGGTCTTCCATGCCCGCGCCGATGTGCGAGCACTCCCAATCCAGGACCGCACGCACTTTGTCGGGGCCGACCATGAGATTACCGCAGCGGAAATCGCCATGCAGGAAGCCGCGCTTGACGTTCTTCGGGCGGTTGCGTTCCAGCCAGCGGAAACCGAGTTCCAGCGCCGGGTGCACTTCGCCGTAGAAGTCGTAGCGTTCCAGGAAGGCTTTCACCGGGTCATTGCTGTCCGGGAGGCCTTCGAGGAAGGCGAATTGTTTGAGATCGAGGTTGTGCAGCTTGGCGAGGATTTCACCGCACTGGGCCGGCAGCGTTTTGCGCAGGTCGGCGAACACCGGCGCATTGATGATCGTCTTCGGCATTGTCTCGCCGGCGACAAATCCGGTTACAAAGCCGTGCCCCATGGCGTCGACATCGTCGTACTCGAATACCGGCTCGGGCACCGGCAGACCCGCCTTATACACGGCGCTCATAATTTTGTATTGGTCGGCGGGCGAGATGAACATCTTCTCTTCGCCCG
>JAIEMI010000260.1 GCA_019752235.1 Rhodospirillaceae bacterium
GCCGCTTCCACTTGGCCACCGTCTTGGGATCGATGCCGTGACGCGCAGCAAGGATCCTCAAGCTCTCTTGACTACTTTGTATTGCTCGACGGATCGCCTCAGTCGTCGTGGCGCTGCCGTGAAGAATTTGTCCCATAGTTTGTCCCTCCGGAGTTTCTGGTATACTGCACCAGGACTCCGTGGGACTAAACACCTAATGGCCCCTACCGGAGCGATCCGCACGGCGGGCCTTATAAGGGTTAATATTTTTCAAGAGTTATAAAGATTTCTGAACAGTCTCGAACAGTCTTCACACTGTATGCCATCAGCACGGAAGCGCAGGCGAATTCTTGAGGCCTTCCCATATAGATATGCCAATCATCGACACCCTCTTGTCTCCCCACGAGCGGATGTCGGTACGCCCATCAGTGTCCGCCCTTTTTTGTTACAGGAGCCGAGCAATGTGCAGAAACGCTTCGATAGTTTCCCGATACACTGCTTTAAGCTCATCAATGTAAAGCTGCTTCGCCAGAAAATACCGGCTGTGCGCTGACGTGTGTCCAAGATCACGTAGCGAGGTAATTCCCTTTTGTACATTTCTTGGAAGGTTCCATGTCGTTTCTGCTAGTGCAGCGTTAATAAGCGCGGTTAGTTGGAAGAAGTTGCCATTCCCATCCTTTATCTTGCTGTCGATTCCGCGCGCTTCGAAAGCTTCGATAATGACGGACTCCAGCAGCCGGCGCATCATGACGGCAGATGCGTCGTGCCAGCCCGAGGTATACGAGCCATTCATCTGACGACCAACGGCTACCAGATAGGCGCGTTTCGTTTGATTTAGCGCAACCAGTGGAAATATCCCGCCGTCTTCGAGCTTCACAGCGTCTGGCTTAACTTCTGCCCATGTTGTCTTGAGAGCGAATTGTAAATCGCGTGCCGCCTGCGAGCGATCCTTAGCTGCGACATCGCCGGCGAACACCTTTTGCATCATTTCTGCTAGTGCCGACGTATCCCCGACCGTACCGCCGGACAGCCGCCCAAACGCGTTAGTGGCATCGGCCCGCAAGTTAGCCAGCTTATCAGCATAATGATTGGAGCCGTTCAGCGATTTGTTGTGACGTTTTGCTGTCTTCGCGCATTCGATGGCCAAACCGATGTGCTGAATGATAAGTTCCTGCGGCGTTGCGGACGAACCTGCCGATTTCGGGGCACTCTTCTTTTTCATGGGCTACCAGTTCGAATAAACGAACGCCTGCTTCGACCCATTTCCATTCGCGGTCGCTTTCTGCCTCCGAAGCTTGCGGTCTTGCGTCAGCGTCTGGAGAGGCCCGCTAAGGCTCGTGAGGGCGATGTGGTGTCCATTATTAGCGAGTTCGGCCTTTACCTCCGCCATCGTACGCTGCTTCTTGAAGAAGCCATCACCGATCAGTTTCTCAACGTGCGCTTTGGGGCCTTGACGATTAACGCCGCTGGCGCGTTTCGCTTTTGTTTTACCGCTTCTTGCTGCGCGCCTCTGTGTGGAGGGATGCTGCTGCGCTTTTAGCTGCTTACCATCAAGCAACGTTGTCAGAATTTTCTCAAACGCGACCCGCCGTAGCTCGGGATCTTTCACGGCAGCTACCGACGCTTCTGCTTCCGCGACCATCGCGGCGTAGTCCGTCTTATCGTCTCCAGTGCCCATGGTTTCTACTCCCGATCTTTCCCGTTGTTACCCTCGTTGATAAGGCGATACGCATGGTCGATCCCAGCGCGTGTAACTCGATATTCCTTCCAAGCCTGTTTTGACCGACCTGATTTCTTCGTCTGGATCATGTGCTGCGGCTTGCGGGTTTTGAGTGTGTTGATCGAGTCGGTGATATTTTTAACGCCATGTCCTAGGTTCTTAAGCACGTCGTTAATCTGCTTGCCTGATAGCGTGATCGTGTCAGGTGTCTCGCTAAAGTCCTGAAGATAGACCGCAACACAAAGAACTCGGTCTGCCTCTGTAGTGGGCGATGCGGCCGCGAGAAAGTCGCCGGCAGTCTGAAAGCCGTCGGGATGTTTTTCAAAGGCCGCGTCAATCATTGTCGTCGATATCTGCGCACCACCGCCGGGGCGACCGACGTTCATGGAGTGGATACCCAGCTTTTCCATCGCCCAACGAAGAACTCGCTCCCTTTCATCCTGGGCCAGTGGCTCCAGCGTGTTGAGGATTGTTTCGAGCGCTTTTAGGTCTGCGAGTTCCAACGTGTGCCCCTTACTTGGTTTGTCGACTAGGTATCTATAGCATGTACCAACCAAGTCCAATAACCAAGTATTATTAGATCAAGCTTGGAAAATTTCTACTTTACTCCTTTTACTATAATTACTCCTTGCAGGAGTAAAACATCTAAGCCATGGTTACGGCATTAGTTCACCAGGAGGGCAAGCTCGTGCCACAACTCAAAAGTATCGATATCGATTGGGATATTTATAAATTAGTCGAGGCCGAGCGCAGCAGTTTCGACGAACCTCACTATGTGGCGTTAAGGCGACTGCTGAAACTTCCCGTTCCAAAGGCGTCGCCCGCGACCGAAGTGGTAGGCGGTCGTCCGTGGATAGAAGATGGCGTTGAGGTGCCACACGGCTCCCTGGCTCGGATGGAATATCTCAGAGGCAGGCAAGTCTACGAAGGGCGATTTCTAGACGGAAAACTCGTTGTGAACGGAAAATCGTACGAAGCTCTGTCTGCCGCCGCAAGCGCGTTGGCTAAAACTCGGAAAGGTGAATCGCAGCCGAGCCTGAACGGTTGGCTCTATTGGAAAGCAATGTTTCCGGGTGAGACGGAATGGCGCTCGCTGGGCGCAATGAGGAGGTCTGCGCAAAGGTCTTGAATTCAGACAAACATCCAGCTGGCCGCTCGAATGAAGACACTACTTAGTCATTTCCTTGACAAGTTCGGCGGCACTTTTTTTCCCCGGCCCAGTTAGTGTCCAGCCCTTCGACTTGTCGCCAGTAAAATGGTTGCCCAGATTATTTTTGAGGATGGCGGCATGATTCGTTGCGTCCATACAGCCTAGCTTCGTACACAGTGCTCTCGCTGTTTTATCGTCAACCTTCCCGGTCCCATCGACTAAGAATTTTGCTAGTGCGGCGAGCAAATACGCTTTTGGTGTCTTCTGGGCATTCTTCGATCCCGGCACATCGGCAGCAATTATTTCAACAGCTCCCCCATCGATGTGAAACACCTGACTGAGCTGATCTTCCGAAATTTCATTTTGCTTCATCCATGAGCGCACCACGGGAGAACGGTTGCTATCGCTATTGCCGCCCGCTCCACCACCGCCGTCGTCTGTATCTGCTTCTTTTTCCTTGCGCGTCGGCGCTTCGATCGGCGTTTCACCCAATAGCATGTACGTCGCGTTTATGACGCGATGACGGTCTGCTGTTTCAAGGGGGGTTAGGAGTTCGACGAGCTTCGTTGTAATTTCGGTCAGTTTTGGCGTTTCGGTGCTCGTCACGTGTACCCCCTGAGTAAAGGCTTGCCCTCGCCCTAAACGAGAATGTTTAATATATTACCCGGGTTTTCCCGCCAGCGGTTTAATTTTTTATCTTCTAACCCCAATGGTCTGGGGAACCCGCAAGTAACCCGCGCCTTTTGAAGCGGTTTCGGCATCCCAAATCCGGGCGCTCTGCGGCTACCCAAAAATGCAACTTTGTGAAGTGAGTTGTGGGGCTCTTGGGGCGCGGTAGTGGCAGGGGATTACCTAGCCAGTGTGACAGAGCTTTTGGCCGATGAGTGCAGGTCAGGAATGGCAAAGAAGCCTTGTTGGACAAGGCTTTCTGAAATTTTTGGGAAGATGGTGGACGGTGCAGGGATTGAACCTGCGACCTCTCCCGTGTGAAGGGAACGCACTACCGCTGTGCTAACCGTCCATCTATCTTAAACATGGTCCAAGCGTATCTTGGACCTGTCAATTCCTGCAGCGCTTAGGCACCTACGACCCCACCCGTGTGAAGGGTGTGCTCTACCGCTGAGCTAACCGCCCGATCCGATCCCATCCAAAAGGACGACCATCGAAGGAGCCCCGGTTCTTAAAGTCCGTCCCAGGCCCTGTCAACCACGGCGGCCGGGACTCCAGGCTCGGACCTATCCCTTTGGCAAATTACGCATTATCCGGAGCCGGGACGGGGGCCTTTTCGCAAGTTGGCCTTTATCCCGCCACGGGGGCGTGTCATTTTCCGCGCATATATAGAAAGTAGCGCTCTTCATGACCTCCTCCACCCCTACAGCAGCAGTGGTCCTGGCCGCCGGCATGGGCACGCGCATGCGGTCCACCCTGCCCAAGGTTATGCACGCCATCGGCGGGCGGCCCATGGTCGGACACGTCATGGCGACTCTGGCGGCGGAGAACATTGCCCCGGTGGTCGTGGTCGTTGGGCCGGACATGGACATGGTCGCCAAGGCCGTGGAGCCGCACCAATGCGTCATTCAAAAAGACCGCCTCGGCACGGGGCATGCGGTGCTTCAGGCGCGTAACGCCCTGGCGGCGTTTTCGGGTGATGTGCTGATCGCTTACGGGGATACGCCTTTTGTCAGCGCGGAGACGATGCGGGCTCTGCGTGCTGCGCGGCGTGTCGGCAACGAGCCTGCCATCGTTGCGCTGGGTTTCTCCGCGCGCGATCCCGGTGCTTATGGCCGTCTGATCGTGGGCGCCAACGGTTTGGAGCGCATTGTCGAAGCCAAGGACGCGACACCCGCGGAGCGTGAAACCAAGCTCTGCAATTCCGGCATCATGCTGGCGGATTCCAAAGTGCTGTGGGATCTGCTGGCCAAGGTGCAGCCCAACAACACCAAAGGTGAGTATTACCTGACCGACGTCGTCGGCCTCGCCCGCAAGGCGGGCCTGGCCTGCGCCGTGGTGGAGGGCGACGAGGAAGAGATGCTGGGCATCAACAGCCGTGCCGAGTTGGCCGAGGCCGAAGGCATCTTCCAGCGCGCCGCGCGCAAACGCGCCATGGAAAACGGTGCGACGTTGACCGCGCCTGATACGGTGTTTTTCTCCGCCGATACCCAAGTCGGCAAGGATGTGGAGATTGGCCCCTTTGTCGTGCTCGGACCGCGCGTAGTTATCGATGATAACGTCGTCATCAAAGGCTTCTGCCATTTCGAAGGCGCGCATATCGCGCCCGGCGCTATCGTCGGGCCTTACGCGCGCTTGCGTCCCGGTGCGGACATCGGGCCGGACGCGCACGTGGGCAACTTTGTCGAGGTCAAGAATGCCACGCTGGAAAGCGGCGCTAAGGTCAATCACCTGTCTTACGTCGGCGATGCGCGCGTCGGCTCTAGGGCCAATGTCGGCGCGGGCACCATTACCGCCAATTACGACGGCTTCAACAAGTCGCACACGGATATCGGCGCGGGCACGTCCATCGGTTCCAACACGGTGCTGGTGGCGCCGGTGAAGCTGGGCGACGGCGCCATGACCGGCGCGGGCGCCGTGGTGCGCAAGGATGTTCCCGCCGACGCGCTGACGTTCAACGAAGGCAGCCAAAAAATCGTCGAGGGTTTTGCCGCGAAGTACCGCAAGCAAAAGCAGGCGCAGAAGGACAAGAAAAAGTAGATGTGCGGCATTGTCGGGGTCATCGGACGCGCGAATGCGGCGGAATGTCTGCTGGATGGGCTGAAACGCCTGGAATATCGCGGTTATGATTCCGCGGGCATCGCCACGCTGGTCGACGGCGCGATCCTGCGCCGCCGTGCGCCGGGAAAAATCGCCAATCTCGCCGCGCGCGTGCAGGCCGAGCCCCTCGGCGGAACCACCGGCATCGGCCATACGCGCTGGGCCACGCACGGCGTTCCCAACGAATCCAACGCTCACCCTCATGCCAACGGGCGCGTCGCGGTGGTGCACAACGGCATCATCGAGAATTTCCAGGAACTGCGCGGCGAACTGGAAAAGAAGGGCCACAAGTTTGACAGCGACACCGACACCGAAGTCGTCGTTCATCTCATCAGCGAGAATCTCGATCAGGGTCTGAAGGCCGAAGACGCAGTGGCCAAGGCCATCGGGCGTTTACACGGCGCTTTTGCGCTGGCGATCCTGGTGGCCGACCGCCCCGATGTGCTGTTCGGTGCGCGCAAAGGAAGTCCGTTGGCCATCGGTTACGGCGACGGCGAGATGTTCCTGGGTTCCGACGCCATGGCGCTTGCGCCCATGACACAGCGGATCACCTACCTTGAGGACGGGGACTGGGTTGCGGTGGCGACCTCCGGCGTCACGGTGCATGACGCGCAAGGCCGGAAGGTTGAGCGTCCCATCGTGCAGACGGCGCTTTCGGGTGCGCTTATCGGCAAGGGCGAATACCGCCACTACATGCTGAAGGAAATTTATGAGCAGCCGCAGGTGCTCGGCGATACCTTGCGTGCGCTGTTCAATCCCGCGGCGCGCTCCATCACTTTGCCGCCCATGCCCTTCGATCTGTCCAAGGTCGAGCGCATCACCGCCGTGGCTTGCGGCACCGCCTACTACGCCTGCCTCGTCGCCAAATATTGGATCGAGATGCTGGCCAAGGTGCCGGTGGATGCCGACATCGGTTCCGAGTACCGCTACCGCACGCCGCCGCTGCAGCCGGGCGGCCTCGGCATCTTCGTCTCACAGTCGGGCGAGACCGCCGACACGCTGGCGCCGCTGAAATACTGCAAGGCCCACGGTCAGCATATCCTCTCCGTCGTTAATGTGCCCGAGAGCGCCGTGGCGCGTGAAAGCCATGTGGTGCTGCCGACGCTGGCGGGGCCCGAGATCGGCGTCGCCTCCACCAAAGCCTTCACTACACAACTTATGGCGCTGGCCTGCTTCGCCATCGCGCTCGGCAAGGCGCGCGGGGTCATCGACGCCGCCATGGAAGCGCGCCTGTCGACGGCGTTGGTGGAGGTGCCCAGCCGCGCCGCCGATGTGCTGCACATGGACGATTCCATTCGCGTTATCGCCGAAACATTGGCCGACGCGCGCGATGTACTCTATCTCGGACGCGGCCCGCTGTATCCCATCGCCCTTGAAGGCGCGCTGAAGCTCAAGGAAATCTCTTACATTCACGCCGAGGGCTACGCCGCCGGCGAGTTGAAGCACGGCCCCATCGCGCTCATCGATGAACACACGCCCGTCGTGGTGGTGGCGCCGTCGGACCAGCTTTTCGACAAGTCGCTCTCCAACATCGAGCAGGTGGTGGCGCGCGGCGGCAAGGTCATCCTGATCAGCGACAAGGAAGGCATCCGGCGCGCGGGAAA
>JAIEMI010000158.1 GCA_019752235.1 Rhodospirillaceae bacterium
TCATCGACCTCGCCGGTATCGACATCATGTGGCGGCGTATCAACGGTCAGAAGGCCGAGGGTCTTTTGCAGGCTGGCGTGCGCCATCCGCAGATGTGCTTCGAACTGGCGGAGCGCGGCCGTTATGGCCAAAAGACCAACGACGGCTTCTTCCACTACGAGCCGGCTAACCGCAAGCCCATCAACGATCCGCTGGTCGAAAACCTCGCGAAGGCGATCGCCGCGAAGCAGGGCATCACCCGTCGCACCATCAGCGACGACGAGATCCTTGAACGGTGCCTCTACACCATGGTGAACGAAGGCGCGCGCATCCTGGAAGAAGGCGTCGCACAGCGTCCCGGCGATATCGACATGATCTATATCTACGGCTACGGCTTTCCTGTCGGCAAAGGCGGTCCTATGCAGTGGGCCGACGAGATCGGCCTGAAGACCGTGCTGGCGGGCATCAAGAAGTACGAACACGTCGACAAGACATGGTGGACGCCCGCGCCGCTGTTGGTGCGTTTGGCCAAAGCCGGCAGCACCTTCCGCGAAGAATTCGAAAAGCGGGGAGCCTGATGAACGCACCTTTATCGTCCACCCCCGATACCGCCGTGCTCGCCGCATACATGCGGGAGCAGGGCATCACCAAGGCGGAAACGGTTGCGGTGGAGAAGTTCGCCGGTGGGCAGTCGAACCCGACCTTCAAGGTTACGGCGGGCAATCAGAACTTCGTGCTGCGCCGCAAGCCCGTGGGCCCAATCCTGCCGTCAGCACATGCCGTGGACCGCGAATACAAAGTTATCTCCGCGTTGGGCAAGGTCGGCTTTCCGGTGCCCAAGACCTACGCGCTGTGTGAAGACACGGCGGTGCTCGGCAGCGCCTTCTACATTATGGATTGCGTCGAAGGGCGCATCATGTGGGATCAGTCACTTCCCGGCATGAGCAACGACCAACGCGCCGCGACGTATGATGAAATGAACCGCGTCATTGCCGCGCTGCATAAGGTTGATTACGCCGCCGCCGGGCTGGAGACCTACGGCAAGCCCGGCAACTACTTCGCCCGCCAGATCAAGCGGTGGACCGAGCAGTATCGTGCGTCGGAAACCGAAAATATCGACGCTATGAATGAACTTATAGCCTGGCTGCCGCAAAACATTCCGGCGGGCGATGAAAGCTCTATTGTCCATGGCGACTTCCGCCTCGACAACATGATCTTCCATCCCACGGAGCCGAGGGTGCTCGCGGTGCTGGATTGGGAGTTGTCGACGCTGGGCCATCCGCTAGGCGATTTTTCGTACCATTGCCTGAGCTGGTACATTCCGCCGGAGATGTTTCCCGGCCTGAAGGGCGTGGACATCAAGTCGCTGGGAATTCCCTCGATGGATGAATACGTCGCCGCTTATTGTAAACGCACGGGCCGCGCCGGCATCGAAAACTGGAACTTCTACATGGCGTTCAACATGTTCCGCCTGGCGGGCATCTTCCAGGGCATCATGAAGCGCGCGTTGGATGGTTCGGCCTCCAGCACCAAAGCCATGGACCGCGGCAAGATGGCGCGGCCTGTGGCCGAGATGGGCTGGAAGCTTATCGCGGGTTGATGGGGTCTGATCGCGTATGGATTCCAAAATTCTCAATCCGCGCGACATCTCGTTCCTCCTGTATGACTGGCTGAACGTCGAAGACCTGACGGCGCGTCCGCGGTTCGCCGAACACAGCCGCGAGACCTTCGATGCCGTGCTCGATCTCGCGCAGCAGATCGCCACCGACCATTTCGCGCCCCACGCCCGAAAATCCGACCTTAATGAACCGCATTTTGACGGCGAGCGCGTGCACATCATTCCCGAGATCGGAGCCGCGCTGAAAGTGTTCAACGACGCCGGGTTGATGGCGGCGGGTCAGGATGAAGCGCTCGGGGGCATGCAATTGCCGTGTGTGGTGGAGAAGGCGTGCTTCGCCTGGTTCACCGCCGCCAATATCGCCACGGCGGCTTATCCGTTCCTCACGATCGGCAACGCGAACCTGCTGCAGTCGCACGGCAGCGCCGCGCTGGTCGAGACATACGTGCGTCCCATGATGACGGGACGCTTCTTCGGCACCATGTGCCTCTCCGAGCCGCAGGCCGGTTCGTCGCTGGGCGACATTACCACGCGCGCCGAGGACCAGGGCGACGGCACTTATCGCCTGTTCGGCAACAAGATGTGGATTTCCGGCGGCGAGCACGACCTTGCCGAGAACATCGTGCATCTGGTGCTGGCCAAGATCAAAGGCGCGCCGCCGGGTGTGAAGGGCATCTCGCTATTTGTTGTGCCGAAGGTTCTGGTCAACGCCGACGGCAGCCTGGGCGCGCGCAACGACGTCGTGCTGGCGGGCCTCAATCACAAGATGGGTTATCGCGGCACCACCAATACCTTGCTCAACTTCGGTGAGGGCAAGCATCAGCCGGGCGGCAAGCCGGGTGCGGTCGGGACGATCGTGGGCGAACCGGGGCAGGGTCTTCCCATCATGTTCCACATGATGAATGAGGCGCGTATCGGCGTCGGCTTGGGTGGCGCGGCGCTGGGCTATACCGGTTTTCTCCATGCGCTCGCCTATGCGCAGGAGCGGGCGCAAGGCCGCACGGCCGCGGCCAAGGGCGGCGGGCAGGTCTCGATTATTCACCATCCCGACGTGAAGCGCATGCTGCTGGCGCAGAAGAGCTACGCCGAAGGCGCACTGGCGCTGTGTCTCTTTTGCGCGCGCCTTGTGGACGAGGAAAAGACCGCCGAGACGCCCGCGGCGCGCAAGGATGCGCAGCTCTTGCTCGATATTCTGACGCCTATCGCCAAGGCTTGGCCCTCGCAATGGGGGCTCGCGGCCAACGACATGGCCATCCAGATTCACGGCGGCTACGGCTACACCCGCGATTTCCAGGTGGAACAGATTTACCGCGACAACCGCCTCAATCCGATTCATGAAGGCACCAACGGCATCCAAGCGCTCGATCTCCTGGCGCGCAAAGTGAAGCTGGATGACGGTGCGCGTCTGAAACTGCTGACCACGCGAATCAACAACACCTGCGGTGCGGCGAAGGCCTCCGGTGACAAAAGTATCGCCACGTATGGCACGGCATTGGAAAAAACTCTGAACGAAGTCTTGAGCGTAACCGATGGCCTGTCCGCCACGGGTGACGCCGAACTGATCGCGGCGCAGGCTTCGCCGTATCTCGAAGCCTTCGGGCACACGGTTGTGGCTTGGATTTGGCTCCAGCAGATTTTGGCCATCCACGCGAAGGGCGCCGCAGCGTCCGATGCGTTCTATGCCGGGAAAAAACTTGCGTGCCGCTACTTTTTTGATTGGGAGCTGCCGAAGGCCGCGCAAAATCTCGCGCTCATCGACCGGCATGACCGTCTTTTTTTGGCGCCGGAGGAGATTATCGCGGCGCTCTGAGGAAAGTGAGATACACTCCCGCGCGCGGGAGATGTTGTGTTGTTATAGTTAAATCACTGTGAGCCGGTGTTGCCTGTTGAAGTTGGGCCGGTTCAAGAGGGGGAGTGATGGCGAGGCCGATAGCTTTGTTGCTTGTGTTGGCGGTGGGGAACTTCCTCTACGTTCTTGACCGCAACGTCATGTCGTTGTTCATGCCGGTGATCCGGGATGATCTGACGCTTTCCGCCACGCAGCAGGGCCTCGTTCTTGGTCTGGCGTTCATCCTCGTCTTGAGCTTCGTCGCTATTCCTATCGCGCGGGTCACCGACCGCATCGGCAGCCGCCACGTCATCGCCGGATCGCTGTTCGTCTGGAGCTTCGCAACCTTTATCACGGGGTTTGCGACCAGCTTCGGCCAGATTTTCGGCGCGCGCATGGTGGTGGGCGCGGGTGAAGCCGGTTTTACGCCCGCCGTTCACGCCGCGCTGGCGCTGATGTTTTCGCCCAAGCACCTGGGCCGCGCGCTGGCCATTTTCATCCTTGGCACCAGCGCCGGGCAGGTGCTGGGTTTCTACGCCTCGGGGTCGTTGGCCAACGTCATCGGCTGGCGCGGGGGCTTCCATGTTCTCGGCGGCGCGGGCATCGCGCTGGCCTTTGTGGTGTGGTTCGTGTGGCCTTACCTGTTCCGCCAGCAGGCCGAGTCCGCCAGCACGGACAAGCGCGCCGAAGAGAAAAAGATCGTAGACGAGGTTTCACGTGGCCTGACGGCGCTGCCTCAGCACTCTTTCCTGCGCTGGGCCGTCGCCGAAATGATCGTGGCCGGGCGCACATTGAAGGCCCTGCTGAAAGTGCCGGGCTTTACCTTCCTCGTGCTGGCGGCCATGGCGCATTCGGTCGCCGCATTCGCTGTGCAGCAGTCCATGCCCACCTTCCTGCATGACCATTATAACATGGAGATGAAGGACGTCGGTCTTTGGATGGGCCCCGTGTTCTCCATGGCGGCGGTCGCCGGTACACTGAGCATGGGCTTTATTATCGACTTCTTCAAAGTCGAGACCAAACTCAAGACGTGCTTGAAGGTGTCGGGCATTTCCGTCGTGGCGACGGTGCCGCTCTATGCCATTGGTCTCGTGTGGCCGGAAATCGGTGGCCTATGGATCTTCGTCCCGGCCTTCTTCCTGTCGTCGCTCTACTATGCGCCGACTTACTTCGTGCTGCAGAACCTGACGACGTCGGAAAACCGGGCTTCGGCCAACGCGTTGTTGATCACCGGCTTTCAGATCGCCGGCTTGGGCCTTGGCCCGACACTGGTCGGTATTAGTACCGACGCGCTAGGCAGTTTCGGCATCGGCGAGGCGCTGGCCATTTCCATGGCTGTGGTCGCCGGGCTCAACATCGTCTCCGGTTACTTCTTCTTCCGCACCCGGGCGACAATCATAAAGACGGCGAGTTAGCTCGGCAGTTCCGGGATCGCGAGACTGCGCACGACTATTAAGACCTGCGCCAGCTTGTCTTCGGCCACGGGCAGACGCGGTTTGCGCGGATAGCCGCCGGGTAGGCCCATGCTGCCCAGCACGGCCTTGGTCATACGGATACCGCCCGCGCCGTACAGCGTCTGCGACAGGCGCACAATCTTCCCAAACGCGTCCATGGCGGCGGCGAGATCGCCGCACTTGTAATGCTGGATCGCCGACACACACAGCTTCGGCGCGAGATTGCCTTCCGAGCAAAGATAACCGTGTCCCCCCAGGGCGAGATTCACGGGGCCCTGCATGGGGCCACCCACCAGCACCGGCTTGCCGTGCGCCCCGTCGATGATGGCGGCCAGGTAGCCCAAATCCTGGTGGCTGCAGTTGACACCGATGACGTGGTCGTAGCGTTTCACCAGATTGCTGATGACGTCGGCAGAGATTCGGTAGCCCACGGACTGGTGGGTCGAGATCACCACGGGGTGCTTCACGGCGGTCAGAACTTCACTAAAGTAGCCGTCGATTTCTTCCGGCGTTGGCGCGTGGCCGTGCCCGACATCCAGGGAATAAATCTGGATGGCGTCGGCCCCGGCGTCCTTGGCCATCAGCGCGAAGTCGATCATTTCCTTGGCCGTGCGCGGTTCCTTGCCCATGGCGCGCACCGGCACTTTGCCTTTCAGTTCCGACACCGCGATCTCGACGACGCGTTTCATTTCGGCGTCTGAAAGTGTGTAGCCTTCACCGCTACCGCCCCCGCCGACATACACGCCAATGCCGGCCTCGGCCATGCGCCTGAGGTGCGCGCGGAAGCCGGCTTCATCCAGCTTTCCGGCCCTGTCGAAGGGCGTGATGCTGATAACGAAGACGGCGGCATTACGTTGCGCGGGCGGACTCGGTGCGAACATGGAAGCGCTCCTTAAATCTTTTTCAGCATGTCGGCGAGGCGGCGAATACCTTCGTCGGCCTTATCCTCCGGGATCAACGAGAAGCTGAGACGGATGGTGTTGGGCACCGTCTTCACGGCGAAACACGATTTACCCGACACGGAGGCGACGCGGTTTTCCTTCAGCGCCCGGGCGGCGAAAGTTGTGCCGTCCACGCCTTCGGGTAGCGTCACCCAAATATAAAGGCCGCCCTCGGGCCTGGTCCACGTGACGCCCTTGGGCATGTGTTTTTCCAGCGCGGCCAGCGTCACGTCGCGGCGTCGTTTGTACAGCGTCCTGACGCGTGTCAGATGCTCCTCGTTCAGCATGCGCTGGGCCAAGTCCATCATCACCATCTGATTGAGCGTGCTGGTGTGCAGGTCCGCCGCCTGCTTGATCAGGATCAGCTTGGCGATGACGTCCACAGGCGCCACCAGCCAGCCGACGCGCAAGGACGGCACGATGGTTTTGGAGAAGGTGCCCGTGTACAGCACGCGGCCCTTGTCGATGCCGCCGGCGCGCTTGGCTTCCAGGGCGATCAACGGTGGCAAGGCCATGCCTTCATACCGCAGGCTCTCGTAGGCGCTGTCTTCCAGCAGCGGCAAGTCGAGGGCGGCGGCGCGATCCAGCATATCCTCGCGCTCGGCCAAGGTCATGCAGGTGCCGCGCGGGTTCTGGAAGTCGGGCATCAGATAACCGAACTTGGCTTTTGCAGGCCTGAGATAGTCGGCACTGGGCAGGCCGTCGTACTTGGCCTCGCACGCGTCGAAAGCGCGGAGCGCACCGATATAGGTGGGCATCTCCACCAGCACCGTGTCGCCGGGCGATAGGAACAGCCGGCCCACGAAATCCAGGCCCTGCTGCGATCCGCTGGTGATCAGGATGTTCTCAGGTGCGCAGGGCACCCCCCGCGAGCCCATGTAGCCCGCCAGATATTCGCGTAGCGGCATGTAGCCGCCGCTCTCGGAATACTGCAGGGCAATGCGTGCGGTTTGGGGATCGCTCAAAACCCGCTGGAAGCTTTCCGCCACCACGTCGTGAGGGAAAAGCGTCGGTTCGGGTATGCCGCCGCCGAAGGAAATCACATCCGGCTGGCGCATGGCCTTGGCGAGTTCCCGAATATCAGAGGGCACCATGCCGGCGATCCGCGTGGCGTAGCGCGGGGTCCAGTTGGTCGTCATGCGTCCTCCCCGCGGTGGCTGTGCCTAAAAGCTGTAAAAGACATTATTTTTATATATGTTCGAAAAACATAATTTTGCTAATTTTTTATAGAAATGTCATGATTTTTAATTTTTTTACACGAATACCTACTACATGAGATTTCCTTAAAACCTAGAAGTAATAAGATGTGGG
>JAIEMI010000079.1 GCA_019752235.1 Rhodospirillaceae bacterium
AGGCATCCCATTCTGCACTCAATACTGGAACGCGCTCGACGTCATCACGTCAGACTTCGCCTACTATGGCGGTCGCGTTGGAACCTATGGCGGGCCGGGACGAAACTTCGGTATTCAAAATTCCGATCTATTGCTGTCCATCGGGTCGCGCGTTTCCGGCCGCATTACCGGCGGCAACATCAAGACGTTCGCGCGCGGCGCACGAAAATATATCGTTGATGTCGATAAGGCGCTATTGCAACCGAAATTGCAGCAAGTGCCTTTCGACGTGAATATGCTCTGCGATGCAAAGCTATTTTGCGAACATCTGCTAGCACGCGCGGCAAAACGGACCAGGCCGTTGTCCAATACGCAGGCGTGGATGCACCGAGTCATCGCCTGGCGGGAAAAATACGATCCCGTAAAGCCGGAGTTCATGGGGCCGCGCGGATATGTCTACGAAGGCAAGGCCTATACACATCCCTACGCCTTTATCAGACGCCTTTCTGAAAAACTCGCTGCCGATGCCGTGATCGTCTGCGATATCGGCGGCTTAAGCGCGGTGATCAGCCACGCCCTCAAAACGCGCCACGGCCAACGCTGTTTGGCGAATTACGGCAACGCCCCCATGGGTTTCGCTTTTGCTGGCGCCATTGGCGCCGCTATGGCTGAGCCGCGGCGGCAAATTATCTGCCTTATTGGCGATGGCGGCATGAATATGAACATTCAAGAACTGCAGACCGTGGTTAACTATGGTCTCAATATCAAGACGTTCATTCTGAACAACCATATTTATGGGATCACCAAGGCTTTTCAGGAAACCAATTTTCAGGGCCGCAAGGAAGCCTGCGGTCCAATCGGATATAATCCGCCGGACTTTCTGGCAATCGCGCGCGCTTACAACATTGAGACCACAAAAATCGCGGACAACGCCGGTATGGATGCAGGGATAGATGAAACATTACGCGCGAATGGCGCGGTGATCTGCGACGTGAACATGCACGAGTATCACACCTATGAGCCGCGCATTTTTGGATGGGCGACGCCAATCGAGGACATGTATCCGTATCTTCCCCGCGAGGAGTTCCGTGCAAACATGTCCATCGAGCCGCATGAAACGTGGACAAATCCAAAATACCCGGACATCCTCAGTCAAGACGGCTCAATGGAATAGAAGTATGTCGCCGATTTTATATCGGCCGCTTTAACGGTATTTCAGTCCGCTTAGCAATATTCCCCGGGTTAAAAGACGAGCCCGCACGAATATATGTGCATAACAGCGCATATCGGAATTTCTCTGAGACGTTACGATGAGACCCGTGCACGAGATTGCCGTGCAGAAATACTGCCGATCCTGCCCGTACTTCGAGGCTTTCAGGCTGTCCTTTAAAGTCGCCCGGCATTACAACGGCGCGCGCGTAGGCATTCAGATCCTGCCCCCCTACCGGCTCCAGACCGGTATCGCGCACCGGCAAAATATTGAGGCGATGACTCTCTGGGTAGACGAATAACCCGCCCATATCGGGCGAGATATCGACCAAAGCAATCCACGCCGACACAAAACGATCGGGCTCGCCGCGCACATAGAAATTGTCCTGATGCTCAGCAAAGCCGGGGATTCCCGGTTTGCAGAAGAAAAACTCGGTTTGCAAGCCTGCAGGATCTCCTCCGACCAGCTTCTCGACAATATCCAGCAGCTTTTCGTGCGCTAGCGTCGCCATAAACAAAGAATCTTTCCGATGCGGTTGCATGATGGGCATAAAGGAGCCATGACCGGCCTCTACCAACGCATGGCCCGCCTCAACAAGACGCCCGCACTCCTGGGCTGATAGCACATCTTCAAAGATGGAGAATCCGCGTGACCTAAATTCTGCGATCGAACCGCCGCGGCCGGCATCGCGACCAACCGACGTCATAGGGTTATTGCTCATGGTAGCACCTAACGACATAAGCGCCGACTGGGTTGGTCGTACCGACCATGGTCGGTCAAATTTCCGAACTGAATTTCGCGCGGCGGACAGCGCAACTCACGTCCTGCAAGACGATGCGCGCGCCGGGAATTTTATCCCTCAACACCGCTAAAATCCCCCTCTGCTCACCACTATTTTGATTTACACTCCGACCGCCGGCGGCTTGTTTTGCGTAATCATAGTGGCATATCCGATCGGTAAACAGCAGGTTTCGTAGAACGACGATGGCGCAGGGCACAAAGACACTCCGGCGTTTAAGTATGAGAAAACGCGGCCATCGTTAGCGGAAGGTATAGTTGTATGCGGTTATTCTATGCTGACCCTGGATTGGCCGGTCTTGCCGGGCATCACGCGACTACATGCCGGAATCTTACTACTCATATGCACTTGCGGGGCATAAAAACGACCGTGCTGGCGGCGTCGGACGTGGAAGACGCTATTCGCGACGAATTCGCGGCGATTCCGTTTTTTCGTTACCCGCCATACTTCACAAGCGATGGCGATCCCTTCTGCGGGTGGATCAACGCGTTTTTTTTGGTGGCAAACACCGCATGCGCAGAATTCGCCGCCATTTCTGATATCCAACCGGACGACATTGTTTATTTTACGGCGGTACAGCCGTCATATTTATTCGGAATGGCGCAATGGATGGCATCGATACCACCCGCGCGTCAACCTACCCTCCTCATGGATTTGATTTTTCCACCCGGTCTGAACAAGCAAATAGAGGACGGCAGAGAGGTGTGGACGACCCGCGACCCGCGTGAGGATCCCCGCGCTGTACTTTACCGCTTCGTAGGATCACTTTTGCGGCCGTTGCGCCTACCACGACTTCATTTAGTCACTTCAAATCTCGAAAGCCTCACGCATTATAAAGAGCTGCTGTTACGGGATGTAAAACCTCTCCCGACACTGCCCTTCGCCGCGCACGAAACCCCCTTCAAGCGCACAAGAAACGGTCCGCTCACGCTCGGAGTGCTCGGTTATCAAACACCTGTTAAGGGCTATCACTTTATGCCGGAGGTTTTTGCGCACCTGCTCAATACACGGCGGGATATCCGCATTCTGGCGCACAACAGCAGCAGCGAGTTCATGCCGGAGGCACAGCGCGCCTTGCGTGAAATGGCGAGCAACGATTCACGGCTCACGCTCAATGAGCAAGCTCTGGACGCAGACGAATATCAAGCGCTGCTCGATGCCTGCGACATTATCATTTGCCCTTACGATCCGAGATTCTATGTCGGGGCCTTGTCCGGGCTGGTGGCAGAATGCCTTTCCAACGGCATTCCGTTGATTGTACCAGCCGGCACCGTCCTCGCGGCCAAGGTCGCGGAGTATGGACACGTTGGAACCACATTTGACGACTTTGCGCCGGCTTCAATCCTCGATGCTGCACAGCGCGTACTTAACAATTTCGAAGTGCATGCCGAGATGGCGTTTGCTGGTGCACAAAAATGGGCGGCGCAGGAGGGGCCCGGCAAGTACGTCGATGCCCTAATGCACGTAGCTCAACAGCCGGCGGCCTTTTAATGATGAAGTTGGATATCCCGCTGCAGGTATTTGTGAGTGGTCAATGTGCGGAACGAGCATCTAAATGCGCATAATTTACGCTGATCCCGGGTTAGCTGTTCGGGCAGGCCACCATATATCTGTCTGTCATAACCTTACCGCCCAATTTCGCGCGCGCGGCATTCAGACGACCGTATTAGGGGCCAGCAATATCGCCAACGACATACGAGCCGAATGTGGCGCGGAGCCTTTCTTCAGCGCCTCGCCCTATTTCGTGACCGACGGAGATCCGATATGCGGTTGGCTGACATCTTTCTTTCGTGCCGCCGATCTTTCCTGTGCCGATTTCGGCCGTATCCCAAATATTGGCGACAACGATATTCTGTACCTGGCGTCGAGCCATCCGGCGCATCTGTTTGGCCTGGCGCAATGGATGGCTGCGACCCAAGAGCGTGATCGGCCCATGGCCGTCGCGGACTTAATATTTCACCCGGGCATGAATCTACGGATCGAAAACAAAACCGAGGTTTGGAGCAGCGTGGACCCACGCCAAGACGCGCGCGCGGCTTTCTATCGCTATGCTGGCCTATTTATAAATTCACACAGCCTCCAGAAGATTCGGTTCATGACATCCCACGCCTCATTTGCCCGCGTTTACGCGGAACTGTTGAAGAGGAAGGTCGGGCTAGCGTCCATGCCGTTCACAGCGCGCGGAGCTTTGCGCAACCGCGCCGGACAAAAGCCCATTACAATTGCGGTATTGGGTCAGCAAACCGAAACCAAAGGATATCGCCTGATGCCTGAGGTATTTGCCCAGTTGCTTCAGGCACGAAATGATATTCGTCTACTGGTCCATAACAGCGAACCGAGGACTCTTCCCGAGGTTCAACACCTTATGCGCCGCATGGCGGCAGTCGATCCGCGCATCATCCTGAATGAAAAAGCGCTGGATGATACCGGTTATAAAGCCTTACTTGATTCAGTCGACTTGGCGCTCTGCCCCTATGACCCGACTTTCTACCGCGCCTCTAAATCAGGTGTTGTCGCCGAATGCATTGCAAACGGCATTCCCGCGATAGTACCGGCGGATACGGTTCTTGCCGCACAAACGAGACAGTATGGTAGCATTGCGGCAACCTTCACGCAGTTCACGGCTCCATCAATTCTGGAAGCTACCCTCCACGCGCTTGATAACTTTGATGCCTGCGCAACCGCCGCATATACCGGGGCAGAGAAATGGGCGGAAAATGAGGGCGCCGGTCAGCATGTAGAGACTCTTCTGCGTATCGCGTCCGAATTATCGCCCGTTTAACCAGTTCGCCCATGGCACCTTCCCCATGACAGATGAAATCGCGCTCAAAAACGCCATAACGCAGGCCGTGCGGGCTTATTGCACTGCTCTTCACGATTTTTCTTTTCGCCCCGAGGCGCCGATGGTGCGGCTGCACGAACCAACTTTCTCGACCGAAGAGATCATGGCGGCGCTGGATTGCCTTCTAACCACGCGCGTTACGATGGGTCCGAAGGTCAAGGCGTTCGAACAGCAATTCGCGGCGACGTTCGGATGGAACCACGGCGTTATGAACAACTCCGGTTCGTCCGCCAATCTTTTGGCCATCTCCGCTCTTACAAATCCACGTGCGCAAGACCGCCTTATGCCGGGCGACGAAGTGATTGTACCAGCCCTCTCATGGTCGACAACTATATGGCCCTTGATTCAATGCGGGCTGGTGCCCGTCATCGTTGACATTGACCCGAGCACTTTGAACATTGATCCCGAACAAATAGAGCGGGCCATAGGCCCAAGAACGCGCGCCGTCATGATCGTGCCCGTTTATGGCAACCCCTGCGATATGGATGCCATTATCGATATCTGCCACCGCAACAACCTGCAGCTTATTGAGGACTGTTGTGAAGCACTGGGCGCTTTCTACGACGGCAAGCCTGTCGGCCGATTTGGGCGCGTTGCTACCTTCAGTTTCTATTATTCGCACCACATTACCACGCTTGAAGGCGGCATATGCACGACGGACGAGTTTGAATTGTCGGAGCTCATGCGCATTTTAAGAGCGCATGGGTGGATTCGCGAGGTCGATGACCCGAAACCTTGGATTGACG
Source organism: Rhodospirillaceae bacterium (assembly GCA_019752235.1). Lineage (GTDB taxonomy): Bacteria > Pseudomonadota > Alphaproteobacteria > Rhodospirillales > Rhodospirillaceae > SHVO01. Next base: position 5,577 of record JAIEMI010000079.1, read on the forward strand.
CATCTCCAGGCATTGACGAACGGTTTTTGTTTGTCAACTTGGGCTACAATCTCAGAGCGACTGAACTTTCCGGCGCGATGGGTACAGTTCAGTTGCCAAAGTTGGCCGGTTTCGTCGATGTACGGCGCGACAATGCAAACTGGTTTCGGCGGACACTCGACCGCTACGGCGCGTATCTCTCTTTTCAACAGGAGACCCCGAAAGGTCGGCATTCTTGGTTCGGCTTTCCGATACATGTTAAGGCTGGCGCGCCATTTACGGTCAACGAACTGATGCGCCATCTTAACGATGCTCATATAGAAACCCGGCCTATCATTTGTGGAAACGTCGCTTTACAGCCGGGCCTACAAATGTACCCGCATAGAACGGTCGGCGACCTAAGGCATGCGACACAGACGATGAAATGTGCTTTTTCGTTCGGCAATCATCAGGCGATTGACTCTCAGGCGCGCTCGTACGTTGCTGAGAAAATTGGGAATTTTCTAAACGGTCGCGGATTGGCATAATGTCATTTTACCAGAACAAGGACGTTTTGGTTGCCGGAGGTACGGGGCTGATAGGACGGCCTCTGGTTGAAATGCTATTGGCGGCAGGCGCACGCGTGCGCATCGCATCACTCGACGATCCGTCGCGGGCGCCACAAGGTGTCGAGTTTCGTCAAACCGACTTGCGCGATTTTTCCGCATGCCTCGATGTCTGCCGCGACATGGAGATCGTCTTCAATCTCACTGGGGTAAAAGGCTCGCCGGCCATGACGGCGCAACGACCGGCGAGTTTTTTTGTGCCGACCATTACTTTTTCCCTAAACCTGATGGAAGCCGCGCGCCGCATGAATGTGGAACGCTACCTTTTCACCAGTTCTGTGGGCGTCTATGCACCCGCGAATGTCTTCCACGAGGACACCGTATGGTCGACCTTTCCTTCGCCGCACGATCGGTTCGCCGGATGGGCGAAGCGCATGGGCGAGCTTCAGGCCGAAGCTTACCGCATCGAGTATGGTTGGGATAAGATTTCGATTGTACGCCCGGCCAACGTCTACGGGCCTTATGATAATTTCGACCTCGATAACGCCATGGTCATCCCCTCGCTGATTCGAAGGGTCATCGATGGTGAACGGCCGCTGACGGTATGGGGCGACGGTACGCCGGTACGCGATTTCATACACGCGCGCGACGTGGCCCGAGGGATGATGACCATCCTCGAAAAAGGCTTCAGTGAGCCCGTCAATCTCGGCAGCGGGATCGGGTTTACCATACGTGAAGTCGCCGAGATCATCGCTCGGTTTGCACCCGAGCCGCTGGAATTGCGATGGGATACAAGCAAACCAATGGGGGATACCCGGCGCATTCTCGACACCGCACGCGCCACTGCGCTGGGGATAACGCCTCAGATATCTCTGGAAGAGGGAATCGCCGACACGATCAAGTGGTACCAGGCGAACCATGCCGATCTGGCCAGGCGTTACAACACCTTTACGGATCCGATTTATCTGCCTGACCACGCGCGAGATCTGCAGCGATGAAACAACGGATATTAGTCTGCGGTGCGAC
>JAIEMI010000127.1 GCA_019752235.1 Rhodospirillaceae bacterium
CAGCGACATTCCGGAACGCGCCGCCGTGCCGTGCGATCCTATGAGCACATCCAGCACAGCATGGCCCTTCTCCTGGCCGCGCCCGCCGCGCCTGTTCACGCGGCCCGAGCCCATCCACGTCATCGCGCTCTTGCCCGATTACCCGCCCGCCAAGTTCCGCTGGCGCGAAGAGACGCACAGCGTGCGCGCCGCCGACGGACCCGAGCGCGTCTTCGGCGAATGGTGGCGCGCGCCCGGCGAGGTCGGTGAAACCCGCGATTATTTCCGCGTCGAGAACGAACGCGGCGAACGCTATTGGCTCTACCGCGTCACCAAGCCGGGTCATGACGCGCAGTGGTATGTGCATGGAGTGTTCGCATGATGCGCTACGCCGAACTTCAAATCACCACCAACTATTCCTTCCTGCGCGGCGGATCCCATCCGTGCGAGTTAGCGGAGCAAGCCGCGATATTGGGCTTGAATACGATCGCCATCACCGACCGCAACAGTCTGGCCGGGATTCCCAAGGCGCTGGACGCCGTGGAACAAGTCCAAAAGCAAGGCGGCGACATCCGCCTGATCATCGGCTGCCGCTTAGACCTCGCCGGCGGCAATAGTCTGCTGTGTTATCCGCAAGACCGCTTCGCCTACAGCCGCCTGACGCGCATGCTCACGCGCGGCAAACGGCATACGGATATCAAAAAAGGCCAATGCCTGCTCACCTATGAAGACATCGCCGAATTCGGCGAAGGCCAAGTGTTCATCACCTTGGGCGACGACGTCACCCCGGCTTACCGCGGCTTTATCGAAAAACTACAGGCGGATTTCCGCAAGCAAACCTATCTCGCGCTCACACGCCGTTTCCGCCCCAACGAGAACGCGCGTCTGCGATTTCTTGCGGACATGGCGCGGGATTTGCGCATGCCGACCGTCGCCACCAATGACGTTCTCTATCATCTGCCTGAACGGCGCATCCTTCACGACGTGATGACCTGCATTCGCCTGGGCAAAACCATCGACGGCCTGGGCTATGAACGCGAGTTATCCGCGGACCGTTTCCTGAAGCCGGCCGATGAGATGGCGCGCCTATTTCCCCATCATCGCGAAGCCGTGGAACGCACGATGGAGATTGCCGAACGATCCACCTTCTGCTTTCGTGACCTGCAGTATCAATATCCCGACGAGAAACTGATTCCGGGCCTCACCGCACAACAAGCCCTGGAACAAAAAACCTGGGAAGGCGCAGCAAAACGTTATCCCCAAGGCGTTCCCGACAAAGTCCGCACGCAAGTGCTCGATGAACTCAAGCTCATCGGCGAGCTCAAATACGCGCCCTACTTCCTGACGGTGTGGCGCATTGTCGATTTCGCGCGCTCCAGGGACATTCTCTGCCAGGGGCGCGGCAGCGCCGCCAATTCCTCGGTGTGTTATTGCCTGTGGATCACCGAACTTGACCCTGTTCACTCCGAGGGCCTGTTCGCCCGCTTCATCAGCGCCGAACGCAACGAGCCGCCCGACATCGACGTCGACTTCGAACACGAACGCCGCGAGGAAGTCATCCAGTGGATCTACAATACCTACGGCCGCGACAACGCCGCGCTCACAGCCACCGTCATCCACTACCGCACGCGCCGCGCCGTGCGCGAAGTGGGCAAAGCCTTAGGCTTGTCGGAAGACGTGACCGCCACGCTGGCCGGCTCCGTCTGGGGCTGGTCCAACGACGGCGTGCGCGGCGAACGCGCGCGCAGCCTGGGTCTTGATCCCGCCGACTGGCGTTTGCGCCTGACCCTGGCGCTGTCCAAGAAGATCATGGGATTCCCGCGTCACCTGTCGCAGCACCCCGGCGGTTTTATCATCAGCCATGAGCGGCTCGACAACCTTGTGCCCATCGAAAAGGCCGCCATGGAGGACCGCACCGTCGTCTCCTGGGACAAGGACGACATCGAGATTCTGAAAATGATGAAGGTCGATGTGCTTGGCCTCGGCATGCTGGGCTGCCTGCGGCGCGCCTTCGATTTATTCAAGGAGCATAAGAAAGACCTGCCCACCAGCGTCGCCGCCATCCCTCCTGACGATGCCCGCGTCTATGACATGCTGTGCAAGGCCGACAGCGTCGGCGTGTTCCAAGTCGAAAGCCGCGCGCAGATGAGCATGTTGCCGCGCCTGAAACCGCGCGAGTACTACGACCTTGTCATTCAGGTCGCTATCGTCCGCCCGGGCCCCATCCAGGGCAACATGGTGCATCCTTACTTGAAACGACGCGCCGGCATCGAGAAAGTTTCCTTTCCCAAACCCGAACTGGAAGAAGCCCTGAAGAAAACCCTGGGCATTCCCATCTTCCAGGAACACGCCATGAAGATCGCCATTATCGGCGCGGGATTCACGCCCAGCGAGGCCGATCAGTTGCGCCGCGCCATGGCGACCTTCCGCAACGACGGCAAGGTTTCGGAATTCCGCGAGCGTTTCATCACCGGGATGGTGAAAAATGATTATCCCTTGGATTTCGCCGAACGCTGCTTCAGCCAGATCGAAGGTTTCGGCACCTACGGCTTTCCCGAAAGCCACGCGGCGTCCTTTGCTATTCTGGTCTACGCCTCGTCGTGGGTGAAATGCCTGCACCCCGATGTGTTCCTGTGCGCCATCCTCAATGCCCAGCCTCTGGGCTTCTACGCGCCGGCGCAGCTGGTACGCGACGCGCGCGAACATGGCGTCGAGGTGCTGCCGGTCGACATCAATCACAGCCGCTGGGACTGCACGATGGAGGGCGAAGCGAAGGCGCGCGGGCTTTTCGCCGTGCGGCTGGGCTTCAAGCAAGTGAAAGGCATGAGCGAGGAGGCCGCCGCGAAACTCGTCATCGCACGGCATGCGCCCTATAGCGGCCTTGAGGAGGTTTGGCGGCGGACAGGCCTGGACGTGAGCTATCTAGAGGTGCTGGCGGAAGCAGACACCTGCGGTTCAGCCGGCCTCGACCGCCGGCAGGCCTTATGGAGCGTAAAATCCTTGCGCAAACCTTTGCCGCTATTCGCCGCCGCGGATCAACGCATCGCGGCGTGGACACCGGATGTCGCCGAGCCTGCTGTAACACTGGCCCCGCTCAACGCCGGCGAAAACGTGCTGCAGGACTACGCGGCCATCTCGCTCTCGCTGCGTGATCATCCGCTGAAATTCCTGCGGCCCGATCTTGCCGCCAAAGGTTGGCAACCCTTAAGCATTCTCAAGGACAAAAGTCTCAGGGACGGCACGGTGGTGCGTGTGGCGGGACTTGTGCTGGTGCGTCAACGCCCAGGTTCATCCAAAGGCGTGGTCTTTGTGACGCTGGAAGACGAGACCAGCCAGGGCAATCTGGTGGTATGGCCGCGGTTCTTTGAAGAGCACCGCGCCATTGTCATGACCAGCCGCTTCATGGGCTGTGTCGGCAAACTGCAGCGCGAGGGCGATGTGATCCATGTGGTGGTGCGCGAGCTTTATGATCTAACACCGTGGCTGCGGCGCATCGGCGATGAGGATTTGGAAAACGCCACACCACGCATGCTCTCGGGCACGGGACATATGCGCCCGCCCGACGACGCCGCGCCGCTACGGGTGAAGAGCCGCGACTTCCATTAGTGCTCGGTTGTGAGCGGCGCGATTTCTTCCGGCAATGCCGCCACGGCCATGCCGCGATCCCAGGCGATCAGATAGTGATCGACGTGGGCGAGAAAGGCGCGCCAGCGGCGGATAGGGTAAGGCCCGATGACGGTGCCCTGCGAGCCCGGTGAGATGGGACCGATCTGCTGCGTCGCCTTTACACGCAAACCCTGGGAAATCGTCTGCACGTCATCCTCCCGAAACGAACTCAAAGCCAAGAAGCGCGAGTCTTAAGCCGACACCATATTGAGCACAAGGCCGCTCATCTGGTCGCAGATTTCCGAGGTCTGCAGGCGGCCGTCCTTGCGGTACCAGGCAAAGGCGTAACTGACCATGCCGGCGATCACCAGGCAGGCCATCTGTGCGTCCTGCACCTTGAAGTCGCCGCTTTTCATGCCCTCTTCCAAAAGCTTGGTGAGCTTGCGGTCGATTTCCTTGCGCATTTTATTTATGCGGTCGGCCTGCGTCTTGGGCAGGTTGATTTCCTCGCGGAAATAAATCGTCACGTACTGCTGGTTCTCCAGCGTCACCGCCGTGAACTCGCGCACGAACTGGTCGAGGCGGTCTTTCGGACTACGCGACAACGCCATGGCGCGTTCGGCGGCTTCCAGCGTCTCGCGCGTGCCGCGCTCGCAGATTTCCGTCAGCAGATCGATCTTGGAACTGAAGTGGTAATACACGAAAGGCTTGGTGGCGCTGAAACGGTCGGCAATCGCATCGATGGTGGTGCCGTGATAGCCGCGTTCCGAGAACAGCGACGCGGCTTCCTTCAGGATGCGCTCGCGCTTCAGCGCGGCGACTTCATCCCACAGCGAATCGTCTCCGCTTCTTAGTGCTTTTTTCTCGGTCTTGGCCATAACGGTCCTGAAGCTGGGCCTGGAAGCAGGCGGAATTGTTACAAAGCAGGGAAGCGGACAATGCGGGATGCTGTCAAGGTTGGGGGCTTTCTCATATGGGCCCTCCGCGGAGGATCCAAACAGCCCAACCTCCCCGTTTGCGCAATTTTATTCCAATGGGTATAATTATAAACCGGTCAGTCATAAAATTGGAGTCGCCCGCCGCGGCGCAGAATCGGCTGCCCGGACGGTGAAAGCCAGGGTTTTCGGGTAAGCCGTTGTCCGGGCCGATTTTCAGCCCCGGATGGGCATGCTAAGTAATTGGATATAGGGGCGGTTTTACCGCACGAAGGGGAGGCGCCACGCCATGCCGCAAGCCACCGCGTCGGCTAAGGATTCGAACCTGGGCCGCGACGACGCCATCGCGCTGTATACGGTCATGCAGACTATCCGTCAGGCGGAACTGAGACTCGGCACGCTGTTCGCCGACGGCGAAGTGCCGGGCTTCATCCATCTCTCCGTTGGCCAGGAAGCCGTGCCCGCGGGCGTCACCGCCGCCCTGGAACCCATCGACACAGTTGCGTCCAATCATCGCGGCCATGGTCATGCGATTGCCAAGGGCCTCGACCTCGACCGCTTTGTCATGGAGATCATGGGCAAGGACGGCGGTTATTGCCGCGGCCGCGGCGGCTCCATGCATGTGGCCGACGCCAAAATCGGCATGCTGGGCGCCAACGGTATCGTCGGCGCAGGGCTGCCCATCGCGCTCGGCAGCGCGCTCGCCCATCAAGTGAAGAAGACCGGTGCGGTCGCTGTGGTGTTCTTCGGCGACGGCGCTCTGGCCGAAGGCGCCATGCACGAGACCTTTAATCTCGCGGCGCTGTGGAAGCTCCCCCTGGTGATGGTATGCGAAAACAACGGCTGGGCCGAATTCTCGCCCACGGCCAGGGAATTCGTCGCCAAACTCGGCGACCTTGCCCATGCCTTCCGTATTCCCGCGTCGTTGATCGACGGTAACGACGTCATGGCGGTCTACAATGCCACGCGCAAACACGTTGCCGCCGCCCGTGCCGGTGAAGGCCCGCAGTTCATCGAATGCAAAACCCAGCGCGTGCGCGGTCACTTCGAAGGCGATCAGCAGAAATACCGCGACCCCGCCGATATCGCCGCCGCCACCAAGGACGATCCGATGCACAAGATCGAGAAGGATCTGGCGGACATGCAGGTATCCGCGGCGGAGATCGAGAAGGTGAAAACCGACGTCGCCGCGCGCGTCGAAAAAGCCATCACCGCCGGCCGCAACGAACCCCTGCCCAAGTTCGCCGAAGCCTTCGGCGACGTCTACACACCGACCGCGAGACACTGACCATGGCCGAGCTTCGTTTTGCGCACGCGATCAACCGCGCCCTCGCCGACGCATTGACGGAAGACCCGAATGTTATTGTGTTCGGTGAAGACGTCGCCGGCCCTGGCGGTCCCTTCGGCGTCACGCGCGGCCTTTTGGAGAAATTCGGCCCGGACCGTATCCGCGACACGCCGATTTCCGAAGCCGCCATTGCCGGCGCCGCCGTGGGTGCGGCCATGGGCGGCTTGAAGCCCGTCGTCGAAATCATGTTCATGGACTTCCTGACCCTGGCCATGGACGCGCTAGTGAACCAGGCCGCGAAAGCCCGCTTCATGTTCGGCGGCCAATTTTCGGTGCCGATGGTCGTGTGCACCCCGCACGGCGGCGGTGTCGGCGCGGGTCCGCAGCACTCACAATGTTTAGAGGCCTGGGTCGCGCATGTGCCGGGGCTGAAGGTCGTCTGCCCCGCCACGTTGCCCGACGCCTATGGCCTGCTGCGCGCGGCCATCAACGACCCCGATCCCGTCATCTATGTCGAGAACAAGTCGCTTTATGCCAAGAAGGGCGAACTCGCCGATAAACCCGCGATTGTCGAGATCGGTAAAGCCAATGTCGTGCGCGCCGGCAAGGATGTGACGCTGGTGACCTACGGTGCCATGCTGTTCCGCGTCCTGAAGGCCGCCGAGGAACTGGCTCAAGAAGGCATCGAGGTGGAAGTCATCGACCTGCGCTCCATCCAGCCTTGGGACGAGGCCGCGATCCTGACTTCGATCAGCAAGACCCATCGCCTTGTGATCTGCCATGAGGCCGTGGAAGCTTTCGGCGTGGGCGCCGAAATCGTCGCGCACATGGTCGACATCGGCTTCGATGAATTTGATGCGCCGCCGGTGCGTGTGGCGGCGCCCTTCATGCCGCCGCCTTATGCGCCTTCGCTGGAAGACGAATTCGTGCCCAATCCTGAACGCATTAAAGCCGCGGTCCGCCGCGTCCTCGCCTAATATCGACAACACCCGGGAGAGCCACCATGAGCGAAGAGCAACTTGTACTGACAGAAGTGAAGGGACACGTCGGCATCATGACCTTCAACCGCCCGAAGGTTCTGCACGCCATCGACCTGCCGATGCTGGCCGCCATTGAAGCGGCTATGGACAAGCTCGAAGCCGACAAACAAGTCCGCGTCATCATTGTCACCGGCGGGGGCGAAAAAGCCTTCATGGCCGGCGGCGACATCCCCGGCCTGAATAGCCGCTATGCACTGGATCACTACTGGCAGTTCGCCGGCGCGGTGCACAAAGCCATTCGCCGGTTCGAGACCAGCGACAAGCCGAACATCGCGGCC
>JAIEMI010000041.1 GCA_019752235.1 Rhodospirillaceae bacterium
GCTGCGGAACATAAGTCCCGTATCGTGGCCGGTCGCGGGTTGACAGGCTTGGACGTACAGTTGATCGCCGTGCAGCGTGACCTCGCCGGACACCGCCATGCCTCCATAATTGGAGCGAAGGTCGTAGGTCGTCGGCGAAAGTCCGAGGGCACTGGCAAGGCGCTTGAGTTGCCGGCGGCTGTATCCATGGAACAGGCGCTTGGTCTCCGGATCGTAGGACACGGACTGACAGAAATCGAAATCGGCGCGCGGGGATGCTTGGGACATGGGAAACTCCATAAGCCGGTTTGGGGGAAAACCGGACGGGCGCGTCTCTCTTTCGCTCCCATCCGATCACCCGGTAGGACCCGCCCTCGTCCTCTCCAGCTGTGGGCCTTCAAGCCGATGCCGCCGGTGGATCGAAAATCTGATAGGCGCGGGCCTTGTAATTGCGGATGCGGTAGAGCTGCCCCGTATCCGCGGCCCGGAAGAGCAACGTGCGCGGCCGCGACGGGTGCGCGATCACGTCCAAACGGGCGTGGGTGGCGCCATCCGAAAAAGAAATCGGATCATCAAAAACGATGGTCTGCCCGGGCCGGGGTGTCGGCTTTTCACGCGTGATGCGCCGGGCCGCGAGCGCGGCGCGGCAGCGGGCCCGCCAGTCCACCGCATGAGGACGATCAGTCGGCGTGAGAAGATCGAGAATCGCTTGTGGGCAATCGCAATGAAACGGTCCTACGGACTCGTCCATGTCCTTATAGCCGAAGACATAACCCTCGCGATCACGCGGGTTATATTTAACGAGGCATACGACGGCCCATACTTCCCGTTTGGCGTCCGCTGCTCGTATCTGCTCGACGGCGGCATAGTAAACATGAAAGCCGACCAAAGCCGAGCGCAGGACGCGCGAGGTGCGTTCCTCGCATTCGTAGGTGAACTGGGCGTCGAGGTACTGACGTGGGCCTGAATGGCCACTGAGAGAGGTCATGAAAAGCCAACCCATGGCGTGATCCTTTCGAGACAGGTGCTGGAAAGTGGTGATGAGATTCAGGCCGACGCGCCCATGCGGCGCTCGGCTTCATGAATGGCGCGCACCGCAGCCTTGAAGATGGCCGATCCGCGTTCTTCGGCGAGATCGGCACGCTCGACGGTGGCGAGGCAGGCTGCGCGGATATCGGCGTCCGTAACCGCAGCCGCCTCTATCTTCGTGAGCGATGCGCTGACTTCGAGGACGCGCGGAATTTCCTTGCGGACATCGGCTTCGGGTAACCTGAGAAGGACGTGTACGCCGAATCCCGGGGCGGCCAGGAGCGGACCGTTGTCCGCCTCGTCGTGCAGATCGTTGAGGATATCCTGGGTGCTTTTACCTTTAACGGCGTCGGCAGTGATCAGGACCGCCATGCCGCCGAAGCCGTCGGGGCGCATCCTCGAGCAGGTGAAGGACGAGACCACCTCGATGTGGCGGACAGTGGAAGACCTGCGGACAATATCTTGGAGGAAGAACTCCCAGGAGGTACCGGAGAGGTCGATCTCGATGTCTTCATCTTCGGCATCGAGCGCTGCGAGCTGTTCGCTCACGTACGTATTCGCGGTGCTTGGATCGGCATAACGGGAGGCTTCAAGGGCGGCTTCCAGCTCGGCGCGACCGAAACACAACATGTCGGACGCACCTTGGTCTGTGAAAAAGTACGTGGCACCGTCGTCCGGCTCGGCGTCGAAGACATGGGTCAGCAGCAACCGTTCCAAGGGCGTCATATCGCCGTCCGGGATGGACGGCTGAACAACAGTCGGGGTGTAGTAGTCAGCCATACGGGCCTCCTAGAAATGCAAAACCCGGCACGATGGCCGGGTTGGGAATGGGAAGGAGCAACGCGCGTCAGAGGCGCCATCGTCGCGCGAGGTCTTGGGCGTTGCGGTGGTATTGGAGCATTTGCCGATAGAACTGCTGTCGCGCGTAGCGATGCTGCGGCCCGCGGCGTGCTTTGCGCGTCAGTTTCTTCGCGGCGGCCTTGAGCACGTCGCGCCAGCCTGCATGAATCGTGACATTCAGGCGGAGATAAGTGCCGTACATGGCTTCCCTCCTTCTGCTGTGGGAGAGATGGCGAACGGATCGACGTCGCGGTGAATGGGCTGCGCGCGTCCCATCCATGGTGTGGGGCGGATACACCGCACCCAATCGGCGAAACTCGGAATGAAGCCGAGATCCTCGCGGACGTGCTGTTCTCCGATCAGCCGAACAGGCACGACGCGTTTGGTCGAGAGAGTAATGGTCGCGCCGAAAAACCGCTCGAGCATGAAGATCCCTTCGGCATGATGCCGCAGGGCCCGATGGCGAAAGTCGGCCGTGATCGCCCTTGATTCATCAAACCATTGATGCAAGGCGAGATAGTCCTCGGCCACGCCACCCCATTTTTTCACAGACGAGAGCGCATGATGATAACAATGTCCCATGACGCCTCCTAAAACACATGCTGCGTGTGTTCGGAGTCCTCAAAACGCTCATTGTAGTCGAGCGTGATCGCATGGGTTTCGACGTCGAAGGTGAATTCGCCGAAGGCACCTGCGTTGTTTTCCCAGCCACAATGGGTTTCCGCGAGGAAGTCATAGGCCAACGTTTCGATGGCGTCGCGAAGGGATTGCATCGTCCGGCGTATCTCGGAAGAGCCCCATTGAACCTGCGCAATCTCGACCGATGTTTCGGGGAGAATCGAAGATCCGTCGGCCGCTTGAACTTCAATGTCTTCGATCTGCCCGCTGTCGCCAGAGCCGTCAAAGGTCACAACCACACAGATTATGCCCGCGGCGGCGAGCGCGTGGAAAACCACCTGTTTATTGGCCGGTCGAATACTCTCGGACAGAGTGGCAAAGGCTTTGTCTTTTTCGATCCAATCGCTGGTGTCGATCACGGGAGGATTGGGAGTGGATGGTTGGTCGGTATGTTCGGACATGATGGCATACTCCAGATGTGCAAAACGCCCGGCGGGATTGCCGGGCGTGTGAGAATGGAAGGAATGAAGAGGCGTCTGCGCTGCCTAGCGCCGTTTCGCAGCGGTGTGCGCCGGCGACGTTTTCTGTGGCATGGCGCCCAGGCCAACCGCGACGAGATAGAGAAGTTCGATATCCTCGCTGACGTGACCGATCAGACGCGCCGCCGTGAAGTAGACCGAGAGTGCGTGACGGGGTGCAAAGTACGTATCGCGTTCGATCGGATTTGCGAGACGGCCATGCCCGGCCTTAAGATAGGCGAGGCTGACGTATCCGAGCGTAGGCCCCTTCTCAATGCGTGAATCGTGAATCAGTCCATAGGCGATATCGGGATCGTCGGGTCTGATCTCCGTGAGGAGCCAGGTCGACTCACCCCCGGGATCGAAGAATTTGACTGCGGGTATGTGATCGCACGCATGCCCGGCCTTCCCATGCGCGAGCAATCTCGTATGGATGCTGCGTGGGAGAAACTCTGCCGGTTTCAAGCGACGGGTGTGGAGGACGCTCCTTGTACGCACCGTCTTGATCGTGGTCGTTGCCATGATGGGGGCTCCTTAAACGGCAAAAAGCCCGACCATCGGCCGGGCTCACGGATAGTCGCGGGAGTGCGGAGCGGCGCGATGCCGCCCCGCGTGTCTCACGTCACTCCGCGGCGACGGCTGCCGGAGCGGCCTCTGTCGCGGATTCGTCGCCGAGGAAGGCGGGAAGCGCCGGTGCGTCGGCGGGCGTGCCGTCTGAATCGTCCGTGCGCACGGTGATGCGCAACGGTTCCGGCAGCCAAGCCGCGTCGGCCAGGAGGCGTTCGGCTTCCTTCGCCATCTCCGGCTTCTTCAGATGGTCGAGGAGCTGCGCCGCCGCGTCCCCCCGGGCCTCGCGCACGGCATCGAGGATGCGCGTTTTCGTGACGCGGCCGAGATAATTGTCGACGGTGGGCTTCCAGGACAACGCCATGTCGAGTGCCACCGCCTGCGCGAGATCGTCGGCATGCGCCATACGATTCGCGTTTCGCTTCCACGGCTCATGGACCGCATTAATCGCGGACGCGGCGCAATGGGCGAACAAGGCCGCATGGCTGTCGCGATCAAAGGCTAAGAGCGCCGCCCAGAGATCGGCAGGCTGTTCAGGAAGTTGCTTTTCCCAGTTCTGGTGCCGCGCGTCGATGGCCTTAGCCGCCGCAGTATCCTTCAATCCGGGCGCCTGGATCGAGAAACTGGTGCTCTTGAGCTCGATCTCGAGGCAGCTGTCGCTGCCTTGGTGGTAGAACGTCTTAAGGCACAGGGCGTGCAGGACGGCGATGAAGGCGACATCGGGGTCGTTGGCAACGGCGTCGCGCAAGGCCACCGTCCGGTGAGCCGTCAATTCGGTCACCAGGCGGTCTGACAGCGGCCGTGGCCCCTCCTCCTCTTCCGCAGCCGCCTGTCCGTCGTCGGCGTCATCGTCACCGACGGTGATCCGGCCATGGTCCGCAGGATCGTCGCCGGCCTGACGCTCCCCGTCCCCAGGACCATCGGATTCACCACCTACGGCAACGTCATCTTCGGAGCGTACGTAGCCTCGGTCGATGGACAGTGAACCGTCAGTGTCGATGCTGATAAAGACGCCGGCGCGCGCCACCTCGGCCGGATCGTAAATGGCCGGACGGTTATCGATGCCTTCGATGGCGGTCTCAAGCTCGCCAAGGCGCTGATCGATGTGATCGGGGAGTTCTTCAGCCTCGGCGTATTCAGCCTCGATGCGATCAAATTCCGCGCGTAAGGCGTCGTATTGGGCAGACTCCGCATCCGTGAGCGGCGCCTGTTCGCCGTCAATGGACCGCAGGGAGCGCGTATGGCCATACGGGAACTCGACGGCGGCCTTGATCCACTTCCAGCCCTCGCTGCGAATTTTCTCCGCCCCGCCGGTCAGCTTTTCGATGACCAACTTGTCCAGGAGGGCCGGGTCCTGCAGCCATCCCCCGTCGTCCTCATCGAAAAGGTCGCGTAAGACGCCGCCTCCGGCTTCCTCGTAGGCTTTCACCCCCACGAAACGCACGCGCTTATCCGACGCGCGAATAGTGCTTTCAGTGAGCTGCCGGCGGATATGGTAGGGCTCATTATTGTAGGTATGGCAAACAGCGTCCCATACCTGCTCCTGTCGCTCATGATCGCTCGACACGGTGAAAGCCATAAGCTGCTCGAGCGTCATCTGGTCTTCCGCATAAAGATCGAGGAGTTTCGGGGAAACCGCGGCGAGCTTGAGCCGCTGTTTGACAACGACCGGCGTGACGAAGAAACGTGCGGCGATTTCCTCCTCGCCTAACCCCTTATCGCGCAAGGTCTGGAAAGCGCGAAACTGATCGAGCGGATGGAGATCGGCGCGCTGTGCATTCTCGGCGAGCGAGTCTTCCTCGGCGAGACCGCCTTCGCGGAGGATGCAAGGCACCGGCTGTGTTTTGCTCATGCGCTTCTGCTTGACCAGCAATTCCAGAGCACGGAACCGCCGACCACCGGCCGGGACTTCATATATGCCGGTCTCTTTGCCGTCGTCGTCGCAAACCGCGCGAACCGTCAGCCCTTGCAACAGGGTGCGATGCGCGATGTCCTCCGCGAGTTGCTCGATCGACACGCCGTCGACGATACGCCTGACATTGGACTGCGACAGCACAAGTTTTTTGAAGGGGATATCAAGGGACTTGCTGAGGATAACTTTGGGATTGGCTTTGGCCATAGTGGGATCTCCAGGACGGGCGGCCAGAGACTTTCTCTCGACCTCCAAACCCGTCGCGCCCCCCCCTCCTCCCTCTTCCTCTTCCTGCGCGACGGCCGCTGATTGCCGAAATGTGGCCGTCATCCTCCACAAACTCCTTCACACTCTTTGGTGATGAGTTCGAGGTGTCCGCGATCCGCGTCGGCTGCTCGGTCGCCTCCATTGATGCCATCACGCCGCCTCCTCTTTCGAGCTTTGCGGCTGCTGTGCGTGCATCCAGTCGGCGGCCTGTTGGGCCTTGCTTGCGGCCGTGAAGATGGCGCGCGGATCGTCCTTGAGGACCTTCAGCCAGGAGGCGATGTACGCGGCGTGATCCGGGCGCGGGTGGTGGGCGATGCCAAGATCCGCCAGGATCAGGCCGCTTAGAATCTCGACGCAGCATTCTTCGGCGGCGTAGGAGGCCGAGCCGAAGCGGCCACTGAGGTCGCGATCTAGTCGCCGTTTGTGGCCACTGGCGTGCCCATTCTCATGAACCCAGGTGCCATAGAATGACGCCGCATCCCGAAACGCTGCGAAGTCCGGCATATGAACTGTATCTGTGGGCGGCATGTAATAGGCGTCGGATCCGCCGAATACGGTCTTGATCCCGAGGTTGGCAATGAACGCTTCGGCTGCGGGGATGCGATCAGTATCTGGTAAAGGCGACACTGTTTGCGTCGGAAGAACGTAACCATCGACTTGGCGGATGTTGAAGACCGCGAAGGCTCTCGCGAAGAAACCTGAACGCCGGCTGTCTTCGCCTTCGCCGGCGTCTTCTCCGCCGCGGCCGGTTCTCGGCTGCCAGTAAACGACGGTGGTCGCTCGTTCGCCTTTGCGAACCTGTGCGCCTACGGTTTTCCACGATCGGTAGGTGCCCCAGATTCCGCTGGTATATCCTGTAGTCATAGCGGCGACCCACAGCGCCAAGCGGTTGATGCCACGATATCGGCGCGATGATGCAACGTTGGTGGGTCTCGCTGTGCTGGATCCGTCGTGATGCCAGGGCAGACGCCAGGTTCCAGGGCCGGCTTCGATGGCAGCGATGATTTCCGCGGTGATCCGCGTGTAAACGTCGGCGCGTGCGGGCGCCGAAAACCTCTTTTTCATTGGGCATGCTCCACGACGGGCCGCTGGGAGACTCTCTCTCAGCTTCCAAACCCGTCATGGCGTGCGGGCCACCCTCTGACTCCAGCGGGCAGCGGTGGATTTTCCTGCGTGGGGAGGTTCGTTTCCGGGCAACCGCCGGAGGCGACTGCTTCTTGGAGACGAAGCTTGATAGTTGGGAACGAGGCAGCGCGCTGATGTGAAGCGCGCGTGCGCACGGACGTGGTATTTATGGCTGGATCGGCATTACCAAGCCGGTGGACCATCCAGGCTTCGC
>JAIEMI010000224.1 GCA_019752235.1 Rhodospirillaceae bacterium
CGAAACCCGCGTCATGATCTCATCCCTCGGCGGACGCGGCGGAGAGACCGTCAACGGCCTGGCGTGCCTGAGCCCCCACGAAGCCATCGTGGTGGAAGCCATCACCGCGGACGCCCCGGTTGCGTAAATAAGAAGTCGGCTTGCCTCGCCTGTGATCTGCCGCTACAGGTCACCGGGTTCCATGACAGACCGCCCTCCCTTGCATAGCCCCGCGGCGCGCCGCGTCCTGATTCCGGACGTGCCCGTGGTGGTGGCCGATTGGACGACGGCGGCGGTTTTGGAGTCCGGCGGGGAAATCAGCGTGCAGCCGGCGGCGAAGCTGGGCCGGCGCATGGCAGCGGCGCGGCCTATCGTGTGCCATCGTCCCGCCGTCGCGGCGCGGCTCAAGGTCGAGCACCTGGCCGCATTTGACGTGCTGGAACTGTTCGCCTTTGTCCGCCCCGCGGCATTCTGCCTGCCCACGGTGGCGGGCCTCACCGAAGCGCTCGGGCTGCCGCATCCCGCGACCTTGGAAGACCGCCCGCTGGCCTTGCGCGACGTGGTGAAGACACTGCTCGGCGAACTCACGCGCTATCACGATATCGAAGTCAAACCGCTCGCGGAAATCGCCAGCGCCATGGCGCGCGGCGGCTGGCCCTGGGGTGCGTCCGTCCTCGCGGCCCTCGGCGGCGATCCGCATGCCGCGACAGGTTATGGTCCCGCCGCCGGGTTGCGCGTGTGGATGCGCCTGCCCGAGTGGGAGGAACGTCCGCCGCCGCCGCCGCCCGGCAGTTATCCGATTCCGCCCGACGACAGCGAAGAACGTCTCGAACGATTATTGGGCCCCGGCGCCGAAGCGCGGCCCGCGCAACGCGCCTACACGCGCGCGGTGACGGCGGCCTTTCAGCCGCGTCCCGCGCCCGAGCAACCGCTGCTCGTTTTGGCGGAAGCCGGCACCGGCACGGGCAAAACGCTGGGCTATGTCGCGCCCGCAAGCCTGTGGGCCGAACGCAACGACGGCGCGGTGTGGCTGTCCACCTTCACCCGCAATCTGCAACGCCAGTTGGATCAGGAACTGGACCGGCTCTATCCCGATCCGGACGAGAAGAAGCGTAAGGTCGTCATTCGCAAGGGGCGCGAGAACTACCTTTGCATCCTGAACTACGAAGACGCCGTCAACCGCCTGCAAACCCAGCCCGGCGATGCAACCGCGCTGGGACTGCTGGCGCGCTGGGCGGGCGCGACGCGCAACGGCGACATGGTCGGCGGCGATCTGCCGGGCTGGCTGCCGGAAATCATCGGGCGCGAAAAGACACTGGGCATGGCCGACCGGCGCGGCGAATGCATCTATGCCGCTTGCCCGCATTATCAGAAGTGCTTCATCGAACGCACCGTCCGGCGCGCGCGTCACGCCAACATCGTCGTCGCCAATCACGCCTTGGTGATGGCCCAGGCCGCCCTCGGCGGCTTGGACGATACCGTGCGCCCGACGCGCTATGTCTTCGACGAAGGCCACCACATTTTCGAGGCGGCGGATTCCGCCTTCTCGGCGCAGCTCTCCGGCATGGAAGCCGCCGACCTGCGGCGCTGGCTGCTGGGCGCCGAAGGCAACGCCGTCCGCACCCGCGCCCGCGGCCTTAAACGCCGCGCCGAGGATTTGATCGCCGCCGGAAACAACAGCGGCGCATCGAACGATGGCGGCTTGGTGATCGCGCTGGACGAAACCTTGACGGGGGCCCGCGCCTTGCCGGGGCAAGGCTGGCGCAACCGCGTGAAGGACGGTGTTCCCCACGGCCCCACGGAAATATTTCTGGGGCTTGTGCGTAAACAGGTGCTGGCGCGCGTCGACAGCAGTTCACCGTATTCGTTGGAAGCCGACACCGCACCGCTCATCGAGGGTCTTGCCGATGCTGCCAAAGATCTCGACACGGCCCTCGCGCGTTTGGAGCAGCCGCTGCGCCGCCTCATGTCCGGCTTTCAGCGCAAGCTCGACACCGAAGCTTCGGAGCTGGACACGGCCAGCCGCGTCCGTATCGAAGCCCTGATCCGCACGCTGGAACGGCGCGGCGCGATTCCCGCGGCCGCATGGCGCTCCATGCTGGGCGCCCTCGGCGCGGCGACGCCCGCGGAATTCGTCGACTGGTTCAGCATCGAGCGCATGGACGGCCAGGACGTCGATGTCGGCCTGCACCGCCATTGGGTGGACCCGACCCTGCCCTTCGCCCGCGCGCTGGCCGATCACACCCACGGCATGGCCGTCACCTCCGCGACCCTGCTCAACGGCGAAGAGGATGAAGCCGCCGATTGGAGCAACGCCGAACAGCGTGTGGGTGCGCTGCATCTCGCACCGCCCGTCGTGCGCACGGCGCTGGTCTCGCCGTTCAATTACATCGAGAACACCAAGGTCATCGTCATCACCGATGTCCGTAAGGACGACCTGTCCCAGGTCGCGGCGGCGTACCGCGAATTATTTCTCGCCTCCGGGGGCGGCGCGCTGGGCCTCTTCACCGCCATCGCGCGCCTGCGCGAAGTTCATCGCAAAATCTCCGGCGCGCTCGACGAAGCCGGGCTGCCGCTCTACGCCCAGCATGTGGACGCCATGGACATCTCGACCCTGGTCGACATTTTCCGCGCCGAGGAAGACGCCTGCCTGCTGGGCACCGACGCCGTGCGCGAAGGCGTTGACGTGCCGGGCCGCTCGCTGCGTCTGGTGGTGTTCGACCGCGTGCCCTGGCCGCGCCCGGACATTTTGCACAAGGCGCGCCGCACGGCCTTCGGCAAACGCGGCTACGACGACGCGGTGACGCGTTTAAGGTTGAAGCAGGCTTTCGGCCGCCTGATCCGCCGCGATACCGACCGCGGCGTGTTCGTGCTGCTGGACCCGATGATGCCCTCACGGCTCAAAGGCGCGTTTCCGCCGGACGTGCCCTATCTGCGGCTTGGCCTCAAGGACGCCGTCGCCGAGATCAATGCGTTTCTGAAGTAAGCTATCCCCGCCGGTTGGTGATGACGCCCATATCGTAAACCCCGCCCTTCTCCAGCGCGGCCTTGTAGGCCGGGCGCGCCTGGATGCGCGCGAGATAGTTGCTGATGTTGGGATAGGATCCCACCGCATCCTGCCCCGCCATTTCCAGCGGGAAGCTCATTTCCACATCGGCGGCGGAGAATGCGTTGCCGACGAGATATTGCGACTTCGCCAGTTCGCTCTCGACAAAATCAAAGTGCAGCTTGCGCTGGCCTTGGGCACGCTCGCGCACCGGGTCCATGGCGGCGCCGAAGCGCACCGCGTAGTAGGTCAAGATCACCGGGAACATGATCGAGCCTTCGGAGTAATGCAGCCAGTAGAGATAGCGCGCATAGTCCGCGCTCTCCCGCTTGGGCATCAGGCGGCCCTTGCCGTAGCGCTCGGTGATGAATTCGACAATCGCGCCGGATTCCGGCAACACCAGATCGCCATCAACAATCACCGGCGACTTGCCCAGCGGGTGAACCTGCAGCAGCGTGTCCGGCGCCAGCATGGTTTTGGCGTCGCGCTGGTGAAAAATAATTTTGTAGGGGATTTGCAGCTCTTCCAGCAGCCACAGTACGCGCTGGGAACGGGAATTATTCAGATGATGGACTTCAATCATGGTTCTCTCTCCCCTAAATCCAAGGCCCAATCAGAGCAGCCCGACGCGACGCCGCATAGAGAAAGATTTTAGAACGCGGATCACGTCTGCGTAACCTGCCCGGCGTTAGTCCGCCTTGGCGTCCACGAGTTGAACCACAACGGGGCTTTCGCCCACCGGCACCGTGCGGCGCGTCAGTTCAATGCGCCCATCGCGCGTGATGCATTGACCCTTGGCGCCGTCCGGCAATTTAAGCTCGGCCAGGTCTTTCCGCGGAATGCGGATCGGCGTCACGGGGCGCGCCATGCCCCAGCTGGCTTCGCGTTCGCTGTCGATAAACACCAGCGACCAGTAGTCGGCCAAATGCAGCCAGTGCAGTTCCTGAAAGTTCTGGTAATCGAAGCCCAGTACGGCCATCACCTCATCCCGCGAGAGGCCGCTGCCGAAGGCGCAGACCTTCACCCAGGGGAATTCCGTGAGCGGCGCCAGGTCCACAGCATCCACCCCCGCCATGAGAGCGTAGCGCATGTTCTTCTGGAACTTCATTTCCTTCTGCGACGCCGGCCCGCCGTTGCGCGCGTACAGAAAGTAAAGCGTGCCCGGTGCCAGCGAGAACACCGCCAGCAGCACCAGGACTTTCATGAAAGAGGACGACGGCTTTATGGACATAATTATCTTTGCGCTCCAGAAGCCCAAGTCTCTCACCGACAAGTCAGAGATCTAGGATTTCACGTAGGGTATAGCACGAGTAACGTTTATTGCCCTTTCAAGAGGTCAAATCCCAAAGCTTTGTTCAACTTATCCATCACCGCAACAGGTACGCCCCCGGCGCCGAGATTTTCAAGCATGCCATTTACTAAGTCACGGGCATTCTTCAACTTGGGCGAATTGAGTAGATCAAGGATTGCCCATGCGGGAGTACACAAGGTCATGCCGCTCAAGCCTCTAATCTGTGTTTTTGTGACCTTAATTAATTTCTCAACTTCTGCTGTTTCAGCATCACTTAACATTTCCCACGTCTCTGAAAACTGCCCGGTATGAATTCCGAGCAAATAAAGCATTGGCCTGCCCGACAGATACATTTTTCCATGTGTTGACGGGTCAACCATCGTTTGCAAATCGGTGAAAGGCGTCCGATAAACCCACACTGGCGAACCTGAGTAACCCGTTCGGCTATTGGTATCTAGGCAATACGTCGCAACCGGCTTGCGAAATGCCGCTGTTGGAATTGGTGCTTGATTGATGCTGATATGACCGAACCTTATAGCTGGCCGGTTTGTCGTCTCTCCATCATGGTCGATAAATCGACCTACAATAAAAATGTCGTCGCCTGGCGCTATTCCCTGACTATCCCGAAGTTCCCGCGAAAGGCAGCCGTCGTGAGGTAAGACCAAAAAATCGTGATTTGTACGCAGAGGTATCTGCACGACAGCGACGTCATGCCCAGCTTGCGCGTCGAAGTGCCAATCTTCAGGGCCAAATTCAAATATATCGGGCTGACCATCTTTCCGATTTACCCTAACGACCGAGCATCCATTGCTAATAGCGACGTGATAGTTAGTGACCGCATATAAAAAAGTAAGGTGGGGGCTGGCCGTCGAAGCAATACCAACGAGAAATCCCGTTCCACCAAAACGCTCGCCTTTCTCCGCCGCGTCACGCGAGGGATAAAGATAAACAACATTTTTCAAAATCTCTTGTGGTATACGCGGCATTCTGAACCGGTCAGTGAAAACGATACGGCTTAAAGAAACGAAGAGCTATCACACCACCATATCACCCAACAAAAAAGGGCTGCACCTTTCGGTGCAGCCCTCTTCGTTTCGGGTGGCCGGTTGGATTTGTTTAGAAATCCATGCCGCCCATACCGCCGCCGCCCGGGGGCATTGACGGCATGTCGTCTTTCTTCGGCAGTTCACCGATCATGGCTTCGGTGGTGATCAGCAGGCCGGCGACCGAAGCCGCGTCCTGCAGAGCCACACGCACAACCTTGGTCGGGTCGATGATGCCGGCCTTCACCATGTCGACATACTTGCCCGACTGCGCGTCGAAGCCGTAGGTGACAGAGCTGTTCTCGGACACTTTGCCCGCGATCACGGCGCCGTCTTCACCGGCGTTTTCGGCGATCTGGCGGAGCGGCACGTGCAGGGCGCGGCGCACGATTTCAATGCCGACCTTCTGATCGTCGTTGGAGGATTCCAACTTCGCGAGGGCCTTGGAGGCGCGCAGCAGGGCGACGCCGCCGCCCGGCACGATGCCTTCTTCCACCGCGGCGCGGGTGGCGTGGAGGGCGTCGTCAACGCGGTCCTTCTTTTCTTTCACTTCGACTTCGGTCGCGCCGCCGACCTTGATCACCGCAACGCCGCCGGCCAGCTTGGCCAGACGTTCTTGCAGTTTTTCCTTGTCGTAGTCGGACGAGGTTTCTTCAACCTGCGCGCGGATCTGTTCGCAACGCGCGTTGATGTCGGCCTTTTTGCCGGCGCCGTCGATGATGGTGGTGTTGTCCTTATCGATCGTGACGACTTTCGCCGTGCCCAGCATCTGCAGGGTGACGGTTTCCAGCTTGATGCCCAGATCTTCGGAGATGACTTCACCGGCCGTCAGGGCGGCGATGTCTTCCAGCATGGCTTTGCGGCGATCGCCGAAGCCCGGGGCCTTCACGGCCGCGACCTTGAGGCCGCCGCGCAGCTTGTTGACGACGAGGGTGGCGAGCGCCTGGCCTTCGATGTCTTCCGCGATGATCAGCAGCGGACGGCTGGACTGCACGACCGCTTCCAGGATCGGCAGCAGGGGCTGCAGGTCCGAGAGCTTCTTTTCGTGGATCAGGATGTACGGGTTCTGGAGTTCGACCGTCATCTTTTCCGCGTTGGTGATGAAGTACGGCGACAGGTAGCCGCGATCGAACTGCATGCCTTCGACGACGTCGAGTTCGGTGTCGAGGCCCTTGGCTTCTTCAACCGTGATGACGCCTTCTTTGCCGACCTTATCCATGGCTTTGGCAATGATGTCGCCGATTTCGCGTTCGCCGTTGGCCGAAATGGTGCCAACTTGGGCGATTTCTTCGTTGGTCTTGACCTTCTTGCTCATTTTCACGAGCTCGGCGGTGACCGCTTCCACGGCCTTGTCGATGCCGCGCTTCAGGTCCATCGGGTTCATGCCGGCGGCAACCGATTTGCAGCCTTCACGGACGATCGCTTGCGCGAGAACGGTGGCGGTGGTGGTGCCGTCGCCGGCCAGGTCGTTGGTCTTGTTGGCGACTTCCTTCACCATCTGCGCGCCCATGTTCTCGAACTTATCTTTCAGTTCGATTTCCTTGGCGACGGTGACGCCGTCCTTGGTGATGCGCGGAGCGCCGAACGACTTTTCGATCACGACGTTA
Source organism: Rhodospirillaceae bacterium (assembly GCA_019752235.1). Classification (GTDB taxonomy): domain Bacteria; phylum Pseudomonadota; class Alphaproteobacteria; order Rhodospirillales; family Rhodospirillaceae; genus SHVO01. The sequence goes on from JAIEMI010000224.1 coordinate 6,967, forward strand.
CGGCCTTTGGGGCCCAGCGTGACTTTCACGGCGTTGGCGAGGATATCGACGCCGCGCAGCATACGGTCGCGT
>JAIEMI010000064.1 GCA_019752235.1 Rhodospirillaceae bacterium
TGGCTGATCACCGAGCCCGGTGTCGGCTACCGTCTCCAGACCACATAAACATCCGCAATAAAAAACCCCGCAGCAATTTCATTGCTGCGGGGCTGAGTTTCCACTGGCGGCTGTTGGGGGGATGGGAGACGCCTAACCAGCGGATTCCGATGACTCGTAAACTTTAAGCCGCCACCATGGCGCCGGCGTCCATGCCGAGCAGCGTGCGCAGGTGAGCGCGACCGCGGCAGAGGCGCGATTTGACGGTGCCCACGGGCTCGCGGGTGAGGCGCGCGAGATCGTGCTGCGAGCCTTCATGGATGCCGAGGGCGACGATGGCCTGGCGTTCGCCGAGGGACAGGCCGCCCATGGCGCGCACCGTCTCTTTCAAAAACACGTTGTTGACCTGACTAGCGCGCTGAACATGAAGACCGTCATCCTTCACGGACGCGACGTAGCGCTTGTCGAGGGCCACACGGCGGCGCTGGCTGATGAAGATGTTGCGCATCAGCGTGAACGTCCAGGACTTCAGGCTGGTGCCCGGCTGGAACAGTTCCTGCTTGCGCAGGGCGCGCTCCACACAGTCCTGTACGAGATCGTAGGCGTCGTCTTCGTTACGCGTCAGCACGCGGGCGAACCGGGTGAGATCCGGCAGCAGCGTCTGAATTTCGTTTTGGAAGGCGCTCATCTTGTTCTCCCGTTGCCTCGTTTGGTGAGAACAGCGTCGCCCAACCCAGCGTAAAGTCTCGATGTGGAAAACCGTCACGGCGCATAAAGAAAATATGTGCGTAGAGCGTGCGGGGTCTTTGCGGCACGCGCAGAAATGGCCCCGGCCGGCGCGCGGGAATTCGAGCTAATACATTGATAATTATGTGTTATTTGTCTCTATAAAGCCGGCAAGGTTGTGGCGCGTGCGGGCTTTACGCGTAAGGCTCGCATAAAGAGAGTATAAAAATCCGCCCTTTGAAAGTTTACGACCGCCGAGCGCGGGTGTTGCCGAGGGCCAACCCGCTCAGTCCGGCGACGCCGAACAGCAAGGCAATCGCATCGAGTCCGAGGCGCATCATGGCGCTGGTTTCAGGCTTTGCGCTGTAAAGATCCAAAAGAACGGCACAGATGATGGCGAGATACGCCAGATACTTCAGTTGCGGCATCGTCTTCAGTCCTAACCCCACAGTTCAAGACACACGCGGCGCGGCGTTTAACGCCGTCTCGAACGTGTCTTTCCAGCGGTGCGTCCCCAGGCGCCGCCTTCCGGTTCCGGCCGCGTTTGAGGCGGCCTGGCGAGTCAGACAGAAAACGCAGGACGGAAGGGAGCGGTTGCCTAAAAAACGCCGGTTTGAAATCCACGCGGGCGGTTTTTCGTACCGGCCGCCCCGGAGCCCCTAAAGGATTGTTTAAGCGGGCCTTTTCTTGCGCGGCTTGGTCTGGCGCTTAAACAGGTTGGCGGGGAAAAAGCGCTTCAAATAGAGATAGAGAAGCGAATCCCCTTCCGCCACCACGATCTCATGACGCTTGGCGGCGAGGCCATCGATGGTCAACCGCGCGCATTCATCCACCGGCGTGCCGGTGCTGACAATGTTGTCCAGCTTGCCCCAAACCCCGCCGTCGCCGGTGAGCGCGTTGTAGGACACACGCGTTTGCACGCCGCCATAGACCAGCATCGAGACCTGGATGTGGGGATGCAATTCGATCCTTAGCGCGTCGAAGAAGCCGTGCAGCGCGTGTTTGGAGGCGCAGTAGGCGGTACGCATGCGCACGCCGTATTTGCCCGAGACGCTGGAGGTGGCCACCAGATGGCCCGACTTGCGCGCCAGCATGGACGGCAACACCAGCTTGGTCAGCGCGATGACCGAGAAATAGTCCAGTTCCATGATCTGCCGGTCGACGGCCAACAGCGTGTCCTTGCCGTAGGCGCGCTGCGAGACACCGGCGTTGTTCACGAGCATGTCGATGTGACCGAAGGCTCCAAGCACCTGATTCACGGCGGCGACGCGGGCGGCATCGTCGATCACGTCGAAAGGAAGGATGAGAACTTTGCCTTGGCCTTCCGCGCAGAGGCTCTTCACGCGCTGCAGTTCGGCCTCTCGCCGCCCCGACAGTATGACGTGCGCGCCTTCGCGGTGAAAACCCAGCGCCAGCGCTTCGCCGATGCCGGCGGACGCGCCCGTGATCCAAACCACTTGGCCGACGAACCTCATAAAAATCCCCTCCCCTTAGACCGAATGGCGCGCCTCAACCGACGGCACAAGTTCGGCCTCTTCGGCGGGCTTCAACGTATGCAATGGCCCGATCTTGCGCAACGCGGGCCACATCAGCGCGACACCGATGACGACGACAATCGTGCCGATACCGCCGCCCACCACCGAAGCAATGGGCCCGAACATCGCGGCCGTGGCGCCGCTTTCAAAAGCACCGAATTCATTCGAAAACCCGACAAACACGTAGTTGATGGCCGAGACGCGCCCGCGCAAGCGGTCGGGCGTCACCACCTGTTCCAGGGTCAGGCGCACGACCACGCTGATGGAATCGAACACGCCGGTCAGGAAGAGACAGAAGAAGGAGAGCAGGAAATGCTCGGACAGGCCGAAGCCGATGGTGGCGAGACCAAAGCCGACGACCGCGATCAGCAAGACCAGGCCCGGGCGTTGGATGGGCTTCAGGCGCGTGACGATCATCAGCATCAACAGGCTGCCCGCCGAGGGCGCGGCCCGCAGCCAGCCCAGACCTTCGGGGCCGACATGCAAAATATCCTTGGCGAAAATCGGCAGCAGTACGACCGCCCCGACGAGCAGGACAGCGAACATGTCGAGGGTGATCGCCGCGAGAAAGATCGGCGTGCGGCGGACAAAACTAAAGCCCGCGAAAACATCCTTGAAGGAACGCTTGCCGGTGGCTTCCGGCGGGGCGATCACCGGCAACAGCGCGAAGGCCCCGACGGAAATGAACTGGCCGGCGGCGGCGGCGAAATAGGCCCAGGTCGCGCCGCCGGTCCAAGCAATCATCAAGCCGCCTATGGCGGGCCCTGAAATCGAAGCGAACTGGTAGGCCGATGTGACCCAGGCGTTGGCGTTGACGAATTGTTCGGACTTGAGAAGCTGCGGCAGGATCGTGCCCACCGCCGGAGCCGCGAAAGCCCGCGCGGCGCCGACCAGCACGAGCATGGCATAGATGAAGTGAACCGGCCCTTCGAACCAGGATACCGCCATCAATCCCAGGGCGGCGATGCCCGCGACGGCCTGCGCGGCCATGGCGATGTTACGGCGGGCGACGCGGTCGGCGACGTTGCCCGCAGGCACCATGAAGAACAGTACCGGCGCCAGTTCGAACAGGCCGACGAGACCCAATGACCAGGCGCTGCCGGTGCGCTCGTAAAGCTCCCAGCCGACGGCGACATTGATGATCTGAGTGCCGATGACGCCCGAGATCCGGGCGAGAGCCAGTGCACGGACGAATGGATTGCGGACGGCGGCGAAAGCGTCAACAGCGGCGGTCATGGCGACAACAAAACAGAGAATACGCCGGGATGCCAGCCTTTAAGCGGCTTCGGCGTCGGGTGCCGCTTTTCCGGGGGGGCCGTTTTCCGCGGGCGCGTCCTTCGCGGGACCGGACGGTTTTGAATCGGTATTGTTACTTTTAACGTCCGCCCGCGGCGCCGGGAATTGCAACGTGACGCGCAGCCCCGGGCGATTGTCCTCAAGCTTAAGGTCGAGGCCGTGCGACTTGGCAACGGCCGCCACCAAACTCAAACCGAGCCCGCTGCCCGGGGACGTGCGGCTCTGTTCAAGCCGGAAAAGGCGTTCCAACACTTTGTCGCGGTAAGCCTCGGGCACGCCGGGGCCGGTGTCGGACACAATGAATGCCGCCTGCCCATCGCGTTCGGTCAAAGCGACCGTCACACCGCCTTCGCTGGTGTACTTGATGGCGTTGTCGATCAGATTGGCCAAGGCTTGACCGATCAGGTTCGGATCGCCCCGCGCGGTCACGCCTTCGCGAAGATGAACCGCGAAATCCAAGCCCTTCTCTTCCGCGAGAGGGCCATAAAGATCGACCACTTCCTCGGCCAGGGCGTGCAGATCGATATCGACGAAGTTGCGTTGCGAGCCGGCTTCGGCGCGGGCGATACGCAGCAACGCGGCGAACGTGGCCAAGAGGCTGTCGGCGTCGGCGATGGCGCCTTCGATGGTTTCACGTTCGGTGGGATCGTCCATGTGGCGCAAGGCGCTTTCCAGACGACTGCGTAATCGGGTCAAGGGCGTACGGAGGTCGTGGGCAACATTGTCCGACACCTGCTGCATACCGCGCATCAGCCGCTCGATCTGGTCGAGCATGGCGTTGATGCTGAGGGCGAGCTGGCCCAACTCATCGTTCTGGCGGGACACGGCCACGCGCTGGGACAGATCGCCCGACATGATCTTGCGGCACGTGCGCGTGATGGTCTCGATACGGCGCATGATGGCGCGGCTGAAGAGAAAACCGCCCAGCACGCCCAACGCCAAGGTGATGCCGAGGCCGACGTTGAGAGAGTCCAGAAGGCGGCCGCGGAATTCGCGGGCATCGCGCACATCGCGGCCGACAATCAGCATGTAGTTGCCGGGGATGATGTATTGCTTGGCGCGCACGTCGGCGATTTCCGCCTCGGCGCGGCGCATATCGTTGATGGTAAAGTTCAGCCAGATGTCGTCGGGAACGATGTTGCGCGGCCAACTGCGCAGGTTCCCCGCCAACGGATTGCCGACCGAATCCACCAAAATATAGATGCCGTCACGACTGGTCGTGCCGTTGGCGCGGCGGTTCACGGCGATGATCAAACCCGTGACGCCCGAACGCTCGAAGGTTTCCTGAAAGCCGGTGACATCGGCCTCAATGGCGGCTTCTTTCTGCTGCACGATGAAGCCGACGCTGGAGAAATAGACGAAGTAGAACAGCGCGCCGACCGATACACCGAAAATCAGCGTATAGACCAGCGCCAGCCGGAACGTGGTGGAGCCGAAAATGCGGATCAGACGTTTCATGGCGCCGCCGTGCGAGGAGAAAACGGCGGAGGCATAAGATTAGGCCGCCGGGTCCAGCTTGTAGCCCGCGCCCCGCACCGTCTGCAGGATCGGCTTATCGAAGGGCTTGTCGATCTTCTGACGCAGGCGGCTGATGTGCACGTCGATCACATTGGTTTGCGGATCGAAATGATACTCCCAGACGTTTTCCAACAGCATCGTCCGCGTCACCACCTGTCCGGCGTGCCGCATGAGATATTCCAGCAGGCGGAACTCGCGCGGATGCAGATAGACACGCTTGCCCTGGCGGGTGACTTTGCGCGCCAGCAGATCCATTTCCAGATCGCCGACCTTGAGAAACGTGTTTTCAGGCACGGCGCCGGAGCGGCGCAGCAAGGCTTCGAGACGCGCCAGAAGTTCGGAGAAGGCAAATGGCTTGGCAAGGTAATCGTCGCCGCCGGCTTTCAGGCCCGCGACGCGGTCTTCGACTTCGCCTAAGGCGCTCAGAAACAGCACCGGCGTGGTGATCGACGACTTGCGCACGGATTCCACAATTGAAAGCCCGTCGGGCCCCGGCAGCATGCGATCGACGATCATCACGTCGTAAGGTTCGGAGAGAGCGAGGAACAGACCGTCACGGCCATCGGCGGCGTGATCGACCGTATAGCCACTCTCCCGCAAACCTTTGACGAGGTAATCGGCGGCCTCTTTGTCGTCTTCGATCACCAATACCCGCATAGCGGTATCCATACGTTGCGCTTGAAAGTCTGCGGGTTGACCCGTTGGGGGGGCCCGCATTTCCGACAGTTGAGGGGTCATTATAGCGAACCTATTGGAATCCTGATGAAAAAATTAGCCATCCCCAAAATCGGACCTTGCACAGGCTGCGCGGACCACGAACTTTGCAGGCTCGCACTAGAGTTGCGCCCAGCCCCATTACCCGAGCCTTGCGCTGCCATTACAAGGCTGTCAGGCCCGGATTTGCCGCAGCCGGAAGATGGACAACATCACCGCCATAATTTCCGTGGGGCCTTGGACTATTATGCCGCCATCCCACCTGCTTCGAGGCAAGCCATGGTTCGTTCGGTCCGGTCCGGTCTTATCGCGGGGACGCTTTTCTGCGCCGCCGCCTTTGCGTTTTCAGGCAGCGCCGAAGCGCGCAGCACCTTCTTCTTCTCCGCCAATATCGGCCTGCCGATTTATGCGGAGGGCACCTTCGCACCGGGCTGGTACCACCGCCCGGTCTATTATCCGCGGCCCATCTACGCACCGCGTTATTACGCGCCGCGGCCGATCTATTATCCGCGGCCCTATTACCGGCCATACTACGGACCCATCGTCAGCCTCGGTCTGTTTCCGGGCCCTGTCGGCACCGTGCTCACGCAAGGCGACCGCGACATCTATTACCGCGCCTATCGCGGCGCCCTCGCCGCGCCGATCGGTCAGTCGATGGTGTGGAATTCCGACCGCGTCAGAGGCGCCGTGACAACCACCCGCGACGGCTGGGCCGGGCAGCGCTATTGCCGTGAATTCCGCCAGGAGATCACCATTGATGGGCGGAACGAGGAAGCCTATGGCACCGCCTGCCAGACACCCGACGGCGACTGGCAACTTGTCGCGAATCCATAAGCCCCGAAAAAGCCATCGATTTCCCATCATTGCGCGGCGGAAATAGACTCAAAACCCAGGCTTTGAACCGTCTATAATGTCCCCCGCGCGGGTGTTGGGGACGTGGGGATGATGGACCGCAAGGTCATTGTACATTTTATGGCTATGGGTCTGACCGCGGCCACCCTCGGCGGCTGCGGCGTCGTCCCCTTGGTCGCACAGCAAACAACCTCGGCGGCCCTGGCGCCTTTCACAACGGCGGCGCAGGCTGCCGCCACGAACATGCAGATCCTCGGCCGGGGCGTGCAGTACATGACGGCACAGACATCACAAACCACGCGCCAGATTTCGGCGATCAATAACACCGCCCGGTATTATCAACAGCCGCAGCAGCCCGTGGTCTACCAACCGGCACCCACGCGCACGCCGCGCGCCGCCAGAGCGC
>JAIEMI010000336.1 GCA_019752235.1 Rhodospirillaceae bacterium
TATAGGCGGCTACATTCGGAAAAGTCTTGGGACTGAGTGACGGCGTTCAGCGCCGTCACTTTTCCAACTGTTGTTAACGCCTACGGCTATATAGCTGTTCAGAATGACGAAAGTGACGACTCAAAATAGACTGGCAAACAACAATAACAATGACGGTGGCTATGCAGCCGGTCAGTCGGCATCGTCACTTTCGACACTCATAGCCTTGACAGTTTCGAATGACTCCGCTGTGGCATTGGGACTACCCTATCCATCCGTGGCACAGTCCTGTCACAGCGGTCACAGTAAATCGGTCAAATTTGGACTTGACCCGCTACTGCCCTTTTGCGAGAAAGAATAGCACGATCAAAGAGTTGGTTAGACGGGGGCGTAGTTCAGTTGGTTAGAACGTCGGCCTGTCACGCCGAAGGTCGCGGGTTCGAGTCCCGTCGCTCCCGCCACTTCTTCTGTAAAAGGTTTTCTCCAGACGGGCGCCGCTTTCCTCGCGGTGAACGCTTTTTCTCATCCACGTCCATTATCAGGAGCACCACCATCATGTCGCAGGCCCGTGAAGTCGTTTTCGTCTCCGGTGTTCGCACCGCAATCGGAACCTTCGGCGGCAGCCTGAAAGACATCCCGCCCACCAAACTGGGCGCGGCGGTGGTGCGTGAAGCCGTGAAGCGCGCGGGCGTGGACAGCGCCGAAGTCGGCAGCATCGTGTTCGGTCATATTATCAACACCGAACCCAAAGACGTTTACATGGCGCGCGTCGCCGGCGTTGACGGCGGCTTGCCGATCGAAACGCCCGCCCTCACCCTGAACCGCTTATGCGGCTCGGGCCTGCAGGCGGTGGTATCCGCGGCGCAACAGATCATGCTGGGCGATGTAGACATTGCCATAGCCGGCGGCGCCGAAAGTATGAGCCGCTCGCCCTACAGCCTGCCCGCGCAACGCTGGGGCCAGAAGATGGGCGATGCGAAAGTCATCGACATGCTGCTGGGCACGCTGCACGACCCCTTCGGCCATGGCCACATGGGCGTGACGGCTGAAAACATCGCCGCCAAATACCAGATCACCCGCGACGAACAGGATGCGTTCGCGTTGGAAAGCCACAAGCGCGCCGCAGCAGCCAAGGCCGCCGGTTACTTCAAGGACCAGATCCTGCCGTTCGAGATCGACAGCAAAAAAGGTAAGATCGCGTTCGATAACGACGAGCACGTACGTACCGACGTGACCACCGAAAATTTGCGGTCGCTGAAGCCGGTTTTCAAGAAGGACGGCACCGTGACTCCGGGCAATGCCTCGGGCATCAACGACGGCGCGGCCGCCGTGGTGATGATGGCCGCCGACGTCGCCGCCAAGAAGGGCCTGAAGCCCATGGCGCGCCTGGTGGGCTATGGCATCTCGGCCGTGGAGCCCTCCGAGATGGGCATCGGCCCCGTGCCCGCCGTCCAGAGCGTGATGAAGAGAACCGGCCTCAAGATCGCCGATATGGACTTTATCGAATCCAACGAGGCGTTCGCCGCGCAGGCCTTGGCGGTCACCAAAAACCTGGGTTTCGATCCGGCCAAGGTGAACATCAACGGCGGCGCGGTGGCGTTGGGCCATCCCGTGGGCGCCACCGGCGCGATCCTGACCGTGAAAACGATGTATGAACTGAAGCGCCGTAACGCGAAGTACGCGCTGGTGACCTTGTGCATCGGCGGCGGCCAAGGCATCGCGGCGATCTTCGAGAACCTGAACTAAATTCCAGGTCTCCGCATAAACCTGATTATGCGGAGACCAACTTCAGGCCGATGATACCGCCGAGAATAACCATCAAGAAGAATAACCGCAGCGCGGTCGCGGGTTCTCCGAATATGGCAATTCCGACCAATGCCGTACCGACCGCGCCGATGCCGGTCCAGACGGCGTAGGCTGTACCGAGCGGAATAGTCTTTACCGCCTGTGCGAGGAACCAGGCGCTGCCGGCGTAGGCGACGAGGAAGGCCAGGGATGGCCAAAGCTTGGTGAAGCCTTCGGCATATTTCAGCGCCGTCGTGAATGCGACCTCAAGACCGCCCGCGACGGCCAGCAAAACCCACGCCATCAGAGAACCTCCGTGCCGGGACTCTAGAAAATGATCTCCCACACGCTGTCGCGCGCGGGGTCATAGGCGGTCAGAGTCTTTTTGAACGTGGCTGCGTCTTCAACGCTGGCGGCCACCAGCTTGCCGAGGTCCGCGCGCGTGATCCAACTGAACTTGTTGGTCTCGGGCACCAATGTCGGGGCGCCGCCTGTTTTTATGCTGCTCAATAACCAGCCCGGACGGATGATGGTGTAGTCAAGGTCCGTGGCGCGCAGGTGATCCTCGGCCAAGGTTTTCGCCGCCATGTAATCCTTCATGAACAAGTCCAAGGCCCACCCAAGGTACCACGGCGCCGATGCGGCGCTGTCGCCCGCGCCGAGTGAGGTCACCAGCACAAAGCGCGGCACGCCCGCGTCCTTCGTGGCGTCGATCACGTTCTTATTGCCTTCACCGTCGACGCGGTAATCCTTGTGTCCGCCCAAGACCGAGACGGCGGCGCGGAAGGGAGCTGCGGTAAAGGCCTGCTTGACGCTTTCCGGGTCCAGCGCATCGCCAATGACAATGTTGACGCCCAGTTCCTTAAGCGCCGTGGTGTCGGACGTGGCGCGCGCCATCACCGTCACTTTCTCATGCATGGCAACGAGATGCTTTACGGTCTCAAGGCCCGTGCCTTGCGTGCCGCCGAACACCAGGATACCGCCCGCGCGCGGCAGGGACTCCTCAACGACCGGCTTTACCGGCGAGGACTTGGGCGGCGGCGGCTCCGTGGACTCTTGCGTCCACGCCGGCGAGACAAACATCAGCAATGACAGGAATATCAGACGCAGTGCAGCCATGATGCCAACCCTCGTGAAAATTACAGGAGCAGCCGTGTGCCCACCAGCAACAGCGTCGCCGCCAGGATGTAACGCAATAAAGTATCAGGCGCGCGGCCCGCGATATAGCTGCCGATGAAGATACCCGGCAGGGAGCCCACCAGCAACGAGCCCAGCAGCGCCCAGTCGACCGAGCCCAGCCACCAGTGTCCGAGGCCGGCGAGCAGCGTCAACGGCACCGCATGGGCGATGTCGGAACCCACGATACGCGCGAGAGGCTGGCGGGGATACAGCGCCAAGAGGGCCGTCACCCCAAGGGCGCCCGCGCCGACCGACGTAATGGAGACCAGGACACCCAGCACGACGCCGACCAAGACAGTGACCGTGCCGGTACGCTTAGGGCTGCCCTCGCCCGCGCGCGCGACATAGAATGCCTGAATCTTTTTGTGGAAGATCAGAACGAAGGACGTCAGGAGCAGCGCAATGCCGAGCCCGACGGTGATGACGCCGGTGGCCGACGAGCTTTTGATATCGATATGCTGCAGCACCAGGAGGGTCGCGGCCGTGGCGGGTATGCTGCCGGCTGCCAGCCTGCCGACAATCCGCCAATCGACCGTACGGGCGAAACCATGGAACAACGTGCCGCCGGTTTTTGTCGCCGCCGCGTACAACAGGTCAGTCCCCACCGCCGTGGCGGGGTGAATCCCAAAAAGCAAAATCAGCAGCGGCGTCATCAAGGAACCGCCGCCAACACCCGTCATACCCACGAGCATGCCCACGACAAGGCCCGAGAGCGCATAGCCCGGATTTATTTCACCCAGAAATTCCATTCCCTACATCAATCCACCGCGAACGGCAGCTTGCCCTTCTTCAGGGCGTCGGCGAGTGTGACCTTGTCGAGAATGGCGGACATGGAATCGCGCACACCGCGCATGATGCGGCGAATAGAACAGGATTTTTCGTCCTCGCAGTCTTCACACTTCCGGTAGGCCGTGAGGCTGGCGCAGGCCAGCGGCGCCAGCGGGCCGTCAGTGATGCGGATAATTTCGCCGAAGGTAATCTTATTGGCGGGACGCGCCAGGCAATAACCGCCGTTCTTGCCGCGCTGGCTGTGCAGGAGACCGCGTTTTTTAAGATCCAGCAGAATGAGTTCCAGGAACTTCTGCGGCACTTTGCGTTGTTTGGAGATGTCCGCAGACAACACAAGCTCTTCCGGCTTGCGCGCCGCGAGCATGAGCATGGCGCGCAGGGCGTATTTGGAACGCTGCGACAACATTACGAATTCCCGATCATTTGTCGGGAGAATAGAACGGGCGGCGCGTCGTCACAAGTTCGCCGCGCAGCGCCAATGTGCGTGTATAAGCTATTGAATTAGCGGGGAAATACGCGGGCGGACCGGGCGGCTATCATGACCGCTTGGCCTACCTTTAGCCCCAGCTCCAAATAGCGCGCGCGCGGCACTTCGGCTTCCAACAAATGCGAGACGCCTTCCACCGCCAGCTCGATGCGGGCCGTCGGGCCCGCCGCCGCGACGTGACGGACGATAGCAGGCTCGGCGAGCGCTTTGCTGCGGTCGACAAACTCGATGTCGTGCGGACGCACATAGGCGTGGCCGGGGGTTTCGCCCGAGGGAATAGGAGCGCCGTTGCGGGTCTCCGCAGCAACGTCCATACCCCATAACGTGAACTTTCCATCGACAATCGTGCAATCAAGACGGTTCACGTTGCCCAGGAACTCATAGACGAACGGCGTAGCCGGCGCGTTGTAAACGTCCTCGGGTGTGCCGATTTGTTCAATGGCGCCGTGGTTCATGACGACGACGCGGTCCGCCAGTTCCAGCGCTTCCTCCTGATCATGAGTCACGAAGATGCTGGTGAGGCCCATTTCGTCGTGCAGGCGGCGCAGCCACCGGCGCAGCTCCTTGCGCACTTTCGCATCGAGCGCGCCGAAGGGTTCGTCCAGCAGCAGCACACGCGGCTCGATGGCCAAGGCACGGGCCAGCGCAACGCGCTGGCGCTGGCCGCCCGAAAGCTGCGACGGGTAACGCCCCGCCAGGCGGTCGAGCTGCACCAAGTGCAGGAGCTGATTTACGCGCTTTTCGATGTCGGCATCGGCCATGCGCTTGGTGCGCGGCACGACGCGCAAACCGAAAGCGACGTTCTCCATGACGGTCATATGACGGAACAGGGCATAGTGTTGGAACACAAACCCGACACGACGTTCACCGACATTGCGGTTGCCCGCGTCGGCACCGTCGAACAGGATGCGGCCTTCATCGGCGAACTCCAGCCCGGCGATGATGCGCAGCAGCGTGGTCTTTCCTGAACCCGACGGGCCCAACAGAGCCACCAACTCGCCCGGCCGCACCTGGAGACTCAGGTTCCTCAAAGCCTCGAACGTTTCGAAGCGCTTTGTGATTTGACTGATTTCAATGACCATCGTTCGTGCCCATCCCGTTCCGCTACTTCCGCGAGGTCGCCAGTTCGTGGCCGTAACGCCACTCCAGCGCGCCTTTAGCCACGAGCGTCACGACGGCGAGGAACGCCAACAATGACGCCACGGCGAAGGAAGCCGCGATGTTGTATTCATTGTAGAGAATTTCGACATGCAGCGGCATGGTATTGGTCAGACCGCGAATGTGGCCCGACACCACCGATACCGCGCCAAATTCACCCATGGCGCGGGCATTGCACAACAGCACGCCGTACAACAGCCCCCATTTGATATTGGGCAGCGTCACGCGCCAGAACGTGCTCCAACCGTCCGCGCCGAGGCTGACGGCCGCCTCTTCTTCTTCCGTACCTTGCTCCTGCATCAAAGGAATCAGTTCGCGTGCGATGAAGGGGAACGTGACAAAGATGGTCGCCAGGACAATGCCTGGGACCGCGAAAACGATTTGCACGTCGATGGACTGCAGATATGGGCCCATCAGGCCCTGGGCGCCGAACAGCAGGACATAAATAAGACCGGCGATCACCGGCGAGACCGAGAACGGCAGATCGATAAAGGTGATCAACAGGCTTTTGCCGCGGAAATCGAACTTTGCAATGGCCCATGACGCGGCAACGCCGAAAATCAGGTTGAACGGTACGGCTATGCCCGCGGCAATGAACGTCAACTTAATCGATGATAGCGCATCGGGATCCGTGATCGCCGCAACATAGGCGTCGAAGCCCTTGCGAAAAGCCTCCGTAAACACGGCCACCAACGGCAGCACGAGAAAACCGAGGATAAAAAAGAGCGCAAGCAGGATCAGGCCGATCCGTACCGGCAGGGATTCCGTGATGATTCCGGCTTTGAAGGACATGATCACATCTCCGCGGAACGCTGGCGGTTCCAGCGCTGCAGAACATTGATCGGAAGCAACAGCAGGAACGAGGCAATCAGCATGGTCGCGCCGATCGTCGCAGCGCCGGCGTAATCGAACTGCTCCAGCTTGATGATGATCAGCAGCGGCGCGATCTCGGACTTCATCGGCAGATTACCGGCGATGAAGATGATGGAACCGTACTCGCCCAATGCGCGGGCGAAGGCCAGCGTAAAGCCTGTCAAAGCGGCGGGGGTGATAGTCGGCAAAATAACGCGGCGGAAGGCTTGCCAGCGGCTGGCCCCCAAACTGGCGGCAGCCTCTTCAACGTCCTTGCTGAGATCCTGCAGCACCGGCTGCACCGTACGTACGACAAAGGGCAAGCCGATGAAGATCATCGCCACGATCACGCCCAGCGGCGTGTAGGCAACCTTGATGCCGAACGGCGCCAAAAGCTGGCCCACCCAGCCATTGGGCGCATAAAGCGTCGCCAGCGAAATTCCCGCCACCGCCGTCGGGAGCGCGAAAGGCAAGTCCACTAACCCGTCGACAACGCGCTTCATCGGGAAGCGGTAGCGCACCAACACCCAGGCAACGAGCACGCCGAAGAAAAGATTGACGAGTGCGGCAACGAACGCCGCGCCGAAACTCAATTTATAGGCGGCAAGGGCGCGGGGGGCGGCAGCCGCGGCCCACATCTGC
>JAIEMI010000053.1 GCA_019752235.1 Rhodospirillaceae bacterium
CGCAGGTCGCAGCGCTCGCACGCAGTCCGCAGGGGCCCTTGGCGACTTTGGGCTTTCTCGACATCGCGGCCATCAAACCCGGCTTGCTGAGGGTGTATTCCTCGGGCTGGTCGCTGACCGGCTGCATGCAGGCCGAGTTCATCAGCAAACATCATGCGCGGTGGCATCGCGGCGACGGTAAATCGGTCATCGACGGTTATCTGGCGGGTATTTGCCCTTTTGGGGGCGCGCTGCCTGTCCCTCAAGACGCGGCCGTGATTCAAATCATGAGTGAAAGCGAATACCAGGGCGTGCCGGAGCTGGTGCGCTGGGTCGCCAGCGCGCGTCAGCCCGACAGCAATGCCGTGGGTGAGAAGCGGTTTCGCTGGTACGACATCGCCGGGTCCAGCCACGCCGACTATTCCGATCAACTGCAATTCACCTTGAGCCTGCATCAAGCAGGCATCAAGGCGGCGGTCAACTGCGCCGCTCCTATCAGTCGGCTTCCCGGTGTCAGCGATTTCGCGCGCGCGGCGTTGCGCAATCTCGACGACTGGATCAGGGCAGGGCGCTATCCGCCCCCGGGCAAGCTGTTTGAACTGAATGCCGACAGCACCATTAAGCGCGACGCCAACGGTAACGCGCTGGGCGGCGTGCGTCCCCATTGGACCGCCGCCCCGCTGACGACTTTTGTGCCTGCAACACCCGCGGCGCCGGATGCCGAGCCCGATCCCATCACCGGCACGGTCGACGGCTTCTGCGCGCTATTGGGACACGAAAAGCCGCTGCCCAAAGACGTGGTGTCCGCGCTCTATAAAGATCAGGCGGATTACGTCGATCAGGCAACGGATATCATCGTGGCGCTGGTCAATACGAAATATATGCTGGCCGCTGATGGCGATACGGAGTTGGCGGAGGTGCGTAAAACCAAGCTTCCTTAAGCGCTTACCTCATCTTACGGGCGGTCAGGCAGGCATGGTACACTCGGGTTGATTTCTTGGTGGCTTGGGAGGGTTCATCGGGATGTCTTGTTTCGCGCGCCATATTTTCCAGACCAGCGCCGCACTGATTTTGGGTGTGACCGCCGCGACGCATGTCCATGCGGATGCGGTAAAATCCACGCCGCAAAAAGCCGGTGAGACGCGCGGCTTCGTCTTCACATACTTCTGGTACGCGATGTCCTATGGCGCCGACGACTGCCCTGATGGCTTGGCGATCGCTCTGCCAGGTGGAATCAATGCGCCGCCGCTCTACGATGGTGGGCGCAAAGGGCGTGCAATTTCACGGCCGCGCGGCCCCAGCGGCGAAGACGATCAATGCACCACCCCGGCGGCCTTTGAGGATCCGCCCATGCGCACGGGTAAGGGGCGTACCGCCTACGGCATGAACTTGGATGAGGGCGCGGAAGCTCAGTCGTGTCCTCATGAAAATTACACGGGCGTAGATGGAACGAAGGGCGTCGATAACCAACTCTATCGCGTTCTCGGCTGTATCAACGCTTATCGCCCCGAGGCGCACTTCCAGGGCAACGTGGTCCGCGATTTTGTCGTCAGCGCGCGGCAAGATGGCCAAGTTACGACGTTGCTGGAAATCAGCGGTATCGACGACCCGCGCAATGACAACGATGTCACCGTGGGTGTTTATTCCAGTTCCAATCCCACGCACTACGACGCTGAGCGCAAGGGCGTACCCTACACCAGCCTGACCGTGAACAAGAACCCGCGCTGGCACAATGTGCTGCGTGGAAAGATCGTGGATGGCGTGGTGATGACGGAGCCCGGCGATATTAGGCTCGATCACTATCAGGGCGAGGGACTTAAAGACCACACTGATATGTACATTCGCGGCGCGCGCTTTCGCCTCACGCTCAAGCCCGATGGCGGAATGGAAGGCACGATGGCGGGTTACAGCGATCTGGAAGCTGCCTACCGCATGGAGTTCGCTATGGGCCCGTCGGTGCTGCCGAAGTCTTGGGGCTGGACGTGTCCGTCCGCCTACGCCGCCATGAAGAAATTCGCGGATGGTTACCGTGATCCGAAAACCGGCCAATGCACGGCGCTCTCTACCGCCTATCAAATTGAAGCCGTGCCAGCCTTTGTCATTCATCCGGCGGATGACGCACAAACCGCCGAGGCGGCGCGGTAAATGCACAGTCTCCAGTCCGCGTGCTTAGGTCTATGCGCGACCTTTCTACTCGCAAGTTGCGGTAGCGACGGTGGTGCGATTGCACAGACCGCCACGCCCGAAATGAGGCGGCTGACGGAAGATGAATACCGGCACAGCATCGCGGACTTGTTCGGTGCGGACATCAAGGTCATCGGCCGTTTTGAACCCGACCTTCGTCGCGGCGGTTTGCTGGCCGTCGGAACATCGGAAGTGGCGGTGACCCGCGCGGGCTTCGAGCAGTATGATAACCTCGCACGCAACATCGCCGCGCAAGTGGTGGATGAAAAGCATCGCAAGACATCCGTGCCCTGCACGCCCGTTGCCGCGAAGGCACCCGATGACGGGTGCGCGGAGCAATTTATCCGCACCGTCGGGCCGCGCGTTTTACGCCGGCCGCTGAACGATCAGAAAGTCGGGGCACTGACGGCCGTCGCACGGCGGGAAGCGGAGACATCGCGCGATTTTTATGCCGGCCTGGAGTTTGTTCTGGCTGGCCTGCTGGTGGCGCCGGAATTTCTGTTTCGTGTTGATGTCGTGGAATCCGATCCGACGCGCGCCGGGGCGACACGCCTGGACGGTTATTCCAAAGCAACGCGACTTAGTTACTTTTTGTGGAACACGACGCCCGACGAGGTACTTCTGGCCGCGGTTGCTCGGGGCGAACTCGATACCGCCAAGGGGCTGGCGCGGCAGGTGGACCGCATGTTGGCCTCGCCGCGCTTTGAAACCGGCGTGCGCGCTTTTTTTGCCGACATGCTGAACTTCGATGGCCTTGCCGCCGTCACCAAGGATCCGCAGATCTATCCGCGCTTCTCGCGCACCGTCATGGGTGATGCCGAAGAGCAAACGCTACGCACCATCACCGGACATTTGCTGGCCGGGCGCGGCGACTACCGCGATCTGTTCACGACCCGAAAGACTTTCATGACCCGCACGCTCGGCGTGGTCTACCGGGTGCCTGTCGCCGCCGAAACCGGATGGCAGAGCTTTGAGTTCTCCCAGAACGATCCACGCGCCGGGCTTCTGACGCAGATCAGTTTCCTTACGCTCCATGGTCCCGCCGGGCGCAGCTCGCCGACCTTGCGCGGCAAAGCCGTGCGCGAGGTGTTTTTGTGTCAGAAAGTGCCCGACCCACCGGGCAATGTGGATTTCACGCCTCTGGAAGACGCAACCAATCCCGCCATGAAAACCGTGCGCAATAGATTGATGGCGCATAGCACCAACCCTGCCTGCGCGGGGTGTCACAAGATCATGGATCCCATGGGGCTGGCGCTGGAGAATTTCGATGGCCTAGGGCAGTTCCGGGAACAGGAAAACGGTTCGGTCATCGACGCCAGCGGCACCCTGGATGGTGCGCAATTTAAGAATGCTGTCGAGTTGGGCCGGGCCATGCGCGACAACCCGGCGACGGTGTCCTGCCTTGTCCGCAATGTGGCCGGCTACGCCATCGGTCGCAGCCCTGGGCGCGAAGATAACGCCTGGCTCAACGACCTCAAGGCCGGTTTCGCCAAAAACGGCCACCGGTTGCCGGACCTTATGCGCCGGATCGCGACGAGCGATAGGTTTTATGCTATATCTACGACGTCCGGCGATGTGAAGGTCGCCGGCGGTACGCATTGACGCGGGAGAGAACGTCATGAGTGCGAAGCTGAATCGACGCCGTATTCTGCGCGGCATGATCGGCGGGTCCGCCGTCTCGGTGGCCCTCCCGTTTCTAGACGGGTTTTTGAATAGCAACGGCACGGCGCTCGCCTCCGGCAGTCCGCTTCCAGTGCGTTTCGGAACCTGGTTCTGGGGATGTGGCGTGACGCCTTGGCGCTGGGTGCCGGAAAAAGTCGGTGCGAACTATGACATGCCGACGGAACTGGCCTATCTGAAGCCGTACAAGGACCGTATCAACGTCCTGAGCGGTTTCGACGTCAAGCTCGACGGCATCGCCAATCAACCGCACGTAACCGGCAATTTCGCCCTGCGCACGGGCACGACGCCCCGGGAATTGGATAAACACAACGTTCCCACCTTCGATACGTTGATCGCGGATGTGGTCGGCACGGATACGCGTTTCCGCTCTCTGGAAATCACCGCGACGGGCAACCCGAAAGATACCTACAGCCGCCGCAATGCCGGCAGCATCAATCCAAGCGAAGGCTCGCCCGTCGCGTTTTATACGCGTCTGTTCGGCGACGAGTTCCGCAACCCCAATGCGGTGGATTTCAAGCCCGATCCGCGCGTCATGACGCGCTTGAGTGTGCTGTCGGCCATCAAAGACGACCGCGCTGATCTGGCCAAACAACTCGGCGCCGCCGATCGCGCGCGCCTCGACGAATACTTCACGTCGCTGCGCCAGATGGAGCAGCAACTGGAAATGCAGTTGAAAAAACCGCCGCCGGCGGAAGCCTGCACCATGACCGCGCCGCCGGGAGACATGGTCCCCGCGGGCTATCTGGTGGATGAAGTCATCGCCAGCCATAAGACCATGTCGCATCTTTTGGCCATGGCGCTGGCCTGCAATCAGACCAAAGTTTTCAACATGGTCTTCTCGGACGCTCTCTCCGCGCTCCACAAGGCCGGCACCACGGCCTATCACCATGGACTCACGCACAACGAAACCGCCGATCCGGTTCTGGGCTATCAGATTGAAGCCACATGGTACGTGGAGCGCAGCATGGAAGCGCTGGCGTACTTCCTCGGCGCGCTGAATGGCGTGCGCGAGGGCGACGGTACCTTGCTCGACAACATGCTGGTGTTCGCGCATTCCGACAGCTCGCTTGCCCGTATGCACTCTATTCTGGGCGTGCCGATGGTCATTGCCGGTAAAGCGGGTGGCCGCGTCAAGACCGGACTTCACGTGAAGGGCGGCGGCGATACCATCACGCGCGTTGGCTTGACCATGCAGCAGATTATGGGCGTGCCCGTGAACCGCTGGGGCACGGCGTCCATGGATACCTCGCTGCCGGTGACGGATATCCTCGCCTAAGCCTACTTCTTCATTTCGGTGGAGAGCGCCTTAAGCTGGCTGTCGGACGCCTTGCGGTCGTACCACGTCTCGATGTGGGCGATGCGGCCGTTCGTGATCTTGAAAAAGTAAGCGATATAAAATCGCGTCGGCGTACCGTCCGCCGCGGTACCGGTGTTGAGCACCGTCGCGACCACCGTATCGCCGGCGGCAAGGAAACGCGTTAGCTCGGATTTCTGGCTGATCCCGACTTTTTTGGCGGCGGTGAGTTCTTTGCCCACTCCGGCCAGGAATACGGCGGTGTCCACGGTCTTGCCGGGCTCGTAATTGTGGCTGACGAAAAGGTTGTCTATGTAGAGATCGGCATCCAGCGGCATCTGTTTGTGCTGCTCGAAAGACGCGCGCAGACGTGCCGTGACTTTATCGAAGCCAGCGTCCGCGTAAGCGGGCAGTGCCAGCATCATGACCGCTGCGGCCAACAATATTCTGACGGATGTCATTGCGGTGCCCTCCAAGACGCTATACCGAAGATTTTGCGCCTCTTTGGAGAAAGCCGCAATTACGCCTTCCGGTCGCGCACCGCCAGGGTGATGCGCGAAATGCAGACCGGACGATCCTGCTCGTCGCGGATGTCGATGCCCCAGACCTGGCTGGTGCTGCCGATATGAAAAGGCCGCGCGGTGCCGATCACGTAACCGCTGGTGACGGCACGCAGGTGATTGCCGTTGATCTCCTGCCCGAGACAGAACTGCTTGGTCTCATCCAGGGTCAATACCGCGCCCAGGCTCCCCAGGGTTTCGGCCAGGGCCAATGAAGCGCCGCCGTGCAGCATCCCCAAAATCTGATGAACGCGCTTATCCACAGGCATACGGCCGCGCAGAAAATCCGGCCCGATCTCCGTGATCTCGATGTTCAGGGTTTCCATGAGCGTATTGGGCGAAAAACGGGCCGTATCGCGGACTTGGACGGGTTTGAACCAGATGGATTTCATGGGATCATCCTGACAGGGCGGGTGGGTCTATCATATATACAATAGACCTTGCATCGGTATGCGAAACGGCACATACCCTGGGGTTATTCCTGGGCATCGGGCCGGTTTCCGCCCGCTTTATGCATCATGTAAGGGCTCACTTCCTATGACGGTTAAGCTTTACCACTGCCATGAAACACGTTCGATGCGGACCCTGTGGCTCCTGAACGAGCTCGGCATCCCCTTCGACCTGGAAACGATGCCGTTCGACCACAAATTCCTGCGCTCGAAGGACTACTTGGGCATCAACCCGCTGGGCCGTATCCCGGCCATCGTCGATGACGGCATGACGTTGTACGAATCCGGCGCCATCGCCGAATACCTGGTGGAAAAATACGATACGCCGAAGACCAATTTGAACCGCGGTCCCGGCAGCCCGGAACGCTACGAATGGCTGAAGTGGATTCACTTCGCCGAGACCGTCATCATCCCGTGCCAGAACATGGTGCAGCAGTACGTGTTTGTTCCCAAGGAACAGCGTTCGGAAATAACCGTGTACTTCGAAGTGCGCCGTTTGGGCAAGGTGCTGGACGCGATTGAAGCCATCCTCGCCGACCGCGAATACCTGTTGAAAAGCGCCTTCTCCGCGGCGGATTGCGGCGTGGGTTTCAGCGTCTACTTCGCCACCGCTTTCGTCTCACTGGACGAACACCCGAAGGTGAAGGCGTATCTTGAGCGCGTGAGTGCGCGTCCGGCCTTTAAAAAGTCCCAGCCT
>JAIEMI010000047.1 GCA_019752235.1 Rhodospirillaceae bacterium
CGAACTCCCGCCAGCGTTCTTCCTTATGGCCGATGAGGCTGTCGGCAGTGTTGACGGCTTTGTAGATGAACAACCCCGGCAGTCCGCCGACCAACAGCCAGAAGGCGGGGGCGACGATGCCGTCGTTGAAGCTCTCGGCCAGGCTTTCCACCGCCGCCGCCGCCACGCCCGACGGATCGAGGTTTTCCGTGTCGCGTCCGACAATTTTCGACACCGCCATATGCGCGGCTGCGAGGTCGCCGTTGCGTAGCGGTTTCATCACCGCGACGACGTGTTCATACAGGCTGCGTTGCGCGAGGCCGACCGACCCCATGACAATGATCAGCAGCGGCGGGAGCAGCGTCTGTAAAACCCAGCCTAGCAGCCCGACAATACCCGCGATCATGAAGAGCGCTATAACACCGAGAATTTTCCGCGGGTATTGGGGTTTGTTCCAGCGAAATTCAAAACCGGCGATGACTCCGCCGACCCACGTGACCGGATGTGGCAGACGCCGCGGATACCCCACCACGGCTTCCAGCACTAAGATGCCAAGGACCATCCACGGACTAAGCACGGCGGCCGACAATCTCGATCATGGGCCCGCCTTCGCCCTCTTGCAGGCGGCTTTGAATGCCGTAGGCGCGGGCGAGAATATCCGGCGACAAGGCTTTCACCGGCGTATCGTCGGCAAAAATACGGCCTTCCGCCAGAACCACAACGCGGTCGGCGATGCGCAAGGCCATGTGCAGGTCGTGCAAGGTGACGATGACGCCGCAGTCTTGTTCCCTCGCCATGCGGCGGAAGAGATCGCCGGCGTCCAATTGATGGCCGGGATCGAGGCCGGCGAGGGGCTCGTCGGCCAGAAGCCACTGCGGCTCACCGGCCAAAGCGCGGGCCAACAAGGCGCGCGCGCGTTCGCCGCCCGAAAGGGTCGTCACGCTTCTACCGGCAAAGGCGGTGACATTGGCGCGCGCCATGGCGGCGCCGACGGCGGTGTCGTCCGCGGTCGAGAGGCCGCGCGCGCCGATGTAGGGCGTGCGGCCCAAGCCCACCAGCGTGCGGACGTCGATGGCCCAGGCCACTTCGGGAATTTGCGGCAGGTAGCCGATGCTGCGCGCGCGCTGGCGCGCGGACATCTTGAATAGATTTTCGCCGTTCAGGGTAGCCTGGCCCTGGTCGGGTTTGCGCAGGCCGGTGAGGCAGGTGAGCAATGTCGACTTGCCCGCGCCGTTGGGGCCGACGACGGCCGTGACCTGACCGGTTTCAAAGGCGGCGCTGACGTTGTTCAGAACCTGCTTTTCGCCGAGACGGACAAAAGCATTGGAGATGGCAAGTTGTGTCATGCGGTTCTCCGGCGCAGGCTGATCAGCATGGCGAGGAAGAACGGCCCGCCAATGACCGACATGGCGACGCCGAGCTTCAATTCGACCGATGACGGTATGAGGCGCACGGCGATGTCTCCGGCCAGGGTGACAACCGCGCCCGCAAGTGCGCTGGGCACCAGCAGCGCACCGGGCCGCGCGCCGACCAGCGGACGGATGAGATGGGGTGTCACCAGGCCGACAAAACCGATGATGCCGGTGACGGCGACGCTGGCCCCGGTGGCGATGCCCACGCCGACAGCTAGCAGCAGACGCGTGCGCTCCATGTTGATGCCGAGCGAACGCGCCCCGGCGTCGCCGAGGGTGAGAGCGTCCAAAGCGCGGCCCGTCGTCAGGATGACGGCGGCGCCGATGACGATGAAGGGCACGGCGAACCGCACGTCCTGAACGCTGCGGTCAGACAGGGAGCCTAAAATCCAATTGATGATTTCATTCACGGCCCACGGCGTCGGTGCGAGGTTGAGGGCAAGCGAGACGCCCGAGGTGGCCAGCAGGTTGAGGATCATGCCCGCCAGCACGAAGGTGAGAACGCTGGACGCTGATCCCGAGAGCATCAGCAGAAGTCCTATGCCGGCGATGCCGCCGGCCATGGCGCCCACGGGTAGAACCCACGCCGCACTCGTGCCCATGCCGATGTAGAGGGTCATCACCGCGCCAAAAGCGGCCATGCTGGACACGCCCAGAATGCCGGGATCGGCCAGAGGGTTGCGCGTATAGCCTTGCAGCGCGGCGCCGGAGACGCCGAGCGCGATGCCGACGAATATGCCGAGGATCGTGCGCGGCAGACGCAGTTCGAGAATGATGGCCCAGCGTGGATCGTTGCCGACATCAAGCCACGCGCTCCACGGAATCCATATTTTCCCCGCGCTCAAGCTGGCGATCGACAGCACTACCAGGAGGACCGTGAGCGTGCCGATGAGGAGGGGACGTGAAACAACGGACATGACTATTCGCTTTCCGCCATCTGGCGCGCTTCGCGAAGCGCGGCGGCGGCTTTTATCAGCACCGGGCCGCTGCAATAGATAAGCCTGTCGGGGAAGGTATAGACCTTCATCTTGTTCTTGGTGTTGCGGAGCGCGGGGTGCCGGAGAATGCGGTCGGCCCACGTCGGGGTGTCGGCACGCATGACGCCCGCCAGAAGAATCGCGGGCGGGTCGGCGACGACGCGTTCGAGGGCAATGTTGCCCCAGCCCTTGAGGCCGTAGCGGCTGGCGGCGTTCGTAAATCCCGTCCGGCGCAGCATTTCATCGACCAACGTGCCGTCGCCGGTGGAAAAGCCGTTGGCTTGAAACACAAGCCCCGGCACGGGGGCGCTGCCGGGCGGCGGCGCGGCGGCGGCAAGGGCGGCTTCAATCCGGGCGATCAGTTCCTCGCCGCGCGCTTCGCGATTGGCCAGCGCGGCGATCGTGCGGATCTGCGCGAGACTCTCGGCCACGCTTTTGGGTTCGTTGAACAACTCGATCTTGATATTGACGCTCCGCAGCGCATTGCGCGTCGGCAGCGAGGAGTGACGGCTGGTGAGCACAAGGTCCGGATCGAAGGCCATGACCTCCTCCGCGGACTCACGCGTGATGGGAATCGTCGCCGCGATATCCGCGATACTGGAACTGACCTTGTCGCGTGCGAAGTGACTGAGGGCTGCGATCTGGCGGCGGTCGGCTACATCCACGAGCACCGTGTCCAAGCAGGGATTGAGGGAGACAATGCGGTGCGGCTCCGCGTGCGCGGCGGATGAAAGAAACAGGATAAAGAGGGCGGCAAGGCGCTTCATCAGAAGTCCACCCCGCGCTGAACCTTCATGCCGTGCTCGAAAGGATGCTTGATGAGCTTCATCTCGGTGACGAGGTCGGCGATGGCGATGAGGTCGGCATGGGCGTTGCGGCCCGTGATGCAGATATGCTTGTCGAGGGGGCGGGAGACCAGCGTGGCGACCACGTTCTCGATATCCAGATAGTCGTAACGCAGCGCGATATTCATTTCGTCCAGCAGGACGAAGTCCAATTCCGGGTCGGCGATCATCTCCTGGGCGGTTTTCCAGGCAGCCGCGGCGGCGGCGACGTCCCGCGCGCGGTCCTGGGTTTCCCAGGTGAAACCTTCACCCATCACTTCGTAGCGGATCTGGTCGGGAAATTTGGTGAAGAAGTTGCGTTCACCTGTCTTCCACTTGCCTTTGATGAATTGAACGATGCCGATCTTCTGGTTCCAGCCCAGGGCGCGCGCCACCATGCCGAAGGCGGCGGTGGATTTGCCTTTGCCGTCGCCGGTGTGAATGATCAGCAGGCCGCGCTTCTCGGTCTTGGTGCGCATCATCTCGTCGCGTTCGGCCTTCAACGCCTTCATGGCTTCGTTGTGTTGGCGGTTCTTTTCGCTATCGTCGGTCATGAACATGCTTTCAGGGCCGCTTCGAGACGGCTCCAGGCGGCGGGCGCAGGCAAGCCGAAACGCAACTGCGTGGGCGCATCCTCAAAAGGCCGCACAAGAATACCGGCTTCACCAAGGCGTTGGAAACAGGCGGCGGCGTCGGGGCGGTGCGCGAGGCGGAAAAGGGGCGTGCCGCCGACGATGTGGAAGCCGTGACGCGCGAGAAGTTTGTCGAGACGCCGCGCGGTTTTTGTAAGACGCGCGCGAGTGCGGGTTTGCCAGGCCGTGTCGGCGTAGGCTGCCGCGCCCAGGCGTATGGCGTCGGCGCTGACCGGCCAGTCGCCGGTCATGGCGCGCACTCTTGCAATCATATCCGGCGCGGCGACGATGAATCCCAGGCGCAGGCCCGGCAGGCCGTAGAACTTACCGAAAGAACGCAAGACGATGAGACGTCCGCGTACATGGGAGGCAACGCTGATCTCCGGCATGGCGTCCGCGAAGGACTCATCGACGATTAGCCAGTTCTTGTGGGCAAGAAGCGTTTCTTTGGGGGTGACGCCGCCATCGGGATTGTTGGGATTGACCACGACAACGGCATCGTCTTTCCACTTTGGAATCGAATCGCGGGAAATTGCGTTCGCGTTCGGCCATGCCTCCGCATGTCCGCCGTAGGTAGGCGAGACAATCGCAACCGATGCCGCTTGCGTGAGTGTAGGCATGAAACGCAAACCGATATCCGCCCCGGGCACCGCGGCGATGCAGGCGGGGTCGCAGCCGAAGGCCGCGGCGGCTTTGGCTTCCAGGCCGGCGATGTCGTTGGGGTCGGGCAGGCGGGTGATGTCGCCGCGCCCGGGGCGCAAGCCGCGCCAAGGATAGGGGTTCACGCCTGTGGAAAGGTCGATCCACGGCAGGCGCGCCGCTGGGAAAGCGGCGCGCGCTGCGTCGAGGCTGCCGCCGTGACGCCGAAGAACCTTATGCGGATCCTTTGCCGTCATGACTGCATCGGAATTTGACGCACTAAAACTTAAACCGGGCGCCGGCGAAAGCGCCGCGGCCTGGTGTGCCGTAGTTGCGGATCGTGGCATATCGCTCATTAAACACGTTTTCGATACGGCCGTAGAGTTCCACGTTCTCCACAACCTGCCAGGAGGCGCGCAGATCGACCAGCGTATAATCCTGCAGGACGAAGGTGTTGGCGGCGTTGTCGAAAGTGTCGCCGACGTAACGGACGCTGAAGCCGGTGGCGACATCAAACGGCCATTGATAGCTGGCCGAAAGGTTGGCCTGATGCTTCGGGCGGCGGGTCAGCGTCTTACCGCGATTGACGTTGCCGGCGGAGGTAAGTTCGGTGTCGGTGTAGGTGTAGTTGGCCGTGACCGTGAACTGGTCGATGTCCACGGAACCTTGCAGTTCCACGCCCCGTGCGCGGGTGCTGCCGGTGTTGACATAGATGCCCGATTTGCCGGGCGGGCAGAGCGGGTTACCGGTGACGCCAAAACAGGAGAAGAAGTCGATCTGGTCCTTGGCCTTGCGGTAGAATCCGGTGGCGGACAGCGTCAGCAGGTCGCCGAACAGGTGCTGTTCGATGCCGGCGTCGTAGCTGTTGGCGGATTCCGGCTTCAGTGCGGTGTTGCCGAAGTCGCTATAGAGATTGAACAGGGTCGGGGCCTTGAAGCCCTGGCCCCAGCTCGCACGCAGCACGGTATCGCCGTCGTTGAGGTTGTAGGCGACGGCCGCCTGACCGAGCGCGTGGCTGCCGAAGGTCTCGTGACTGTCAATGCGCACGCCGCCCGTGATGGTCAGGTTCCGGATCACGTCGGCCTGCAGTTGCGCGTAGCCGCTGGTGATGGAGACGTTCGCGACCGCCGGGACCGGATTGGGCGCCGTGGGTGTGGGCGATGCCGAGCTGAATGTGGATTTTTCGTGCTCCGCCCCGAAGGTGGCATCCCAGCCTTCGACGAACGAGTATGATCCCTGATATTCAAAACGCTTGTTCTTGCCCCGGGCGTCGAAGGTGCGGGTCGTGACGGCTTGATCGGGGTTGAAGTTGTCGCGGCCGGTGTCGGTATAGGTATAGGCCACGCGGTTTTTGAGCTGGCCGTTGAACAGGCTGAAATTCACGCCGCCGTAGCCGACGTATTCCTTGACGATGCCGAATTCCAGCGTGTCGGTGAGCACAAATAGCGGCGCCGGAGAACTATCGATATGGCTGTGGCCGCGCGAAAACATGCCGCGCAGATCCACCGACACCGCGTCGGTGACGTCATAGCGCAAACGGCCCGTGGCGCCGACGCGTTGGTAGTTGTCGCGCTCCCGGCCGTTGACGAAGGCCGAGATGCCGTCGGTGGTGTAATAGTCACCGCCCAGACGCCACATCAGTTTTCCATCGACGCCGCCGGCGGCGAGCTTACCGTAGCCGGTGGCGCGCGATCCGCCTTCGCCTTCGGCCGACGCTTCAAACGGCTTCTTGGGCGCGGCGGTGACGACGTTGACGACGCCGCCGATGGCTTGGCTGCCCCACAGGGTCGATTGCGCGCCGCGCAGGATTTCGATGCGGGAGATGTCGCCGCTCAGCAGGTTGGCGAAGTTGTAACCGCCACCCGTGGACGAGGGATCGTTGAGCTTCACGCCGTCGATGACGACGATGGTGTGATCGGATTCCGCGCCGCGGATGCGCAGCGAGGTCAGGCCGCCGGTGCCTCCGTTCCGCGAAAAGCTGACGCCCGGCGTTTGGGTGATGAGGTCCGAAACAACAACAGCCTGGCTGGATTTGATGGCGTCTTCGGACAGCACGGTGATGGAAGAGCCGACGCGATAGAGCGGCTGCGGCGTACGGGTGGCGGTGACGACGAGTTGGCCAATATCCAAGCCGACGACATCGGGCGTGGGGGCTTCGCCTTCGGCAAAGGCGGGCAGGGCCGCGAACAGCGACACAAGGCTGGTGGTGGTAATGAGGTAGCGTTTCATAGTCTTTCCTTTGACGACGGGCGCGTGCGCAAAGAGCTGCGGCCGGAAGGAAAGACCCAACGACAACAGTCCCGCGCGCATGCGCGGTTAAAGCAAAC
>JAIEMI010000122.1 GCA_019752235.1 Rhodospirillaceae bacterium
TGGGCCGTGGAGCACACGGCGCTCACGCAGTACGCCCACATGTCGGCGCCGGAAACTTTCCTCGCCTTCATCGCCGGCGCCACCAAGCGCATCCATGTCGGTCACGGCGTTGTGTGTCTGCCGCCAAAGATGAATCACCCGATCAAAGTCGCCGAGCGCATAGCCACCCTTGACCTGCTGTCTAACGGCCGCCTGCATTTCGGTATCGGTAAGGGCGGCACGCAGCAGGAAGCCGGATGCTTCGGCTACAACGTGCAGGAAATCGGCCCGCTGGTCGACGAAGCCATGTACCTGATCCCGAAGATGTTCGTGAACGAGGAAATCGAGCATCACGGCAAGGCGATCGATATTCCCCGCCGTCCCATTTGGCCGAAGCCTTATCAGGATCCGCACCCCCCGATGTATATGGCCTGCTCGCGCGAAGAATCGTTGCTCACCGCCGGCTCACGCGGCATTGGCGCGCTGGTCATGGGTTTCATGGGCCCGGACGACATTGCAAAGAAGAACAAGATTTATCGCGAGGCTTTCGCCAAACGCAAACCCGAGGACCAAGTGGGATACCGCCCCACCGAACACCTCGCGGCGCTGTGCCCAGCCGTGGTGTTGAACGACCGCGAACAGGCCCGCCGTATCGGCTTACGCGGCCAACGCTTCTTCATTCAGGCCATCGAACACTTCTATGCGAACGGCCCGAAACCTGAGATCGACGATCTATCTTTTGAAGAGCAGATGAAGAAGATCGAGCAGGATAAGGAACGTCTGGTCACCTTCCTCGGCGAAGAGAAGATTGAGATCACGGACCTGCAGACCGGCAACTATCACGTCGAGCAGGACTCTTATGGCAGCGTCACCAACTCCATCAATTATGTGCAGCGGCTCGTGGACTCAGGCGCTGACGAAATTCTGTTCCTGGTGCAGATGGGCACCGTCCCGCACTGGGCGACGATGGAGACCATCAAGAACATCGGCGAGAAGCTGATCCCCTACTTCCGTAACCAGGAAGCAATAAAGAAAGCCGGCTAATCGGAGATCAAGACAGTGCCGACGGGCGCGAGACTGAGGCCCGCCAACTTCAGATGCGCCCAGGCGAACGGAAGGCCAATGATGGTGATCGCCAGCCCAAAGGCGATCACCAGATGGCCTAGCGCCAGCCACCATCCCGCCAGGATGAACCACACCACGTTGCCGAGAAAGCTCAGCGTGCCCGCGTCACCGCTTTTTTCGGCGCGCTGGCCGAAGGGCAGCAGCGTGTAACCCGCGATTCGCACCGCCGCCGGAGCCCACGGCAGACCAATGATCGTAATCGCCATCAGTGCGGCGGCAATTAGCCAGCCGAACGCCATCAGCAACCCGCCGAAAACCAGCCATAAAATATTCAGCACCAGCGACATCTACGCCCTCTTTTAGAAGTGGATGGCTTCCACTTCAATATAGGCGCTTTTTGGCTGGGCGCTGCAAAAGATGCGCATAACGCATGAACGCGCGCGGGACGTGTCCGAGGAACTACGCGCGCCACGCAGCGTTTTAGAAACATGAAGGACTGGAAGGCACATGCATAGCTTTTTGGCGCTGATCATTCTGTCGCTTTTGACCGCTCCGGCCGGTGGGGCGGAAAAAGCAGAGAACCTGAAAGCCCCCCTAACACCGTCGTCCAGCACGGCAAGGGCTCGTTCTACGCCGATAAATTCCACGGCCGTAAGACCGCCAGCGGAGAAAAAAATGGACCAGAACGCCCTAACCGCGGCGTCCAAAAACCTGCCGCTCGGCACGCGCGCCAAGGTCACCAATCTCGAAACCGGCAAGAGTGTGGACGTGGAGATTAACGATCGCG
The DNA here is from genome assembly GCA_019752235.1 of Rhodospirillaceae bacterium. Lineage (GTDB taxonomy): Bacteria > Pseudomonadota > Alphaproteobacteria > Rhodospirillales > Rhodospirillaceae > SHVO01. The sequence continues at coordinate 1,832 of JAIEMI010000122.1, forward strand.
GCCCTTACGCACCCGGTCGCGTCATAGACCTCTCCAAGCGCGCCGCTGAAAAGGTGGACCTCACCAAAGAAGACGGCATTGCGCGCGTGAAAGTCGAAGCCAAAGCGAGCAGCCAGCCGACCCCGGAATTGAAGGAGAAGATCGCTGAGACGGCCGCTCGCAAAACTACCCCCAAACACACCCCGCAGCCTTAGACACCGCCGTGCAACAAGCGCGCATGGCGGGCTCATCGACGACGCCCGCCTGTCCGTCGCCTGACGCGGAACTAAGATGCAGCCTTCGAGTTAAGGTCTGCATGACGGAAGCCACGCGAAAATCCTCTGCAACCATCATGGTGCTCGAACCGGATATTCTCGCACGCATGGCGATCAGCGAATACCTGCGCGGATGCGGCTTTAAAGTTGTAGAAGGTGTGCGCGCTGAAGATGCGCTTACGGTTCTCCGATCAGGCATGGCCATCGACGTTGTCCTGGCGGAGGTGCGGATGGCGGGGGAACTCGACGGACTGGAGTTGGCAAAGCAAATTCGCGACGGTTATCCCGGCACCGACATTATCCTTACGGTGGGCGTGGGCAATGCCGCCGACCGCGCCGCCAAACTCTGCAATGAAGGCCCCCTCAAGAAACCGTTTCACCCGCGAGAGTTGGTGACCCGCATCCAGCTGCTCCGCGAGCGCCGCCGGACGGCGTCGACGTCTTCGGAATAATCAGTTGAGTTTGATATATTTTGCGGGCTCGGGAACTTTTCCACGTCGTTTTAATTACGTCTATCGGTCGTACTCATAAAAACAATCCCGGGGGGACCGATGTTTCCTGCGCTAAGCTTAGTGTCAGATTCCTATTCCGGCAGCCGCGCGCCAAACGGCGGCAACGGTCGTTCATCCAGGGCGGGCAACGGCGCTGAACACAAAACCACCATTCTGGTCGTCGAGGACGAGATACTGATTCGCATGACGGCGGCGGATCATTTACGTAAGGCCGGCTACCGCGTGCTGGAAGCCTCCAACGCTATTGAGGCTCTTTCCATATTTGCCGCGGGCGAACCCATCGAACTTGTGTTCACGGATACCGACATGCCCGGCAAGATGACAGGCGAAGCGCTGGCGCAATGGATCGTTGTTCATTTTCCCGCTGTGAAAGTGCTGCTCACATCGGCTGAAGCGCATACGCCGGGCAGTCCGCCTTCGGGCCCTGTCCCGGTCTTGAAAAAGCCCTACACCCACGCGGCATTGGCGACTCATGTCGCACGGCTTTTAACGCGTTAATCCGATGAGTTCGTCGGCATCGCGGAGCGTCCACTAGTCATCGTCGCCCCCTCGTCTCACTTGTACCCACTCAAGACGAGGGAGTTTTTTATGTGCGATGTATTTATCCTCGAACCTCGGTTTCCGGACGATCACTGCCCTTGGCTTGTTCTTCATGCCACACGCCTTGTCGGTCCTGAAAAGAAATCGCGGCATTGGAGCCGCCGACTTGCTGCTCCCTGGCCGCGCGTTCGGCGGCACGGCGCGCCGCGTCGTGCGTGGGAAATGTCTCCGAATACACACCGTCGGCGCGATAAGCCCAGCCGCCGTCATGCTCGACGATCTCATAAATCACTTTCGCCATCATAAACTCCCAAGAGAAGGCCGGCGGCTTAAAATGCGACGCTGGCGGACAAAGTTCCCCCGTTCCTCAGCCGCCTCTCGTAGCGTAGCGCGCAAGCACACCCAACTTTTGTAACACCCGGTTGCATCATCGGGGCTCCCCATCCTCCTCTCAGAAACGCTAGAGTACTGTCACCGAATGTCGTGGGAGAGCACATGGTGTTAAGGCATGGCGGAGCGGCGGTCGTGTTCGCGGTGCTGCTGGCCGCCTGTACGACACAACCGGTTTATAAGATATCCGACGTGACCGAAGCGCGCGCGCTGTCGGACCGCGCCTTCGATATGTTTGCGAAAGGAGACAATGAAGGGGCCATCACGGCGCTCAACGCCGTCATCGCTTATGGTACTATCGATGATGCCGACTATGCGCGCCGCGCCGCCGTTTACGGCACGCTCAAGAATTACGACAAGGCGCTCATCGACGCCGACCGCTCCGTCGCGCTGGCGCCGCGCGCCTGGCGGCGATATCTGGAGCGCGCCATACTGCTGCAGCGGGTAGGGCGATATTCCGACGCCATCACCGATCTCGATCAGGCCGTCGGCCTCCGCCCCACGGAAATCGAGCCCTTACGCCGCCGCGCTTACTTAAAGGTCGTCGCCGCGCGTTTCGACGACGCCATCAAGGATTACGACGATCTCTCGGCCATGCTGCCCAACAGCGATACCGGCGCACTCGGACGCGGCGCGGCGCTCTATCTGGCCGGCCGCTGGCGTGAAGCTGCCGTGCAATTCAGCGCCATGCTGCAAACAAAACCCAATGACGGGCTTGCCACGCTTTGGTTGGTCAAAGCGCGCGCCCGCGCCGGCCAGTTCATGGGGTGGGACGAGGTCGAACACCATGCCGGACCGGAGCCCGAATGGCTAATGACGCGCATGCTGCTGACCGCTGATCCGGCCATCGATACCGCCGCCCCGCTCGCCAATGTCGATAGCTGCGAGCGCGCCGTCTTTCTCGGCGTCTGGCGCATGATCCGCCACGGCGGCAGCGGCGCCGCCAAAGCATTCGGCGCGGCCGAGACCACGTGCCCGCCTGACAGTATCGAAGCCAGCGAAGCCCGCATCGAAATCGCACGGCTCAAACAGAACTAATTTTAAGGGGACAATTTCATGACACGCCTTTTTATTGCGCTGCTGATCGTAGCGGGCGCTGCGGCGGCAAGCGCTGCGGATGCCGCCACCGTGCTCGTGACTGGCTCGAACCGCGGCATTGGCTTGGAATTCGTCAAGCAATACGCCGCCGAGGGCTGGACGGTGATCGCCACCGCGCGTGACTTCAGCGATGCCAAGGAACTGAACAGCCTCGCCGCCGCGAACAAGAATATCACGCTCATGAAGCTCGACATCGTCGACGAGGATAGCGTCAAGGCGCTGGCCAAGGATTTAAAAGGCAAACCCATCGACATTCTCATCAATAACGCCGGTGTGCTTGGCGATATTCCCAGCCAAACCTTCGGCGGCTACAAGCTGTCGGTGTTCCAACAGGTTATGAATGTCAATGCATTCGGCGCGCTGGCGGTCAGCGAGGCGCTGCATGACAATGTCATCGCCAGCAGTCAGAAAAAAATCATCGCCATCACCAGCGGCGCCGGAATCATTTCCGGCAAGGGCGCCGGCGGTCCTTTATCGTTTTATCGACAGAGCAAGGTCGCGTTGAACATGGGCATGCGCGGCATCGCCCATGATCTCAAAGACAAAGGTGTCATCGTCGGCATTATCGCTCCGGGCGCGGTAGATACCGCCATGCGTCGCGAGATTGTCGGCGACAAGGCCATCAACGATCAACGGCCCGAGGCGAGCGTCTCCAGCATGCGTAAAGTGATTGCCGGCCTTTCTCCAGCCAGCAGCGGGCAGCCCCTCAACTACGACGGCAAGGAAATGCCCTGGTAAAGCGCGTATACATTATCGCATTGCTCTCATCGCACGCCACGTTACGGCGCACGCGCTGCACTCAACACGCATTCCGCGAATGACGGTTCAGTTAAAATAAATGTATGTCATGCGGATCCCTTTGCGGTTAACGTCGCGTTATGTCTGCGGAACGACCGGGAGGACGAGCCGTGCGTGTGAGTTTTTGGCGAGCAGGTCTCGCTCTGGGCGTTGGCGTTATTGCGGCAGTGACTGTTACCGCGCGCGGCGCGCCGGTTCCCGACCCGGTGGCCGGAAAAAAGTACGCCCAGATCGAGTGCGCCGGTTGTCACGTGATCGCCGATAAGCGCGGCAAGCGTCCGCCGCAGCGGGAACAAGGCTCCGCACCACATTTCTCAACCATCGCCCACGACCCTTCCATGACCGCCGAAAAGATTCGCGAAACGTTGAAGCTGCCGCACGGCAGCATGGCCAATCTGGTGGTGTCGGAAAAGGATACCGAGAATATTCTCAGCTATATTGGCAGCCTGCGCGGACAATAAAGTCGGCAGGAGTCTATTCCGCCGTCTTGGCCGGCAATAATCCATGTTTACGCAAGGTGTTGCGAAACTGGTGATAACCCATCCCCAACCGCTTCGCCGCCACACGCTGATTGTGACGCGCGTCATGCAACGCCCGAGTCAGCAGGTCGCTTTCAAAAACCGCCACCGCGGATCTAAAATCAGACGGCAGAATTTTTGCCGGTGCTATGGAGGTCTCGTGGCTATCCCGCGGCGCGGCCACGCGGGCTTGCCCCGGCGCCGGACGGAAGGGCGAGGCAAACGGATCAAACACCACCCCGTCGATGGGCGCGTTTGGATCAGGGCAATAGGCCACCGCGCGCTCAACCACATTCTTCAGTTCGCGCACATTGCCGGGCCACGCGTACGCTTCCAGGCTGGCGCGTACGGCGCTCGAGAACCCGGGAAAGGCCGGCCAATCCAAGTCCTTCGCCATGGCGCGGCCGAAGTGCTCGGCCAGCAGCGCGATATCGCCCGCGCGGGCGCGTAACGGCGGCAGCGTCATGACGTCGAAGGCCAGGCGATCCAATAAATCTTCACGGAATTTGCCGGCGGCGGCGGCGGCGGGAAGGTCGATGTTGGTGGCGGCGACCACACGCACCGAAACCTGCAGCGTCTCGTTGCCGCCGAGGCGTTCGAATTCGCCGTACTCGATTGCGCGCAGGATTTTTTCCTGCACCGGCAAACCGGCATTGCCGATTTCATCGAGAAACAGCGTCCCAGTGTCGGCCAGCTCAAAGCGGCCCAGCCGCCGCTTCGCCGCTCCCGTGAAGGCGCCGGCTTCGACGCCGAAGAGTTCCGCTTCCAACAGAGATTCTGGAATGGCCGCGCAGTTGAACTTGACGATGGGGCCCGCGCAACGCCGCGACAGAAAGT
>JAIEMI010000054.1 GCA_019752235.1 Rhodospirillaceae bacterium
GTTCCATCGCGTCGGCCCAAAGCTTCAGCCCCAGCGTGCTGTCGGCAACCTCCAGCACACTGGTGACTTCAATTTCAAAAAGCCGCCGGAACGGATCAATACTTTCGACGTGCTTGACGGAGTATGCTTCGCGCGGCGCCGCCAGAACGCGGCCTTCGGCATCCGAAAAGATAATGACGCTCGCAATGTCGGCATCTGAGAATGTCGGCATGCCCGGCACGGGCATACCGATCTGCGCATTTCCGGCCGCAAAGAGCGACAGAATTTCGTCGTGCGCCGGGCTCGACGGACAGCCGGCGAAAACCGGAACGCCAATGGCGGTCTGTTCAACCAGGTTTTCGGGCAGCGCGAACAGCCCGCAGGTTTCGGCAATCAGGACGAAATCCACTTCCTTAAGTCCCAGACCGCCGCGATCCTCGGGCACGAAGAAGCTGGTAAGCCCCAAGTCCGCGAGGCCCTGCCAGCGTTCGGCCGAGTGGCGGATGTCGGTCTTCAGCAGCTTACGCAGATGGTCCGGCGTGCATTCCTTCTTGAGGAAGTTGGCAACGGTATCGCGGAATTCCAACTGTTCGGCGGTAAAGCGAAAATCCATGACTTCACCTACCGCGGCAGGCCGAGCTGGCGCTCGGCGATAATGTTGCGCTGAATCTCGTTGGTGCCGGCATAAATCGGACCGGCCAGGGAGAACAGGAAACCGCCCAGCCAATCGCGGCTGCCGCCGGTTTCTTTTACCAATTCCGCTTCGGCCCCGAGAATGCCCATGGCGGTCTCGTGCATGGCGAGGTCAAGCTCCGACCAGAAGATTTTGTTCAGGGACGCTTCCGCGCCAATTGTGCCGCCCGCGATCAAGCGGCTCGCCGTCATGTATGTATTGAGGCAGTAGGCCTCGGCATCCATCCAGGCTTTCAGCACTTTGTCGCGGGTGCCGGGGCTGACGCGATCCTTGTGCTGCTTGTACAACGTCACGAGGCGGCGCGCGGTCTCCTGGAAACGCGCCGGGCTGCGCAGCATCAAACCGCGCTCGAAACCGGCGGTGGACATGGCCACAGACCAGCCCGCGCCTTCCTTGCCCAACAGATTCTCGGCGGGCACGCGCACGTCATCAAAGAAAATCTCGGCGAATCCGGTTTTGCCGTCTAATTGCGGGATCGGACGCACGGTCACGCCCGGCGTATCGAGCGGCAGCAGAATAAACGACAGGCCTTTGTGCTTTTCCGAATTGGGATCGGTGCGAAACATACCGAAGCACCAATCGGCAAAGGCCGCGCGGGTGGACCACGTCTTCTGACCGTTGATGACATAGTGGTCACCGTCGCGAATGGCTTTGGTGCGGATCGCGGCCATGTCGCTGCCGGCACCCGGCTCGGACCAGCCTTGCGCCCAGATATCGTCGCCCTGCGCCATGCGTGTCAGGAAGCGCGCTTTCTGTTCCGGGGTGCCGTATTCCATCAGCGTCGGGCCCAGCAGGAACACGCCGTTTTGGTTCACACGGGTCGGTGCGTTGGCGCGGTAGTACTCTTCCTCGAAAATCAACCATTCAATGAGGTTGGCGTCGCGCCCGCCCATTTCCTTCGGCCACGTGATCATGGACCAGCGGCCGGAGTTGAGCGTGCGCTCCCATTGGCGGTGCTGTTCGAAACCTTCGCGCGTGTCCATGGACAGCAGCGGCTGTTTGGGCACATTGGCTTCCATCCAGGTCCGGACTTCGGTCCTGAACGCGCGCTCTTTATGGGTGTAAACGAGATCCATCGGTGTCTGCCTTAGAACTTGGCGGCTTTCTTGTCCTGCACGAAGGCGTCGCGCGAATGCTGCGAGTCCGGATGCATGTACATTTCCAGGGTGAAGCCCTGTTCGAAGCGATAGTCGGTATCAACGTCGCGCCCTTCGATGCCGTTCAAGGCTTCCTTCGCGATCACCAGCGCCTTGCGCGACTTGCCGGCGATGATTGCGGCGAATGCCATAGCTTCATCACGCAGCGTCTCGCGCGGCACGATTTTTTCTATAGCGCCCAGACGATAAGCTTCCTGCGCCGAGAGGTTACCGCCGGTGAAGAACAGCGCCCGCACCTTATGCAACGGAAGCATGCGCGACAGATGCGACGCGCCGCCCATGGCCCCGCGGTCGATTTCCGGCAGGGAGAAGAAGGCATCATCCGACGCAATGATGACGTCGCTGGCGCCGGTGACACCGATGCCGCCGCCGATGACGAATTTATGCACCGCCGTGACCACCGGCACTTCGCAATCGCGCACGGCTTTGAAGGTGAGGAAGTTGCCACGATTGAGAAGCGTGATGCGCTCGGGATGTTTCTGCATTTCCTTGATATCGACCCCGGCGCAGAAGCCCTTGCCTTCGGCGCGGATCAAGACGACGCGCACATTGGGGTTTTTGCCGGTGTTGCGCACGACTTCGGGAAATTCATTCCACTGCGCGCTATCGAGCGCATTGACCGGCGGAAAGTTGACGACGATCTCGCCGATGCCGTTCGCGATAGTGACATCAAAGCCCATGGTATTTTCCCTTCCTATACGCGCGCGGCAGTCAACGCCGTCAGCCGCGCTTCCGCTTCAGTGACAATCCGGTCGATCAGTTCTTTGCAGGTGGGCAGATCATCGATCAGGCCCGCCACCTGGCCGCTGGGCAAGACTCCTTCCGACGGCCGGCCTTCCACCACCGAGCGCTGAATCAGCACCGGCGCGAGAGCGGCCATCAAGGTCTGGCCCAGCGTGCTGTCGCCTGAACGCGCCATGCCCCACGCCGACTTGACCATATCGAACATGGACACGCCGATCAGTTTGCGGAACGCAAGACCGCTCTTGAGGCCGCGATATACCAGCCCGATTTTGCTGGCGTTCTCAAGTTCGGTCAGCACCTCGTTCATGATCATCCGCTGCGGCAGACCATCGAGCTTGTCCGAGACAATGACCTGATCGACTTGGGCTTTGATATAGCGGTCCAGCGTCGTGCGCGGCACGGGGCTGTCGGCGGTCATCAGGAAGCGCGTGCCCATGGCGATGCCGACGGCGCCAAAAGCGAGCGCCGCCGCGAGGCCGCGCCCATCGCGGAAACCGCCGGCCGCAATCACCGGGATTTTCACCGCGTCCAACACTTGAGGCAGGAGCAGGCTGGTCGGCACGGCGCCGGTGTGACCACCGCCCTCGCCGCCCTGAATCACGACCATGTCCGCGCCAAGTTCTTGCGCTTTGATCGCATGCTTCACCGCGCCCACGGTCGGGATGCAGAGCACGCCCGCGTCCTTGAGCTTCTTGATCAGCTGCTTGTTGGGGCCGCGGCCATAACTCACGGCCTTGATCTGATGCTTGATGACTAGGTCAACAATGGCTTCCGCGCCCGCCATATAGAGGTGCGCGTTCAAGCCGAAGGGCCTATCGGTCAAGCTTTTGGTCTGCAGGATGACCGCTTCCATGTCTTTCAGCGGCGTGGTCGCTCCGGCGATAAAGCCGAAGCCGCCCGCGTTGCAGGTGGCTGCCACCAGTTGCGGCGTAGCGATCCAGCCCATGGCGGTCTGAATGATCGGCGCGCGGCAGCCCAAGCGCTGCTGCATCACCGTTTGAAGTGCCGGATGCATGAGATACCCCCGCGTTATTGTGCCTTGCGGGGATCACCCGGCGGGTTGTCCTTGAACGTCGTGGCCCGCAGGTTGCTGGGGTCGATGACATCGCGGATCAGCTTCAACTGCGCTTCAGTCGGCGGCGGCGTCACTTTGGTGCAATCGGCGCCGGCCAGCGGGAAGCCGGTCTCGGCCTGGACGTGATCGAAGGTCACGCCGGGATGCAGCGACACCACGCGCATCTGACGATTCGGGCCGCCGAAATCCATGACGCACAGATTGGTGACGATGAAGCGCAAGTCGACGTAATCCATCTTGCGGCCGTCGGTGAAGCGCGCGGGGTTGTAGCCCGCGCCCGACACCACATCGACTTCACCTTCCACGAACACGCGCTTGCCGTGTACCGGCACGAACATGCTGTTGATATGGTTCACCGTGTTGCCCGGGAAACCGCGCATGCCCTGCAACGCCGCCTTCGGCTTTTTCGGATCGCCGATGGCGCACAGGTTCGACTGGCCATAGCGGTCGATCTGCACGGGGCCGGTCATGGCATGGCGCTTTCCGGTGTAGACGATATCGAAGGTGCGCGCGTACGGGGCATAGCCGCTGTACTTCACCTGATACCCCGGGGGACGCTTGCCCAGCGGTGCGGTCTCGGAGACGAAGAAGGCTTCGCCGTCCGTGATCTGCAGTTCGGGGTTAAACGTGTACTTGGCCAGGCACGCGCCGATGCGCGGCGGGAAACCGAAGCCCGAGGCCTGGAGTTCGCCATTGTCGCGCCAGACTTCGGCGCACGCGACGGTGCAGAGCTCGGCGAGCGTGTAATCGGTGGCTGCTTGATCTGACATGCTCAAATTCTCCTTACATCACCGGCAGCGGCAGGGCGCGGACCTTGTCCGCACCGCCGACAGCAGCGATGTATGCGTCATGGGTATTCGGCGCGACGAAGGTCTTCCTGTAGTTTTCCCATTCGCCGGCGGCGCACTGCTTGGTGAACTCGGCCAGATGCTTGCCGTCGAAACCGTAATCGGGGCCGCAGGAGGTCGGGTGCGCGCCCAGCGGCGCTTCCGCCACGCCGGTGATGACACTGCGTTCCACCGGATTAAGGCGCGCCTTCATCGGATCGTGGAAGGCGCTGGTGTCTACAATGCGTTCGCAGGTGGCGAAGGCCTTCTTCGCGGCGCGGCAGAACAGATCGTCGAAGAACGGATCAGGGCCCAGGATGACGGTATTGCCCTGAGTGTCCGCTTCATTGACGTGAATAACCGCCACGTCCAGGTGGATGGCAGGCATGGCCAGGAGCAACTCACCGTCGGCATACGGCGAACGGACAGTCTTGATCCAGGGGTTGAGCTTTTCCACGTCGGTGCCGATGCCCGCGCGCGTCGGCAGGAACGGCAGGCGCTGGCCCGCGGCCTTGAGGCCCAGGAGCACCATGCCTTCGTCCACTTCCGAGCATTCGATGGTGCCGGACTTGCGGGCGGTTTGGAACGCCGCGTCCATCGGCACGATGTCATGTGACACGAAGCCGTATATCAGCCGTTTGACCTTGCCGGAGGCGCAGAGCATGCCTATGTCCGCCCCGCCGTAGGCCACCACGGTCAGATCCTTCACATCGGAGCGGACCAGTTCACGGATCACGGCCATGGGCTTACGCCGCCCGCCCCAGCCGCCGATACCGATGGTCATACCGTCGCGGATTTCCGCAACAATCTTAGGGATGGTCGTCAGTTTATTCCGAGGGGTGGTCACCTGGGGTTCTCCGGCTCAATTGGATATGCGGAAGGAGCGCCTGAAAAGGCTGAAAAACAGCCGCCGTAACAAGCCTCCCGGGCAGCAGCTATGTCATGAAGAATATGGAAAAAATTCCGCCATCCCGCTACACCCATATGGGGGGCAGAAGGCTAACGGCCGTTCCGGTAGCTTACCCCCCGGTATTCGCCAAAACCACCCCTGGAACAGGTCTAAAAGCCCATGAGCTCTACCGATCCCGCCCCGTTTTATCAATGCCATGTCTTCGTCTGCACCAACGTGCGGCCGGAAAAGCACCCCCGCGGCTCCTGCGCCCGGAAGGGGTCCGTGGAGCTGCGCGATTACATGAAAAACAAGGCCAAGGAGATGGGCCTGAAGGGCGTGCGCGTGAATTCCGCCGGCTGCCTGGACCGCTGCGAACTGGGCGCCGATATGGTGATTTACCCGGACGGCGTCTGGTATCACTACGAAAACCAGCAGGACATCGACGAAATCCTGGAAACGCACATTAAGAACGGCGGCCGTGTCGCCCGCCTGATGCTGAAGCCCGGCGATGATCCGCCGAAGGCCAAAGAATAAAGCTCGATACTAGCGTATCCGGGAGGACAAGGCCGCGATGGAATGCCTGAACGACATGCTTGTGCGCAACGCGCGCAACATTGGCGATAAGACATACATCATCACAGACGAAGAGAGCGTGACCTACGCGCAGTTCGACGCGCGGTCGTCCCGCCTCGCCCACGTGCTGTCTCAGCGCGGCGTCAAAAAAGGCGACCGCGTCGGTCTCTACCTCCCCAGCAAACTGATCATGGTCTACGGCTTCTGGGCCTGCCAGAAGCTGGGCGCCATCGCGGTGCCCATGAGCGCTATGTACCGCGAGACCGAGATCAGCAACATCCTGAAGTCCACGGGCATGGTGGCGATCATCACCGATGACGAGACTTACCCGCTCTTGGCCAAGGTCCGCCCCAACTTCCCGACGCTGAAAACCGTGCTGACCGACGGTACGTCGCAAGCCGGCGAAACGCCGCTGGCGGAGCTGATGGCCAAGGCGCCCGAGCAGGTGCCTCACGTACCTTGCATGCTCAGCGATATCGCCTGCATGTTCTTCACCTCGGGCACCACCGGAATCCCGAAGGGCACGATGCAGACCCATAAGGCGATCTGCTCGTCCCACCGCGACATGATGGCGTTTCACCGCACGCAGTTCGGCCAGGAAATTTATTATTGCGCCGCGCCGCTGTTCAACAATCTCGGCATGAACGTCACCGTCAATTTCACCATGTACACCGGCGGGACGGTGGTGGTGCACGACCGCTGGAATACGCGCCGTGTGCTGGACTCCATCAAGAAGCACAAGATCACCTTCCTGCCCGGCACGCCGACCATGTTCGTTTACATGCTGAATGAATACGACCCGAAGACCGACGATTTGACTTCTTT
>JAIEMI010000274.1 GCA_019752235.1 Rhodospirillaceae bacterium
TTTATTTTTTTGTTAGTTTAACTAAACCATCTATATCCATTTCTTGACATCATCTGCCTCAATAAATTTGAATGAAAACTTAAATGACAAATTCCATACTACGTTCACCCGAAGTACTTCTTTCCAATCTCAACCGAGTTGCCCTTGAGTTACTTGGAGCTATCAGCATGTTGGAAAATTCTGAGCTAAGCGATCAGTTCACCGTAGTATTGCGCAGACTGATTATCGCTGACCTGCTTTCCAAAGAATCGATCATAGCTATCGGCGGGTCACAAGGGGCAGGAAAGACGACACTGGCTCGATTGATGTACGATCTGACCGATGATGAGTGGTTGCCTGCAAATGAAGGGCGTGGCGAAGTGATCGTGCATGATGCGCGGATACTTCTGGAAAATCGTGCTTTCTTCGGGTTTTTCGATGTGGCTTTCGATCACCAGAATGCCCTTCGACTTGATCATCTTGGTGATCGTGAACAGGAGGCAAAGCATGTCCTTGAAGTCCTGTTCCTTCCACTTCGGGCCGCTGAAAACCTGCTTGATGCCGCCGCCCATGGCTTTGAGCGTACTGGGCGTATTGCCGATGATCATGGCCCCGGCGGCGCCGCCGCCGATGGTCATCATTTCGTGCGGAAGAGCTTCCAGAACAACTTCAATATGGCCGCCGGCGAGGATGTAGCCGCCGAACACCATTACGAACACGACCACAAGGCCGATAATTCCCATCATGGCTTAAACCGCCCCAAAACGGGGGACACGGCGCACGTGCGTCCGGATTGTCCCCTGGACCCCAGTCTCAAATCTCATTACGTACACTATCACAAAGTCCTATCAAAGGCTTAACCGATTGTGGAAAGACTTAAGACAGAGCTTAGGGTACAGGCTTGGTTGCGCCGCTGCGGCGTCGCGGGCCTCATGGCGACGATCGCCCGGAAGGGCGATACCGACGCCGGCGCATTATTTTTGAAGGTCAATCGTTTCAGGGCGGGCTGCCAGGTTTTTTCCGGCGTTACAGCACCCGACGGCAGCGATGCCTGGCTCCGCGCCACCGGCGCCCGCCCTGTTACCGAGAAAGAGGCGGATACATATCTGGCGCGTCAGGCCACCTATGACCCCGACCTCTGGGTGCTCGAGATCGAGGATCCCAAGGCGCAGTTCGTTCCGGATGGGAAGATACTAGAGATATGACGCTGAATTTGATCGAAAAATTTCCTCGGACTCCGTGTGGACAGGTTCACCACGCGCGGGTATGTTCCCGCCATGAGTGACGGGGAAGAAACGGGCGGCTGGAACGACGAGAAAATCGGACGACTGAAAAAGTTGTGGTCCGAAGGTCTCACCACGGGCGAAATCGGCAAACGTCTCGGCGTTTCCAAAAACGCCGTCGTCGGCAAAGCCCACCGTCTCGGTCTGAAGGGGCGTCCTTCGCCGATCAAGCGTCAGGACGTCAAAGCGCCCGCCGCCGCCAAGAAGCCCGAAACCCGCATCTTCACGCTCACCGACCTGTCGGCGCAGACCTGCCGTTGGCCCATCGGCGATCCGAAGCACGAAGACTTCCGCTTCTGCGGCAAGCCGGTGATCGCGGGCAAGCCTTATTGCGGCGAACATTGCGCCACGGCCTATGTCGGTTCGGGCAAATCGGCCCCGCGCACCACCGAACCCGAGACGGCCGCTTAAAATCAGCCTTTATACGACCGGGTGTGGCGGTTCGCGGCCTGCGAGCACCGCATCGATGTTGTCTATGGCCAGCATCCCCATGGCCGTGCGCGTCTCGATCGTCGCGCTGCCGATGTGCGGCAGCAGGAACACGTTGTCGAGGCCGCGGTAGCGTTCATCCAGCGCCGGTTCGTTGGCGTAAACGTCCAGGCCCGCGGCATAAACGTGGCCGCTTTTTAGAGCCGCAATCAGCGCCTCATCGTCAATCAATCCGCCGCGCGCCGTGTTGACGACGACGGCGCCCCGCGGCAAGCGGGCGATCCGCGCCGCATTCAACAGGCCTTTGGTCTCGGGTGTGAGCGGTGCGTGCAAGGACAGCACATCGCTTTGCGCCAGCAAATCGTCCAACTGCGGCACGAACACGCAGTCTTTAGGCGCGTCGGGCGAGGGTTTGCGGTTGTGATAAAGAACGCGCATTCCACAGGCTTGGGCGCGTTTCGCCGTTGCCGCGCCGATGCGCCCCATGCCGACAATGCCGAGACGTTTGTGCGTGATCTGCACGCCGAGGAACGTCGTCGGGCGCAGGCCTTTCCATGTCGCCGCGCGCACCATGCGTTCGCCTTCGCCGGCGCGGCGGGTCGCCGCCAGAATCAGCAGCAGCGCGATGTCGGCGGTGGCGTCGGTCAAGACATCGGGGGTGTTGGTGACGCGAATGCCCCGCCCCCGGGCGGCCTCCAGGTCGACGTGTTCGAAGCCGACCGAGTTACTGGAGATGATTCTGACCGTGGCAGGGAGGGCAGCGATGGTGGCGGCAGTGACAGCTTCGCCGGGAGTGACAAGGACAGCGGCGGCGCCCGTAGCGTGCGCGGCTACGCTTTCCGGCGTATACGCTGCGGCGTCGTCACCCAGGCGCACGGTATAATGCGCCGCCAGACGCGCCTCGCAGGCTTGGGGCAGGCGGCGTGTCACCGCGACGACCGGTCTTTCCGGGGGTCTGTCGGCCATGGGCGTCTCTCCTGAATTGCGCCGGATGTGCTAACATTTTCGCATGATATTCCTCTACACCGACTTTGGCCGCGAAGGCCCTTACATGGGCCAGATGGAAGCGGTGTTGCGGCGCGCCGCCGATGTGCCGGTGATCACCCTGTTGGCCGACGCGCCGGCGTTCGATGTTCGCGGCAACGCCTATCTCCTGGCGGCCTACACGCGGGATGTCCAACCCGATGACGTGGTGCTGTGCATCGTGGACCCCGGTGTCGGTACTGAGCGCCACGCCCTCGTCATGCGGGCCGATGGCCGCTGGTTCGTGGGCCCCGACAATGGCCTCATGTCGATTGTGGCGCGCCGCGCCGCACGGTGCGACCTCTGGCGCATCACCTGGCGGCCGGAAAATTTGAGCGCGAGTTTCCATGGCCGGGATCTTTTCGCGCCGATCGCCGCGCTCTTGGCGAAAGCTGGTCTCAACGCCGCCGGTGATAAGCTCTTGTCCGTGAACGCGGAGGCTATCCAACGTCCGGCTTATACCGATCAGTATGCGGCGATCATTACTTTCGACCGTTACGGCAACGCCATCACCGGGCTGGACGTTTCCACTGTGGATCCCAGGGCGATGATCACCTGCGCGGGCCATTTGATCTCCCCGGCCGCCACATTTGGCGCCGTGCCCGAGGGCCAGGTCTTCTGGTACGGCAATTCCAGCGGCTTGGTGGAGATCGCCGTGAACCAAGGCAACGCCAGACAACTGCTCAATCTTCAGGCGGGAATGGCGCTGCGCATAGAGCCTAAGGCCATGCCCTGACCGCAATTACCGGTTTAAAAACCCTTCTAAAAAGGGGGTACATATTCTCTGTTTTCGTCTTTGATCCAAGGGTGTTACAAGTTTCCGTGAGTTGTGTTTCGGGAATCGGTTTTGTCCGCGGCGGCCTCCCGATGGCTTCCGCCAACCCTATGTGCGTATCCGGATGACTCTTGCGGTCAAATTCTGGGGTGTCCGCGGCAGCATAGCTTGCCCGTCGCCGGATCATGTCGTCTACGGCGGCAACACCAGCTGTCTCGAAATTTTCGCCGGCGACCAGCGTATCATTCTGGACGCCGGGACGGGCATTCGCGGCCTGGGCCAGGAGTTCATTCGCGACGGCGCCAAAAAGGGCACGCTGCTGCTGACCCATTCCCACTGGGACCACATCAACGGTTTTCCGTTTTTCGCGCCCATGTTCATGCCCAACTACGAATTCGGGGTTTTCTCGGGCCACTTGTCCAACGCCGGCGGCATTGAGAACGTGCTGTCGAGCCAGATGGCCAATCCGTTGTTTCCGGTGCCGCTGGAAGCGCTGCAGGCCAAATTGCGGTTCGTCGATTTCAAGGCCGGCGAGAATTGGGATCACGGCGGCGGCGTCAGGATCGTCACCATGCCGCTCAACCATCCCAACGGCGCCACCGGCTACCGCATCGAACACGGCGGCAAGTCGATCTGCTACGTCACCGACACGGAACACGTCATCGGCAAGCCCGACCAGAACGTCTTGAAGCTGATCGATGGCGCCGATCTGGTGATTTACGACAGCACCTACACCGACGCGGAATTCCCGGCGAAGATCGGCTGGGGCCACTCCACGTGGGAGGAAGGCGTGCGCCTGTGCAAAATGGCCAACGTCGGCCAGATGGCGATCTTCCACCACGATCCCGACCATGACGACGACTTCATGGCCGACCTTGAACGCATCTCGCGCCAGGAATGGGCCGGCGCCATCGTCGCGCGCGAACAGATGATCGTGACGCCCTGCCGCTAGGCGGTTTCCGGCGCATGACAGCACACACAAATCTTGTTGCCGTCCGGGTCGCGGACATACGCGCCATAGTAATTCTCGTGATACTGCGGACGTAAACCGGGCGGTCCGTCGCAGGTGCCGCCATGCTTCAACGCCATCGCATAAGCTTTATCGACAGCCGCGCGCGTGGGCGCGAGCAGGGCGGTCATCTGCCCATTACCCGGCGTGGCGGTCTCGCCGTTGAATGGCAGACCAATCAGGAACAAGGGACGCGCCGCGTCCGCCGGTTGCCATCCCGCCCATGATTTTGCCGCGTCATTAAACCGCAGCGGATAACCCAGCGTGTCCATCACCGCGCCGTAGAGCGCGAAGGCGCGGGGATAATCAGTGATGCCGATGTAGACGTGGGAGAGCATGCAGCCGACCATCTTCCAGGCGTCCGGACCCCGCATCCATTTTTGCAGCAGTTCCGGTTCCAGGTGCGCGCGACAGACCGCTTCGGGCGGGCCCGCGAAGGGGCGGGACGAAAAGTAAGTGGCTCCGGCGACAGGACTCGAACCTGTAACCCCGCGGTTAACAGCCGCGTGCTCTACCATTGAGCTACGCCGGAACAGCGTATTATGGAGGCCGAGGCCGGAATCGAACCGACGTACGCGGATTTGCAATCCGCTGCATGGCCACTCTGCCACTCGGCCCGGGGAACCTGCCGGTGAGACGGGTTCTTGCCATCGGCCTCTTGCTCCGGGACTTTGCGGAAAACCGCCGCCCCCAGTGCAGAAGGCACGGTTATATAGAAGGGTGCCCTAGGACGGTCAAGGCAATGGTTTTACAGTGGCCTTGGGCTTCCGCGGCGTTGTGGATCGAGCGCCAAACGCGTATAAGCGGCAGGTCGTTATACAATTGGTTTTCCGGGGGATAAGACATGGATTTCGCAGCTGCCCGCCGCAAAATGGTGGCCAGCCAGATCCGCACCAGCGAAGTGACGGATCCGGCGGTGGTCGAGGCCATGGGTGCCGTGCCGCGCGAACTGTTCGTCCCCGCCGCCGCCCGCGCCTTCGCCTACATCGATGAAGACATCGCGCTGGGGAAGGGCCGTTACCTCATCGAATCTGTCGTGCTGGCGCGCCTGCTGCAGCTCGCCGATCTCCAAACCACCGATAAAGCGCTGATCGTCGGCGCCGGCACCGGCTATTCCGCCGCCGTCATGTCGCGCCTCGTGGCGTCGGTTACGGCGCTGGAAAGCGATGCGGCCCTGGCCGATCTCGCCAAGCAGGCTCTGGCGCAAGTTGCGCCGCAGGTGAGCGTTGTCATCGGCGACCTCAAGGCCGGCGCGCCGCGGAATTCGCCGTATGACGTCATTCTGGTGGATGGCGCCGTCAGCGCGTTGCCGAACGGCCTGAAACCGCAGTTGGCCGACGGCGGCCGCTTGGTGTGCATTGTGCGTGAGGGCCCCGTGGGCCGCGCCACGCTGGTGACGCGCTCGGGTGATTCCTACGGCGCGCGCCAGGAATTCGACGCCATGACGCCGATCCTGCCGGGCTTCGAGAAACAGCCGAAGTTCGTTTTCTAAGCCGCGCCCGTGCCGGGTGGGCCATCCTCGCCGGCAGCGCCCCGCGCCTGGCGGCGGATTCCCGCGTCCATATGGGCCTTGGGCGTCACCAGCCTCCTGATGGATATGTCGTCGGAGGCCATCCACGCGCTCCTGCCGGTATTCCTGGTGGGCGTACTCGGCGCGGGTCCGGCGGTGCTGGGCCTTATGGAAGGCGTCGCCGAGGGGCTGGCCTCCGTCACCAAGCTCTTCTCCGGCGTCATCAGCGACCGCTTCCGGAATCGCAAGGCGCTTACCATAGCCGGCTATTTTTTAGGCGCGCTGTCGAAGCCGGTGTTCGCCTTCGCGCCGACCGTCGGCTGGGTCTTCGCGGCCCGCGCGGCCGACCGCTTCGGCAAGGGCATCCGGGGCGCGCCGCGCGATGCGCTGGTCGCCGACATCGCGCCGCCGGAGGTGAGGGGCGCGGCCTTCGGCCTGCGCCAGTCGCTGGACACGGTCGGCGCCTTTCTAGGCCCGCTGGCCGCCGTGGCGATTTTGCTGTGGTTCGAGACCGGCCTGCGCGTGGTGTTTTTATTGGCCACGATCCCCGCCGTCCTGGCGGTCGCCGTCTTATGGTTGGGTGTGAAGGAACCGCGCCAAGCCACTGAAGAAGAATCAAGAATTCCCCGCCCGTGGCCCTGGCAAGGCGGCGCCACACTGCCGCTGGCTTTCTGGGCGGTTGTTTTCGTCGGCGCGCTGCTCACCATGGC
>JAIEMI010000037.1 GCA_019752235.1 Rhodospirillaceae bacterium
CCGAACAGCGTGCTGTGGCTGCTGGACAGCATCGAGACCACCAATGCCCGCTTGAAAGAACTGGCCGCGCAGCATGGTGTCGCCCCGGAACGGATCATTTTTGCCGGCAAGCGGCGCAACCCCGACCATCTCGTGCGCTATCCGTTGGCCGACCTCTTCTTGGATACGGCGCCCTATGGCGCGCATACCACGTCCTCGGACGCCTTGTGGATGGGTGTGCCGGTTGTCACGCTGGCGGGCCGCGGCTTCGCCTCGCGCGTCTGCGGCAGCCTGGTGCACGCGGCCGGCATGGCGGAGATGATTTGCTACAAGCCGGAGGATTTTGTCGCGTTGGCGGTGGATCTGGGCAACAACAAAGAGAAGTTGCTGGCCGCGAAACAAAAACTACAGGCGAACCGCGATACGTGCGTTCTGTTCGATACGCCGCTGCTGGTCTCCAGTCTCGAGAAACTGTACGCCGAGATGTGGAACGACTTTAAAAACGGCAGGTTGCATCGTCCCGACCTTTCGAATCTCGACGTCTATCTCGACATCGGTATTGCGCTCGATAAGGACGACGTCGAACTGATGCTGGTCCCTGACTACAACGGTCTCTACCGGGAAAAGCTGGCCGAGCAGCACGCCTATTCCTACCTGCGCGGCGACGACCGTCTATGGCCCGGTGAGCCGCGGCGGAAGGCTTAAGGGCCGGTTTTGGGCCCCGGCCTGACTTAATGAGTCGGAAAGCATTGGCGGCCATACTGCGTCGTCACCCTGACCGGGTCCGCACATACGAAAGCCGTCCCCATGGAAATGCTTAGCGCCTTGAAAAATAACAAATATTCGTCGCCTTTGGTTGACGCGGTTGAAAGGCACCTGACGGCCGCGACCATGCAGACGAAGCTCGATTCCACGCAAGGCATCTACAGCATCGACGGCATGTCCGGGACGAAGTACCGGTTTTTCATCAACAACCTCGTGCGCGGCTTAGACAATGCGCGCTACCTGGAAGTGGGAAGCTGGGCGGGTTCGACCCTGTGCTCCGCCATCCACGGCAACAAAGTTCTCGCTGTCGCCATCGACAACTGGTCGGAGTTCGGCGGTCCGAGAGACGCCTTTATGGCGAACGTCCAGAAATACAAAACGCCCGACGCCACGGTATTTTTCTACGAAGCCGACTTCCGCAAAGTCGATTACGCCGGCATATCGACAAAATTCAACGTCTACCTCTTCGACGGGCCGCATGAGGAAAGGGACCAGTACGATGGTCTCGCCATGGCCCTGCCGTGCATGGACAAACAGTTCGTATTCATCGTCGACGATTGGAACTGGGAGCGGGTGCGCGCCGGGACGTTCTCGGCCATCCAAAAGTGCAACCTGAACATTCTGTATTCGGCGGAAATCAGGAGCACCCTGAACAACGGGCACCCCGCCGTGGCCGGCAAACAGAGTGACTGGCACAACGGCTATTTCATCTCGGTCCTTGAGCGCCCGTAAGCGCCCTAACGCTTTTCGCCTTCCTTCTCGGCGCCTTTGCCGCAATTTGCCTTGTGTGTGGGCGGCGCTTGCGCCAACGCACGCCTGCGGGACGGACCATATTTGGCGCTAAATGAGCCATATTATCCGCAATTGGCCGCGAACCACCCGTAACGACCCCGGATTTGCGAAAAAGCCCCTTGGCGAGGCTGCGAAGGAGGTGGCACTTTCGCTGCTTGGGCGACATGCTGAGCCGGGAGGCAGGGAATATCGTGAGCACTTCACAGCAATGGGACGAGACGTTCGACCTTGTCGTCGTCGGCTCTGGCGCGGGAGGCATGACCGCCGCGCTGGTGGCGGCCGCCAACAAGGCGAAAACCGTCATCATCGAAAAGAGCGACATGTTCGGCGGTACGTCGGCCACATCCGGCGGCACCATATGGGTGCCCGCAACGCATCTGGCGGCGGCTGTCGGCCAGCAGGACACGGTGGAAGAGGGCTATCAATATATTCGCGCGTTGTCCGCCCCCAACGTCACCGACGCGCGCATCAGGGCATTTACAACCACGGGCCGCGAAATGGTCCGTTGGCTGGAAGACAACTCCGAAGTTCGTTTCCGTGCCGTGCCGTACACGGATTATCACGCCGAAGTACAGGGCGGAAAACTCGGCTTCCGCACCCACGACCCGATCCCCTTGGACGGCCGCCGCTTGGGCGCCGACCTGGAGCGCATGCGGGCGCCGTCGCCGGCGACCATTTTCCTCAATCGCATTAGCTGGGTGGTGGAGGAAACGCACCCCCTGTTGTTCCGCCCCCCGGGCTGGTGGAAAACACTGCTGCGCGTGCTGTGGCGTTACTACGGCGATGTCGGGCAGCGCTTGCGTTCGTCGCGCGACCGCTTCCTGACACTGGGCAACGCCCTGGCCGGGCGGTTCAAGCTGTCGCTCGACGCCCGCGGCGTTCCGCTGTGGCTGAAGACCAAGCTGGTCGATCTGGTGACCGAAGACGGAAAGGTTGTCGGCGTCGTCGTCGAACGGGATGGACGTAGACTGCGTATCCAGGCGCGCAAGGGCGTGGTGCTGGCGGCGGGGGGCTTCGAACGCAACGCCGAAATGCGCACGGCGTATTTGAAGGGTTCCGACAATCCCGGCTGGAGCGGCTCGCAGGTCAACAATACCGGCGACGGCATTGTGCTGGGCCAGAAGCTGGGCGCGAAGCTGATCAATATGCATTCCGCCTGGTGGGCGCCGTCGCTCAAGGTGCCCGGCGAGGAGCGTGCCCGCATGGTGACCTTCGAGCGGGCGCTGCCGGGCAGCATCGTCGTCAATCAGGCCGGTAAACGTTATCAGAACGAAGCCGCGTCCTATCACATCTGCGGCCAGGGCATGATTGAGGCCAATCTCCCCGGCGCGGGTACGATCCCGTCGTGGATGATTTTCGATTCCAAGTATCGGCACAAATTCCCGGTCGGCCCCATCCTGCCGATGGTGCCGGACTGGTTGTTGGCCTCGAACGTGCGCTCGATCCTCTATAAAGCGAACACATGGGCCGAATTGGCCGCCAAAATCGGCGTGCCTGGTCCGGCGCTGACGGAAACGATTGAGAAGTTCAACGCCGGCGCCCATCGCGGCAAGGATCCGGAGTTCGGCCGCGGCGATGCCGCCTATGACCGTTATTACGGCGATCACGCCCAGCAGCCGAACCCAAACCTGCGCGCCCTGACGGAAGGGCCGTTTTATGCCGTGCCGTTGTGGCCTGGCGATATCGGCACCAACGGCGGGCTGGATACCAACGAATACGCCCAGGTGCTGAATACCGAGGACCGTCCGATCCAAGGCCTTTATGCCGTGGGCAATATGGCGGCCACGGTCATGGGGTATTGCTACCCGGGCGCGGGCGGCACGCTGGGACCGGCCATGACGTTCGGTTATATCGCCGCGCGCCACGCCACGCACGGGCGCAATGCGCCCGAGGTTCAAGAAGCCGCGCAGTAACTCATAAGGTGTCTTCATGCCGATCGCCGATGTTTCCGATCAGCCGCTCGCGCGCCTGACGTCGTTGAAAGACCGCGTGGCGGTCGTTACCGGCGCGGCTAAGGGTATCGGCCTTGCGGTCTGCCGCCGCTTCGCCGAAGCGGGCGCGCATATCGTTCTCGCCGATATCGATAAGTTGGAAATGGACAGGGCCGCCGCCGCGATCACCAAGGACTTCAATGTCCGCACGGAATCCGTCTTAACCGACGTCACCGATGAGAAGGCGCTGACCGCTTTGGCCGACACCGCTGTTCGCGTCATGGGCCGCCTCGACATTTGGGTGAACAACGCCGGCATTTTTCCGGGCCGCAGCACACTCGATCTGACCGTTGACGAATGGGACAACGTGCAGGCCATCAATCTGCGCGGCACCTTCATCGGTTCGCGCGAAGCCGCCCGGCGCATGAGCGTGCCAGGGAAGGATGGGGTGAAGGGCGGCGTGATCATCAACATGGCCTCCGTCGCCGGGTTTCGCGGAAGGCCCGGCCTCGCGGCCTACAGTTCCTCGAAACATGGCGTCATCGGCCTCACCAAGAGCCTCGCTCTCGAATTCGGCCCCGCCAACATCCGCGTGCTCGGCATCGCGCCGACCGGCGTCCTGACGCCGGGTGTGACCTCGCGCATGATGGTAGCGGCGGGCGAGGAAATGGACCGCATTAAATCCATGGAGCAGCAGATGGCCAAGAGCGTGCCCCTGGGCCGCCTGGGCGTGGCCGACGATGTGGCGCGCGTGGCGGTGTTCTGCGCCAGCGACATGTCGATGCTGATGACCGGCGCGACCATTCCGGTGGACGCCGGGGCCATGCTGCCGTAGCGAGGACATCATGAGCGAAGAATTAAAGGCTCTCGTCCGGCGCGTTGCCGCCCTGGAAGACATCGCCGCCATCAAGGATTTGAAATACAACTACTGGAACCACCTCGACGGTTATCGCCTGGACGAGGTGCGCAATTGTTTTATTGCCCAGGGCGCCCTGATCGAGATGGAGGGCATCCCCCGCTGCGAGGATCGCGAAGCCTTCGTCAAGATCGCCAAGGAGCAGGGTGGACGGCCCGGCATGTATAATATGCATCACGGCCATAACGCCCGCATCACGCTGACCGGCCCCGATACCGCGGAAGGTAAGTGGGACAGCTATTATTACGGCATCGACGTGAACACGCGCATCACCATCCAGCTTTCGGGCGAATACGACGACGTGTATGTACGCGAGGGTGGCCGCTGGTGGATCAAAACCCTGCGTTTCCGGCAAACTTCCTTTATGATGCAGAAGATCGATGACAACGGGCAAATCAAGGTCGCGTCGCTTGGGACGCCGGACCCCAACGCCTTTACCTGATGAGCGGATGTGCGATGGCCGACCCGGCGGTTGAAGTCCTCCTAGCCAAACAGGCCATCACGGAAGTTCTCTATCGTTATTGCCGCGCCTTTGACCGCATGGACCTGGAGATGGCGCGCACCATCTGGCATCCGGACGGCACGTGTAATTACACCAGCCGGGCCGGTACGCCGGACATCAAGGCCGTGGATTATTTCGGGCCGAGCTGGGCCCATCGCGCCAAGCTGCGTAATCACTCTCATCAAGTTGCGAATATCCTCGTCGAGGTCATGGGTGAGAAGGCGGTTTCGGAAGCCTGTTTCACGGCGTCTCTGCAAACCGAGCCCGACAACGGTAAAATTCTCGATAATCTCTATCGCGGGCGCTACCTCGACCGCTGGTCACGGCGCGACGGTGTTTGGGCCATCGATCACCGGCAAGTCGTGTTCGATTCTTATACGCCTTATGAATTTTCCGTCGATCGCGTGAAGGATGTGTCCATGGAATTGTCGCGGCGCGACCGTGACGATCCATCCTATGCGCATTTCAAATCCCTGCGCTAAATAGCAGCATGTCTGAAGCGAAATTTCAGGAAGGGCTGGCTCATCAGCGCGCGGGGCGGCTGGACGAGGCGCAGAAATGCTATCGCGTGGTGCTGAAAGAGCAGCCCCAGCATTACGGCGCTTTGTATTTGTCGGGTGTAACCGCTCTGCAGTTGAGAAATCCCGCGCGGGCGCTGGATTTCTTCGACAAAGCCGCCGCCGTCGATCCGCGCAAACCTGAAATCTTCTACAATCGCGGCATCGCGCTGGCGGAACTGGGCGATCATGCGGCCGCACTGCAAAGCTACGACAAGGCGCTGGCGCTCAATCCCGGTTACGCCATCGCCTACAACAACCGCGGCAACGTCCTCAGCGCGTTGAAGCGCCACGAGGAAGCTTTGGCGAGCTATGAAGCGGCGCTGAAACTCCAGCCGGAGGATCCGACGGCGCTCAACAACCGCGGCATCGCGTTGCGTGAATTGAAACGCTACACGGCGGCCATGGCCAGTTTCGACGCGGCTTTGCGCGTTGCGCCCGACTACGCTGAAGCGCAATACAACCGCGGCGTGACGCTGGCGGCGTTGGAGCGGTTCTCCGACGCCGTCGCGGGTTTCGATCTCGCTTTGCAATACAGCCCTGACTTTGCCGATGCGCTGGTGGCGCGGGGCGGAGCATTGCGCGAGCTGAAGCGCAACGCCGACGCCGTGCGCGATTACGACAGGGCCATGAAGATCGACCACAACATCCCGTTCCTGTTCGGCACGCGTCTGCATGCGCGCATGCAGATCGCCGACTGGCGCGACGTGGAAACGGCTATTACCGGGCTGACGACCCGCATCAAACGCAAGGAAAAGGCGGCGGGGTCGACGGCGGTCCTGGCCCTGGTCGATGCCCCCGACATCCAACGCAAGGCCGCGCAAATTTGGACGCAGGACAAGGCTGTGCCGGCCGGCGCGGTTGTGCCGATCCCGAAGCGGGCGCGGGGAGACAAAATTCGGCTCGGATACTTCTCGATGGATTTTCGCGAACATCCGGTATCGTCGCTGATGGCGGGCCTGATCGAGGCTCATAATCGCGGGCGGTTTCATGTGACGGGTTTTTCCTATGGCCTCAATGTGCGGGACGCAACGAGGTTGCGGCTGGAATCCGGGTTCGACGAATTTCTTGATGTCGGCGCGGCGTCGGATGCGGAAGTTGTTGCTCTGGCGCGTGCGCGGGAGATCGATATCGCCGTCGATCTGGCCGGACACACGGGCGAGGCGCGCACCGAAATCATGGCGCGGCGCGCGGCGCCCATACAAGTGAATTACCTTGGCTATCCTGGCACCATGGGCGCCGCGTACATGGACTATATCGTCG
>JAIEMI010000182.1 GCA_019752235.1 Rhodospirillaceae bacterium
GCACCTTTCATCTGCAGGCCGTCCGGAGACTGCTGGAGACATGCAGCGTCTTCATTTTCACCTTTGGACTGACGGAATGCTGGGTCCACCGCGCCACGCAGACCGTGTTTCCGACGGCGCCCGGGGTTTTTGCCGGCGACTACGATCCGGAACATTACGCCTTCCATAACCTTTCGTTCGCCGAGGTGGTTCAGGACTTTCTGCGCTTCCGGGCTTTTCTCCAGTCATTCAACCCGGCCTGCCGGTTTATCGTGACCGTTTCACCGGTACCGCTGACGGCGACGGCGTCCGGCCACCATGTTCTGGTCGCGACGGCCCACTCGAAAGCGATCTTGCGCGCCGCGGCGGGCGAGCTGGTCGCCCAATGTCCCGATGTGGATTACTTCCCGTCCTATGAGATCATCACCAACACGGCCGCGCGCGGATCGTTCTATGAAAACAATCTGCGCGATATCCGCCGGGTCGGCGTTGAGAGCGCCATGGCGGCGTTCTTTGCACAGCACGGCCAGGCTGTGGGGGATTTGTCCTCAGGTCCGGCCGTCGAGGCCGCCGATGGCGATCACGACCCCGCTTGCGAGGATGCTTTTCTGGAAGCCTTCGCGGGAAAGGCCGGGCCATGAACAGGCGGATCTGTTTTCTCGGAAACTCCCACATGGCTTGCGTATCGCAGGCCTTGCAGGTTTCTGACGTCTTCCAGGATGCCGCCTGCGATATTTTTGCCGCCGTCGGCGGCGGTCAGCCTCAAGTGACCTACGTGGACGGCAAACTGCGGCCCAAGAACGATCGCGTGCGCGACAATTTCGAAACCTCATCCAAGGGAAAAAGCGATATTGTCCTCTCGGATTACGACGCTTTCGTTGTCGTCGCCGTCGGGCTGCATGCCGTCCGCGAGCAGTTTCCCCACCCCTTTAAGAGCGTGGTTCCGTCCGCTATCGGCGGGCATCTTTACGTGCCGCCCGACGCGCTCGGCGCGCGGACTTACGTTTCGGCGGCCTGTCTGCGGACGGTGATCCGCAGCGCGCTGCTCAAGCATACGGCGTTCCAGGCCTTGCGTGATGTCGTGACTCATTCCACCGCGCCGGTCGTGGTGGCGCCTTGCCCGGTCCCGAGCGAAGCCTTGCTTCACCCTTCCGAAGACGTATTCGCCAAATGTCACGGACCCGACGGCTGGAAGTTGTGGGCAAACTGGTCACGGATCCACGACGAAGAGCTGGCGGCCATTCTGCAGTCCCTGCCGCGTGCGGTTCAATTTATTGCCCAGGCGCCGCAGACCATGGGGGTGCGGGGGCTGTCGAATTGGCACTTCGCGGCCGATGATCCGTGGCACATGAACGCGGCCTACGGCAGTATCCTGCTGCGGCAGATCGCGGACGCCCTGGAATCCGCGAAACGGTAGGAAAGCGCAGTCACAATGACACTCGATTTTAACAAGGCCTTTCATCTGCCGGAGCGGCTGGCGTTTTGGGATAAACATCCGCTGGTGGGCGTAATGCCCATCGTCCTACCCTGTACTCACAAGCCTTTTGTGATGTACCTGGAAAACGACGACACCGTCGTGAAGACCCTCTATTGGGCGGGGTTCTTTGCCGGTTGGGAAGCCTCTTCTCTCAGGTTGTGGTCGGCGCTGGCGGCCAATGCCAGGAGCGTGCTCGACATCGGAGCTTACACCGGAATCTACGGATTGCTTGCGGCGACCACGAATGCCCAGGCCACGGTCTATTGCTTTGAGGGTTCGCGCCGCAATTTCGAGCGCGTGAGGAAGAATGTCACGCTCAACGGACTTTCGGATCGGATCACATCGACGCATGCCATTGTATGCGACAAAGACGGAGAGGGAGTTCTGTACGAGATTTATGCCGCCGACAATATTCTTTCATCGGTTCATTCCATCACAAAACAAAAGGGAACGCCGACGGCCGTGCGGAGCGTAAGCCTCGACGGGTTCTTTGAAGGAAACGACCAGATCGACTTGATCAAGATCGACGTCGAAGGCGCCGAGGAGATGGTGCTGAAGGGCGCGCAAAATGTATTGGCGCGGTGTTTGCCCGACCTGCTGCTGGAGGCCAACTCGCCGGTGGAACTCGAAAAAACCTGGGGGTTTGTTCCGCCCGCTTACACATGTTTTTCAATCGCCGAAAACATGGTGACCGTAAATGAAGTCAAGCGTACGGATTTGGCGCTGCTTTCAAGGCTTTCCGACAGGAATTTTTTGTTTTCCGCAAAGCGCACGCAATCCGACCTCAGGGCGCTGATTACGGCTTAACCCCGCCTCCGCGCGATCGTTAGGCGGAGAGCTGGGTTTCCAGTTCGTTCAGCTTTTGCAGCGCCGGCACGAAATCCGGCTTTGCGCCCGTGTATCCCATGATCGCGATCAGGCGCTCGATGGGGATGCGGCCCTGCGGGCTGAGAAAGGTGGTCTTGACGACGGAAATCGCCGCTACGTCTTGCGCGGCCGGGCCCGTCAAGAACCTGTGCTCGATATAAATCCACTTCTCGTCCCAGGACACGACCCGCGCCGTGACGATGAACTTCTGAAACGGCGCGATCGAGCGGCGAAAGCGCATGGTGGCCGACGCCAGGACGGGGTACAGCTTCTCCGCGCGCAGGCGCTTCCACGCGCCGCTGCGGATCACAAGGTCGATACGGACCAAATCCGTAAAGCTGTGATAGCGGCTGTTGGTCATATGCATGTTGACGTCCAGGTCCGTCGGCAGGCACCGGAACGTCATGCGGTTTTCGCCCATGGAATCGCGCGCCGCGCCAAACCGGGCGGTGAGGAACATCCAGATCAGGCGAAGGAGGAGATTCATGCGGAACCGGCCCGTAAAGCCCCTCCCCACCAGGGGTAGGTTGTATTTTACGCCGCCACCGCCGCGTCGAACAGTTCGTCTTCCATGTCCATGATGGTGTCGCCGCCGGCCATGATCGAGGACAGCAGCGCGCCGGTGATGGGCATCAGCTTGTGCATATAGAACTTGGCGGTCTTGATCTTGCCTTTGTAGAAGCCGGTGGGATCGTCATTCTGCTTCGCGAAGGCGATCTTGGCCATGCGCGCCCACATATAGCCCACTGACACGTAGCTCAGAATCTTGAGCAGATCCGTCGCGCCCGCGCCGGCTTCGTTGGGGTTGCTCATGCCTTTCTGGGCGATCTGGCCCACGGCCTGCTGCAAACGGCCGAATCCCTTGGCGAGTTCCACCACGATCTCTTCCATCTGCGGGTCGGCGGCGTTGTCCTCGATGAACTGCTGCACCGGATGGAAGAAGGCGCGCATGTAGCGGCCGTAGTGCGCGGTCATCTTGCGCCCGACGAGGTCGAGCGCCTGAATACCGTTGGTGCCTTCATAAATCTGCGTGATGCGCGCATCGCGCACATATTGCTCCATGCCGTGTTCGCGGATGTAGCCGTGACCGCCGTAAATCTGCACGCCGAGGTTGGCGTTGTCGAACCCGGCGTCGGTGCCGAACGCCTTTACCACCGGCGTCAGGAACTGGATCAGGTCGTCGTGCTGCAGACGCTCGGCCTCGGTCGCGGCTTTCTCGGCCTTGTCCTGGCTCGTCGCCACCCACATGACGAGCGCGCGGATGCCTTCCGTCAGCGCCTTCATGGTCAGGAGGTTTTTGCGCACGTCGGGGTGCACGATCAGCGGGTCCGCGGCTTTCTCGGGGGCCTTGGCGCCCTTCAGGCTGCGGCCTTGCAGGCGTTCGCGGGCATAAAGCAGCGCGCCCTGATAAGACACTTCCGACAGGCCCAGGCCCTGCACGCCCACGCCCAAACGCGCGGTGTTCATCATGGCGAACATGGCGCGCATGCCTTTGTTCTTTTCGCCCACCAGCCAGCCTTTGGCGCTATCGAAGTTGATGACGCAGGTGGCCGAAGCCTTGATGCCCATCTTGTGTTCGATGGCGCCGCAGGATGCGCCGTTGCGCTGGCCGGGCGTACCGTCGTCTTTAGGAATGAATTTGGGGCAGATGAACAAGCTGATGCCTTTGATGCCCGGCGGCGCGTCGGGCATGCGCGCCAGCACCAGATGCACGATGTTCTGGGTCAGGTCGTGTTCGCCGGCGGAGATGAAAATCTTGGTGCCGGTGATGCTGTAGCTGCCGTCCGCCTGCGGTTCGGCCTTGGTGCGCACCAGGCCCAGATCCGTGCCGCACTGAGGTTCGGTGAGGCACATGGTGCCCGACCACGTGCCGTCCGTGAACTTCGGCAGATAGGTCTGCTTCTGTTCGTCGGTGCCGTACAGCTTCAGCGCGTTATAGGCGCCGTGGGTGAGGCCGGGATACATGCCGAAGGCCATGTTGGCCGAGCAGATCATTTCCTCCACCAGCATGTTGACGGCCTTGGGCGCGCCCTGGCCGCCGTACTCGGGGTCCGCGCCCAGGCCGGTCCAGCCGCCGGCGATGAACTGGTCGTAGGCTTCCTTGAAACCCTTGGGCGTGCGAACGACCCCGTTCTCATAAGTGCAGCCCTCTTCGTCGCCGGAGCGGTTGAGGGGGAACAAGACTTCCGTGGCCAGCTTGCCGGCCTCCTCCAGCACCGCATCGACCACGTCGGCCGAGAAGTCGCTATAGCCGGGCAGGTTCTGCAAGTCGTCGCCGTCGAACAATTCGCGGTAAACGAACTTCATGTCGCGCAGAGGAGCTGTGTACTTGGCCATGACTCTTACTCCTAATTCCGAAGCGGTTTGCCGGTGTCGAGCATGACTTCCATGCGCGCGAGTGTGGCGGGGTTCTTGGCAAGCTCCAGGAACGACTGCCGTTCGAGCTTCATGAGGTCTTTCTCGGTGACGGTTTCGGTGTGGTCGGTGTTGCCGCCGGTGAGCACTCTCGCCAAGGCAAGCGAGACCACCTGATCGTGCGGGGTGACCTTGCCCTGCAGGGTCAGGCCTTGCAGCGCGGTCTTGAGGGCGGCGACGCCGTTGGGGCCGGGCAGGCTGATGACCTGTTCCTTCGGCGGCGTGTAATTTTCCGCGAGCTTCAGCACCTTGGCCTTGGCGTCGGCCAGCAAGCGGTCGCGGTTCATGGAGATGGCGTCGTCCTTGCGCAGGATGCCCATTTCCTTGGCTTCAAACGCGGATTTCGCCACTTGCGCCGTGCCGATGAGTTCAAAGGCGCGGGCGACGGCGGGGATCGGGCCTTTCGGCAGCCTGGGATCGTTCTTCAAGCGCAGCAACATTTCCTTACAGCCGCCCCAGCCGGGGATGACGCCGACGCCGACTTCCACCAGGCCGGTGTAGGTTTCAGCGTGGGCTTGGATGGCGTCGGAATGCAGCAGGATTTCGCAGCCGCCGCCCAGCGCCATGCCCAAGGGGGCCGAGACGACGGGGAAGGGGGCGAGCTTCAGGTTCTGATAGGTCTTCTGGCCGTCCTCGATCTGGCTTTCCAGTTCCGACCACACGGCGATGTTGGACGCGAACAGGACTAAGCCGATGTTGGCGCCGACGGAGAAGTTGGGGCCTTCGTTGTGAACAACCAGGCCTTTCCACGTCTTGTCGCTCTTGATCAGCTTCAGCGTGTCCTTGTAGGCCGCCATGGTCATGGGGTCGAGGCTGTTGGCGCGCGACGTGAACTCGAAGCACAGCACGCCGTCGCCGATGTCCCAGACTTTGGCTGAAGGATTCTTCAGGACCGGTTTGCCGGCGCGCTTGATGTCCGAGAGTTTCAGCACGCCCGGTGCGCGCACGACGTCGGTGTAGTCGCCCTTGGTGGTTAGGTACTGCAGTTTGCCGTTTTCGGTGCGGTAGAAGCCGCCCTTGTCGGCGGCCATCTTCACCAGCGGTGGCACGGCGATCTTTTCAGCCGTCAGTTTCTCGGCGAACCATTTGGCGCCGATCTGGTCGATGACTTCGAACGGACCCAGGCCCCAGCCGTAGCCGTCCTTCATGGCTTCATCGACGTCGTAGATCGTGTCGGCGATCTCCGGCACCAGCGAGGCGGCGTAGGTCAGGCCTTGGCTCGCGATCTTCCAGGCGTATTGCCCGCCCTTGTCGGCGCTTTCGATGACGGCCTTGAGCCCGCCTTTCTTCGCGGCGCCAATGCTCTTCAGGTCGGCCTTCACGCTCGGGCCGTATTCGGCGGTCTTGAGGTTGATGCTTTCCTTGACGCGCTCGCCTTCGACCTTTTTCACGCGGTAGAAACCGCTGGGGCCCTTGCGGCCGATCCAGCCGTTCTTGAGCATGGTGGTGACGACCGGCGGCTCGCCGGAGATGCGGACGTAGTCGTCGGTCTTGGGCAGCAGCGACAGCATGGATTTGGCGATGTGCGGCATCAGGTCCAGGCCGACCAGATCGATCAGGCCGAAGACGCCGGTTTTGGGAATGCCGAAGGGGCGCGCGCCGATGGCGTCGGCTTCCTCGACCGTGAGGCCCAGCTTCAGCGCTTCCACCACGCCGACTTGCAGCCAGTAGGTGCCGATGCGGTTGGCGATGAAGCCGGGTGTGTCTTTGCAGATCACCACGCCCTTGCCCAAACGCACGTCGCAGAACTGGTGCATGGTGGCGACGGCGTCCTTGCGCGTCTTGTCCGACGCCACGATCTCCAACAGCCTCATATATCTGGGCGGGTTGAAGAAGTGCGTGATCATGAAGTCCGGCACCATGGCGGCCGGCATGCCGTCGGTCAGTTCCTTCAAGGGGATCGTCGACGTGTTGGACGAGACGATGGAGCCCTTTTTGCGCTTGGCGTCG
>JAIEMI010000249.1 GCA_019752235.1 Rhodospirillaceae bacterium
CGCCGTTGCCCAAACCGGTTTTCTTGTCCAGTTCGTCCAGCAGCTTCAGCAAATCCTGCGGGAGCGGTTCGGCGGCGACCGAATCGAACATGTTGTGCAGCTTGTCTTCAAGCCATGAATCGAAGGCCGGGTTCATTTTGTTGCCTGAGCCATTGGCAGTGTTCTGCGCTCTGGCTTTGTCCAGCGGCGGCAGTCTCAAAGTGGGCTTATCATTCATGGGGGGGGGCAGAACCGATCGGCAGAGGAAGCGCGCCTTGTATTGGTATCGTTCTTTTCCATGAGCGTTTTAAGCGCTCCTTCGACGACACCGATGTACATACTAGCCTTCCTCCGCGGATAAGCCAAACGTGCTGGCTAACCGCCTGTTTAATTCGCGTATGAGCCCCAACTGTCTTGCGAAGACATGCAAGAGCGGGGCGCTTCATTCTTTCCCCTTGCACCTTCCGCCGGGGCACCTTCGCCCAGGACCAAGGCCGCCATGCGGGCACGGGCGCGCCACAGGCGGGTCTTGATGGTGCCGACGGGGCACCCTAGCGTCTCGGCGGCATCCTCGTAGGAAAGGCCGCTGGCGCAGATCAGCACCAATACTTCGCGCTGCTCCGGCTGGAGTTTGTTCATGGCGTGGACGACTTTACGCGACAGGAATTCTTCCGGTATTTCACCCAACCGCGCCGGCCTGCGTTTATTGCGGTGCAACGAGCTGATGTATTCGTTCCGCAGAATCTTATAGATCCAGGCTGTAAAATTGGTGCCGAGCGCGAACTGTGACTGCGCGCGCCATGCTTTCAATGCGGTTTCCTGCAACAGATTCTCCGCCGCCGGTCGCTAGTCAGTATGACCGCGTAAGCCTGTGGGCGAGGAAGGTGGGTCAACAGCATGCCCTGGAATTTTTCAGCCATGGATGAACCTTCTAAATTGAGACGAGAGAAGTGTGAGTGTGAGCAAGATTCGAGAATTTCGCGAGGTGACAACGCAACACGCTCCTGCCGGGTTCCCGAGAAAAGCGCGGCGACCGGCGTTTTTTTGAATACCCGCTATTTGTGGTCACAATTTATATTATATGTAATATACATAATACAATTTAAAGTATTGTTCCCATGCCGTAGGCCCCGACGTACTGAGGAACCTTGGATGATGCCCAGCGTTCCCGTTTCAGGATCTCTCGCAACGCCGAAATGGCCCCGCAAAGGTGAACCATGCATCACGCCCTGAATGTTGAAGCGGCCAAAACCAACCCAAGCAAGTTTTTCAAAACCCCGAAGGAAGTGCTGCTGCACCCCGACCTGAACCGTAAAACGAAAATCGATATTTTGCGTCAGTGGGAGGTCGATGCGCGGCTTCTCTCCGTTGCCGAGGAAGAGAACATGACTCAGGGTGAATCAAGCCATCTCGGTGCTGTCGTCAGTGCGTTGATTGCGCTCGACGATGAGAACAAACGTGCCGACACCGAAACGGGTACGGGACCGGGTAAACACGGCGGTTGAACACCGATTAAAAAATTCGCGGACGCGCAGGAACGAAGCCCGGAAGGCTGAATTATACCGGTACAGAAGTCTGCGTTTGATAGTGGCGCTGCGAGCATCCCGGCCGTCCCCCAGCCCCGCACGCATCGCCCTTTCCGCAATCTCCCCAAGTTGCGGAACATGTCCTCTCCCGTGAAGCGGAACTTCACGGGAGAGGCTTTTTTCGCCCTTAGGGCATAAAATGCCTGATTTTAGGGCACATCCGACGCCCCTGCATTTCTAAGCTACACGTAATACTGTGCGTGGTTTTGTAATTTGTTCCCGCTCTTATCAAAAATTTCGTCCTCTAATGATGGCAGCCCGGGCTGTTCTCATCCGTTCTTTTGGGGATAGAATTCCCGCACTGTTTCAAATCATGCGTCATTAGGCCGCGGAACGGCGGTGCGGTTTTTCACCAGTCGTTCTAGAAGAGGTTCCACACATGTCGTTGTCGCAAGATATCGCTGCACATCTCCCGCTGCTGAGGAGGTATGCGCGCGCGTTGGCAGGCTCGCAAAGCGGCGGAGATGCTTATGTGCGCACCACGCTTGAATCGATCATTCAATCACCCGATCAGTTTCCGCGCGGGATCCATCCGCGCGTCGGCTTGTATCGTGTCTTCCATACGATCTGGTCGGGTACGCACGAAAGCCCCGCCGGCATCGCCGGTGCAATGGGAAGCCGTTTCCGCGAACGTCTCGACGCTCTGTCCTTGGCCCGCCGCCAGGCCTTGTTGCTGGCAGTGATGGAAGATTTCACCCATGCCGAAGCCGGCCTCATTCTCGGCCGCACGACGGACGACATCTCGACGATGGTAAAAGAAGCGCTCTACGACTTGGTCGCGCAGGTGCCGGTCTCGGTCCTGATCATCGAGGACGAACCCGTGATCTCCATGGATCTCCAGAACATCGTCGAGGAAATGGGCCACCACGTATGCGGCACCGCGACGACACGCCGCGAAGCCGTCGCTGCGGCCCAGGCCAGTAAGCCGGGTTTGGTCCTGGCGGATATTCAACTTGCCGACAAAAGTTCAGGCATTGATGCGGTCAATGAAATCCTGACCCAAATCACCGCGCCGGTGATCTTCATTACGGCCTATCCGGAACGCCTGCTGACGGGCGAGCGCCCCGAACCGACATTCCTCGTGAGCAAGCCTTTCATGACCGATACCGTCAAGGCGACCATCGCCCAGGCGCTGCTCCTGGCCGAAGACCAGAAAGCCCCTGCCCAGTGCAAGGCTGTCGGTTAACAATTGCTTTCCAAAAGAAAGGCGTCGGCCGGGAAAGTCCGCGCCGGCGCCTTTTGTTTGGTGTGATCAGTGCGCGATAATCGACCGCAACACCCATGCCGCATTTTCGTGCGAGCGCATGCTGTCCGTCAGCATATCGGCGGTGACGACATCATCGTCGTCTTCGGCCACCTGTACGGCCTTACGGAACGTGCGCGAAATGGTCTCGTGGTCGGCGACCAGCGCCTTTAAGCCGTCGTTGACGATTTGTTGAATTGGGACTTCGCGTCCGGCAATTTCGAAAACTGAAGACGCTTTCTAAAAGAACCGCCGGAGCGATAGCGCCCCGGCGGTTTAGCGTCTGAAATTAGATACGGCCCGCCAGAAGCAGTACCACTACGACCACGAGCAAGATCGAAACGGCGCCGCTGGGGTAATAACCCCAGTTGCGGCTATGGGGCCACGTCGGCAGGGCGCCCAGCAAAATGAGAATCAGGAAAATCAGAAGAGAAGAATGGTCGACAGCATGGCGCACCTCCTCAAAATCGACTGTCCGCTCCGTTTGCCTCCCTCGCGTTCACGCGGAATGCGGATGCCATACGTTAAAACACTCTCGCACCAGCAATTGTTCCGGGCGCGCTTTGGCCGTATCCCTGGTGTCACGCGGTCCAGGGCATGGCGCGGAACATTCAGGCGGGTTTTCGCGTTTTACTGGCGAACGGGTGGCTTCACGGCAGAGCGCGCTGTGAAGACCGAAGCTTTATGTTGCAAAGGGTGCGTCTATGGAAAATCCGCTTAAAAAATCAGATATCGATAATGTCGTTGCCGATGTCGAGCGCTTGAAGAAGGATTTGGCGAAGGCTATGGAACACCTGAAGACGGCAACGGTGAACGGCGCGGTTAATGGGGCCACGAACCTTACGGACTACGTCAGTGACGAAGCCGCCGCTATGTATAAAACGATGGCCAAAAAAGGCGAACGTGCCAGCAAGGCGATTAACAAGCATGTCGAAGATCAACCGGTGCAGAGCTTGCTCCTTGCGTTCGCCGCGGGCTTTCTCTTCAGCCGATTGACGGAGCGCCGCTAAGCCCGGATCACCAGAAATGGACGAACTGCTCAAATTAGGTCTGATGTTCCTGGCGAACTCGCGCGGTATCCAGCGCGGCGCTAATACGGCCAGTCGTGTCACGACGGGAACCCTATGCACCGGCATGGCCATCGTTGCGGTCACCGCCGGCGTGGCCTGTGGCGTCGCCGCTTTATGGATATTTCTCATTCCCGTTATCGGTGCAGGCGGCGCCGCGCTGTCTGCAGCCGGCGTACTTCTTATTACCGGCGGCGCCTTGATGCTGATCGCACGCAGTCTTTTCCATCCATCGCCCGATGAAGTCATAGACGAGGGCGGGCCTTTGGCGGACGAGTTTCTGGGGATCCTGCGCGATGGTGTCGAACGCAATAAGGGCGCGTCGCTGTTGGCTGCCTTGGTTGCCGGACTCGCCGCCGGTTCCGCCAGAAAATAAGCACCTTATGCCGCCCGCAGCGTCCGGTTATCCTAGGCCATGATCAGTACCGCCGGCACACCCCATCTTAAATCCTTCTCCGAAAACCGGTTCGTACAGGTTTCCCTGGGCCTGTATGTGGCGGTTTGGATCTGGGCCGCCATCAGTCCCGTGGAGAGAAGCGACTGGCTGCTCGAGAACTTGCTGGTCTTAGCGGGAATGATCTTCGCCGTATGGGCCTTTCGCGCCCGGGTGCTGTCTGATGTCAGCGTTATGCTCGTGATCATATTCCTGGTCTTTCACACCATCGGCTCGCACTACACCTATTCCCTCGTGCCCTTCGGCGAGTGGCTCAAGGACGCCGCGGGATTTGAGCGCAATCATTATGATCGCATCATTCATTTCGGGTTCGGGCTGCTGATTACGTATCCCGTGCGCGAGCTTCTTCTGCGCCGGAATATTGCTGTGGCGCGTTGGGCGGGGTTCTCCGCTTTTACAGTCATCGCTACATCGAGCGGCGTTTATGAGCTAATCGAGTGGTTGGCCGCAGTTATTGTTGCGCCGGACCTGGGGAACGCGTTCCTCGGAACCCAGGGCGACGAGTTCGATAGTCAGAAGGACCATGCCCTGGCGCTGGCCGGCTCGTTAATCGCTCTAGCTGTCACGCGATTTGCCGAAAAGTTGTCGGCCAAACGGGCCGGGGCTTCACCGGAAGCTGCCCACGCTCGGGCGTTGCATACCTAGGAACCAATCCGCCTGCGCGGCGTTTTCCCTTCGGACAGCGATTTCGCGGAAATCGCGACCACGAAGGGAAGGGTTCTGTCATGACGATGCGTCGTACACTCGCGCTGTCATCTCTATTGCTGTGTTTCGGTCTGGCCGCCTGTGGTGGTGGCGCCTCTCGTGAACGCCGCGCCGAAGCGGATTATCTGCAAGATCGTGGCGAGGCGCTGGAGGACGCTGCTCTGTCATCCAAGGTCGCTGCCGCCATCATGGAAGACCGCCATCTCAGTGGCATGAAAATACACGTGAAGACCTACAACAATATCGTCCATTTGACGGGTTATGTTGAAAGCCGCAGCGATGTGCGCCATGCCGAGGAGCGCGCGATGACGGTGAACGGCGTGCGCGGCGTCGATAACCGCCTGGTTGTCGATTAGAGCCATTTATCCTTTCGTTTGACACCAGCCTCTCCCGGGCCGTATTGAACCGCGTCGTTCACTGCAGGTCGGGACATGCAGCGCCATCTTCCCTTTGACGGGGTTATAAATTTTCGCGATTTCGGCGGCTACGCCACCGCCGACGGCGGTCGCGTGCGCTGGAAAAAGCTGTACCGATCGGCGCATCTCGCCAATCTGACCGATGCCGATCATGCGCGCATGAAAGAGCTTGGGATCGCGGCGATCTGCGACTTTCGTACGGTGGAGGAAAGCGAGAAGGGGCCATCCCGGCTTCCCGCCGATACGGTATTCGACCGTCTGCATCTCGATATCTGGCCCGCGGCAACCCATCGTCCTACCGTGGTCGCGCGTGCGCTCCTCGATGGCGACTCCATCGAGTCCGTATTTGAGTCGCAGCGCAAAATGTACCGGAGCCTGGTGGCCGACTTTCCCGACCGCTACGCTACTATGTTCCAGCAAATCCTGCGGGCCCAGGGCCGCCCGATCTTGATCCATTGTCGCGGCGGCCGTGACCGCACCGGCTTTGGCGCGGCCATCATCCTGTTTGCCTTGGGCGTGCCGGAAGAGACGGTCATTGAGGATTATCTGCGAACCAACGCATCGGCGGGAGCCAACGACTTCGTCGGCACACTCGCGGAGAGATACGCGAGCGCTGAAAAAGGCCGTACACGCGCAGATCTGGAAGCACTGTTCGGACGAGTCTTTCCCGTGCGCGCCGAGAATCTCAAAGCCGCCTTCGAAGAAGTGCACGCACGGCACGGCTCCATCGACGGCTATCTCCGCGATGCGGTGAAAGTCGGTGCCCCCGAACGCGCCAAGCTGCGCGAATGGTTTCTCGAATAAACGCCTAGACGCCAGGAAATAGCAGTACGTCACTCTGGAGTGGGGTGGAAAAGAACAGGCTCGCGACCACAAGAAGTATCAGCACGATGGCCGCGCCTAGAACGGCGAACGTCGTAAGGTCTCCAGAGTCGAAGTTCCTGACGTGGTCAGTGAAGTCGTCCCAATGAATGTGTTTCATGACTCACTCCTTTGAATGCAAAGGACCAGTCTGATTCTACGCCTTTCTGCGGGGGGCGGCGACCGTAACCGGCTTGCAAAAAGTCGCCTCAGGTATGCGTTTTCGCAAAGCTTAGCCGTGATTGATGATAATTGTCTTGGTGGTGGAGAAATCGCGCAACGCTTCCAGGCCCTTTTCACGGCCATGGCCGGACTTCCTGAATCCC
>JAIEMI010000143.1 GCA_019752235.1 Rhodospirillaceae bacterium
CGGCCTCGCCGATCTTGGCCATCAGGTTGTCGGGCCACCACTCGTCCTTATCCATGCGCGGGGCAATATCATAAAGCTCCTGGCGGGCCCATGTGTCGGCCAGGTCCAGGGTCTGCACATGCTCGTCCGTCAGGTCGAAGTAAGGGTTGGCGTTCCGCAAAGAGGCGTCAGCAGCATGATTCATCACAAAGATTCCCCGGTTGGGCTATGAGGCTACGTTTCGAGACTAATAAGTACTACTCAGTATGTCCATGGTATTTGGCCGCTTTTCAATCCACCTCACACGTGTGTGAGGTGGCCTTAAGCTCCGGAAATATCTAGGAAACAATGGGATATCAAGCAGAAAACGGAAGATTTCCTTGACGCTGGCGGGACAAATGAGTTGTATTCATTTAAATACAAATCGCGGCATTTTTAGACCGCATATAACGAGGAGGGAGGAGGGACGATGTCCGACGCTGCAGCCCAGGTGGTCCTGACAGAAACACGCGGCCCGGTGAAATGGATCTTCATCAACCGTATTGAACGCCGGAACGCGCTCAATGAACAGGTCGCAAATGGCATCATCGCCGCCATCGAAGACGCGGAAGCGGACCCCGAATGCCGTGCCATCGTTCTGACCGGCGCGGGCGACAAAGCTTTCTGCGCCGGTGGCGACCTGGCCCCCAGCGCCACGGGCGCGCCTTTCACCGTCAATCCGGCGGACCCGCGCAACTTTGTCGTAAAAATGCTGAAGCGTATGTCGGTCTGCACGCTGCCGATCATCGCCCGCGTCAACGGGCCCGCCCTGGCGGGTGGTCTCGGTCTGATGTGCGCCTGCGATATGGCGGTGTCCGCCTCGACCGCGAAGTTCGGCACGCCGGAATCGGGCATCGGCCTGTTCCCGGCCATGATCATGCCGACGCTGCAGCGCGTCTTGCCGCTGCGCAAGTTGTACGAACTGTGCATCACCGGTGAACTGTTCACGGCCGACGAAGCCCTGGCCATGGACCTCGTGAACTACGTCGTGCCGCCGGAAGAACTCGACGCCAAAGTCGACTGGCTGCTGAGCCGCGTCGTCAACAAGTCGCCGACCGCCATTCGTCTTGGGAAAATCGGCTTCCAGGCCGTGCGCGACATGACCCTCAATCAGGCCTACGAATTCGGTCAGCTCATGCTGCCGACCATGGCCCAGACCGAAGACTGCAAGGAAGGCTTCGCCGCCTTCCAGCAAAAACGCAAACCGAATTGGCCCGGCAAGTAGTTCCGGCTCAGCTCCGAAAGCACACCTGATGAAGGTCGATACCCCAGCGCCGCGCCGCCGCGTCCACCGCCTTTCGCGTGAGAAGCGGATCGCGGACATCATGGAGACGGCGCGCGAAGTGTTCTGCGCAAAGGGGTATACCGAAGCCGTGATCTCGGAGATCGCCGAGAAGATCGGCATCGTCGAAGGCACGATCTACCGCTATTTTCCCAGCAAGCGCGATCTGCTGATCGAAGTGGCGGAAGATTGGTACGAACAGATGCTGGCCGACTATGACCAGCAGCTCACGGGCATCAGCGGCACACGTAACCGCCTGCGTTTCCTGATCTGGCGTCACTTGAAGGTCATCCACGACGATCAGGCCATGTGCCGCCTCGTCATGGGCGAGCTGCGCGTCGGGCCGGAATACCGCAAGACATCCGTATTCGAATTGAACCGCCAATACACCAAGCGCACCATTGCCATCGTCAAGGAGGCCATTGCCACCGGCGAGTTCCGCGCCGACGCGCCGCTGCAAATGGTGCGCGACATGATCTACGGCGGCATCGAACACCACACCTGGGCTTTCCTGCGCGGCGAGGGCGATTTTTCTCCCGATCAGGCGGCCGATGAGATTGTCGATATCATCTACCGTGGATTAGCCAATACAGAGTCGACTTCCGCTAACGCGGGGGTTAATCCTCAGGCGCTCATGCGACTGGAGAACGTTGCCCGGCGGCTTGAGCGCCTCGCTGATACCAAAGCTGATACCAAAAAATCGAGCGATAGAAACCACAAGCAGAGTTGAACACATGCTGAAAAAAGTCCTCATCGCCAATCGCGGCGAAATCGCATGCCGCGTCATCCGCACCTTGAAAAAAATGGGCATCGGAAGCGTCGCGGTCTACCACCATGAAGACCGCCTCGCGCCGCACGTGCAGATGGCCGACGAACGCGTGCAGTTGGAAGGCAGCGTGCCGACCGCCGCTTATCTCGATCAGGATCAGATCGTCGCGGCCTGCAAAAAGACCGGCGCGGACGGTCTGCACCCGGGCTACGGTTTCCTGTCGGAAAACGCCGGCTTCTCCGGTCGTCTGGCGAAAGAAGGCATCACCTTCATCGGTCCGGAAGCCGATGTGGTCACCCTCATGGGCGACAAGATCATCAGCCGCGAATACGCGCAGAAGCAGGGCATCCCGATCGCGCCCAGCGCCAAGCAGACCGGCAGTGTGGAAGACTTCATTAAGGAAGCCGCCAAGATCGGTTTCCCGCTGCTGATCAAAGCCTCCGCCGGCGGCGGCGGTAAGGGCATGAAGATCGTGCGCAAAGCCGACGAGCTGGAAGAGCAGATTCGCGTCGCCTCCAGCGAAGCCCAGCGCTACTTCTCCGACGGACGCGTTTACGCTGAAAAGCTCGTGGAGTTGCCGCGTCACATCGAAGTGCAGATCCTCGGCGACGGCAAAGGCAATGTCGTTCACCTGTTCGAACGCGAGTGCTCGATCCAGCGCCGCT
Source organism: Rhodospirillaceae bacterium (assembly GCA_019752235.1). Taxonomy (GTDB): domain Bacteria; phylum Pseudomonadota; class Alphaproteobacteria; order Rhodospirillales; family Rhodospirillaceae; genus SHVO01. The sequence goes on from JAIEMI010000143.1 coordinate 2,735, forward strand.
ATCAGAAAGTGGTTGAAGAATCTCCGGCGCCCAATATGCCGACCGAACTGCGCGACCGCATTTGCGCCTCGGCGGTGAAGCTGACGTCCGCCGCCAAGTACAAGAACGCCGGCACGGTCGAGTTCATTCTCGGCGCCGATGGCGAGTTCTACTTCCTCGAAATGAACACCCGCCTGCAGGTGGAACACCCGGTCACCGAAATGGTGACGGGCATCGATCTGGTTGAAGAGCAGATCAAGATCGCCTCGGGCCTGGGTCTCTCGTTCTCGCAGAAAGACGTCAAACAGAAGGGCAGCGCCATCGAAGTGCGTATCTGCGCCGAACGCCCCGAGAAGGACTACCAGCCCGCCGTAGGCCGCGTCGGCCTCCTGCGCACCCCCACGGGTGACGGCGTACGTTGGGACGGCGGTATTCGCGAAGGTCAGTATGTCACGCCGGCCTTCGACTCCATGCTGGCCAAGTTGATTGCTTATGCCGGGTCGCGGGCCGAAGCCGTGACCAAATTGGAAGAAGCCTTGAACGATCTCGTGTTGCTCGGCGTGCCGACCAACATCGACTTCCTGGGCCGCATCATGCGCAACGATGTCTTCAAGTCAGGCAAGCTGCACACCGGCTTCCTCGTGGATCAAGCCGCAAGCTTGGCTCCGGCGACGTTGGGCAAGGCTGAAGAAGCGGCGGTCATTTTGGCGGCCATGCTGGGTAATGCCGACTTCCGCCTCTCGGCCTTCGAAGTGCCCGAGCCCTACGCTTCCATCGGTTCCTGGCAGAATTGAGCGCATCATGACCTATAAAGCCATTTACAACGAACAGCCCGTCGACATCGGCCTCGGCAAGCGCAAGCCGCTGCTGCAGGTGAAGATCGGCGAAGTCTCTCACACGGTATCGGACTCGCACTGCCCCGCGGCCGGCGAGTTCACGGTCACCATTGACGGTCATCTCTACAACGGCTGGCGCTATGCCAACGCCGAAGAGGTGTACATCCGCATCAATGGCCGCACGCACATCATCGGCCTGCCGCAGGCCGGCGCGGGTGGTGCGGGTGGCGGCGCTTCGGCCGATGAAATTCGGGCCGATATGCCTGGCACCGTGGTGTCGGTCGACGCAAAGGAAGGCGACGACGTCACCTCCGGCCAGAAGATCATGACCATCGAGAGCATGAAGCTTCAGGTCGCTGTCGTTGCGCCGCGCGACGGCAAAATCGCGAAAATCCATTTCGCCGCCAATACGACCTTCGATCGCCAGGCGACACTGGTGAATTTCGTGCCCCTCGCGCCCGCGGGCGACGACGGCAAAAAAGCAAAATCGTAAGAGAGAGGGCGACACATGCCTCCGATTAAATCGCTGATCAATACGGGGTCCGAGGACTTCCGCAAGCGCTACGCCCACAATAAGGGCCTGGCCGCCGAACTGCGCCAGAAGCAAGACGAGTCCCGATTCAAGCGCCCGCAGCGCGACCTCGACCGTCTCGCCAAGCAAGGCAAGATGACCCCGCGCGAACGTCTGAAGAAGCTGCTCGATCCGGGCACGCCGTTCCTTGAACTGTCGACGCTCGCCGCCAACCAGCTCTACAACGGTGAATCGCCGGGTGCCTCGAATATCTCGGGCATCGGCATCGTCTCGGGCCGTGAAGTCATCATTCACGCCGACGATTCCACGGTGAAGGGCGGCGCCTGGTATCCCATGACCATCCACAAGATGGTTCGGACTCTGGATATTGCTATCGAGAACCGCCTGCCGGTCATCCACCTGTGCGATTCCGCCGGTGGTCAGTTGCAGCTTCAGTCCGACGTGTTCCCGGACAAATACCTCGCGGGCCGCATTTTCCGTAACCAGGCGATCCTGTCCAAGATGGGCGTGAAGCAGGTTGCGCTGGTGCTGGGTCAGTGCACGGCGGGCGGCGCGTACATCCCCGGCATGAGCGACTACAGCGTCATCACGCGCGGCACCGGAGGTGTGTTCCTGGGCGGTCCGCCGCTCGTGAAAGCCGCCACCGGCCAGGTCATGACCGCTGACGAAATCGGCGGCTGCGATCTGCACACGCAACAGTCGGGCACGGTCGATTATCCCGCCGATAACGAAGATCAGTGCATCGCCATCGGCCGCGACATCGTCGCGCAGTTCGAACGTCCCAAGAAGACGATGATCGAACAGGCGCCGCCGGAAGATCCGATTTACGATCCGGACGAGTTGTACGGGATCATTCCCGACGACATTAAGAAGGGCTTCGACATGCGCGAAGTCATCGCCCGCATCGTCGACGGCAGCCGCTTCCACGAATACAAGCCGGCCTACGGCACGACGCTCGTCTGCGGCTTCGCTTACATCTGGGGCTACAAGGTCGGCATCCTGGCCAACAATGGAATTCTGTTCAACGACAGCACCAAGAAGGGCGGCCACTTCATCGAGCTCTGCAACCAGAACAACACACCGATCCTGTTCCTGCAGAACATCACCGGCTACATGATCGGCCGCGATTACGAAATCGCGGGCATCACCAAGGACGGCGCCAAGATGATCATGGCGCAGTCGTGCAGCCATGTGCCGAAGTTCACCGTCATGTGCCATGCGTCTTTCGGCGCCGGCAACTACGGCATGTGCGGCCGCGCTTACGACGGCCGCTTCCTGTTCACTTGGCCTAACCACCAGATCGGCGTCATGGGCGCCGAGCAGGCGGCGAACACCCTGGCCGAAGTGAAGCTGAAGCAGATGGAACGCGAAGGCGTGAAGATCGACCAGGACATCCTGGCGAAGGTGAAGTCCGACACGATGAAGGCCTATGAGACGCAGACCAGCGCGTATTTCTCGACCTCGCAGTTGTGGGACGACGGCATCCTCGATCCGGTCGATACCCGCAACGCCCTGGGCATCGCTATCTCCGCCGCCCTGAACGCGCCGTTCGGCACGACGGGCAACGGCGTGTTCCGCTTCTAAATTTTTACTTTCTGCCCCGGGTCGTCCTCAGGGCTATCCGGGGTCACTACCTTTAGGGAGGCGCTGCCATGGCCAAGATGAGTGATTTCACCCTCGCGCATCAGGACGAGTTTCCTCATCAGCCCGACGGCAACAGCAACTTCAACGAAAGCGTTTTCGTCAACGGTTACGACCATACGCATAAACTCGGCGGCTGGATGCGCATCGGCAACCGCGCTAACGAAGGCCACGCCGAAATGCAGGTCTGCCTCTACCTGCCGGGCAACCGCATCGCCTGCAATTTCCAGCGTCCCAAGATCACCGACAACAAACAGTTCGCCGCCGGCGGCCTGAAGTACGACGTCGTCGAGCCCTTCAAAAAGGTCAACATGTCCTATGAAGGCGAACTGCTGATCCTGAACGATCCAAATATGCTGCGCATCGGCGGCGACGTGTTCAACAACGCCCCGCGTGTGAAGGGCTCCCTGAACTGGGAGAACGTCGCGATCTCGCCGATCCACGGCGGCATTCCGCTGCGCGAGGACGTCATCCCGCTGTATGGACGCAACTTCTCGCTCAACCATTTCAACCAGCACACCAAAGTCACGGGCTCGCTTGTCGTGGGTGATGAAAGCTGGGAATTCAAAAACGGCTGGGGCTGGCGCGATCATTCCTGGGGCCCGCGCTACTGGCAGAACATCTTTTTCCACCGCCCGTTTATGGTCAACTTCCCGGATGGCCGTGGCGCCATGCTGCTGAAGATTACCGATCCCGACGGCAAGGCCCGCCGCGTCGGTTGTCTGCTGGCGGACGGCGAATATGAAGACATTCTGGACATGGATCTCGTCACGCACGAATGGACCGCGGACAAGGATCCCATCAGCTACACCGTCACCGCGCGTACCGCGAAGCGCACCGCCGTGATCAAGGGACGCATCGTCACCGGCGCGCC
>JAIEMI010000231.1 GCA_019752235.1 Rhodospirillaceae bacterium
ACGCGGGCGCATGGCCTTCGACGGCGCGCTGATCACCGTCGCCGGCGCGGGGCGCGGGGGGTTCAACTTTCGCTTTGCCCAGGCGGGGCGGCACTTCAGCCCGGACCTCGATCTCGACTTCCCTACGGATATTTTTCCCTTCGCCACCAGCCCGCAGACCGACGGCGTCAGCGCGCAAACCGCCAGTGTGCTGGACCGCGCCAATGCGCTGAACGCGGTGCCGAAGCTGATTTACGTCAACACCGCCACCGAATATTGGGCACGCTCAGCCTCCCTCACCCACACCACCGCCGACGGCAGCGCGGATCTCGAGGCCGACAAACGGGCGCGGCTTTATCTCGTGGCGGGCGGCGCACACTATCTCAACCCGCCCATCGACCGCGATGGCCTCGCTCACTGCCGCGATCCATTGGACTACCGACCATTGCTGCGCGCCATGCTGCTGCATCTGGACGGCTGGGTGACACTTAAGAAGGAGCCGCCGCCCTCGATGGTGCCGACACTGGCGGACGGCACGCTCGGCAAGCTCGCGCAATACGTCGAAGCTTTCCCGAAAATTCCCGGGCTGCGGACGCCGACGCGGATGCTGGAGCCGCCGCGGCTGGATTTCGGCGGGCGCTTCGCCGACAACGGTATCGCCGATATAGTGCCGCCGCGTGTGGGCAAAACCTATCCCGTGCTGGTGCCGATGCCCGATAGCGACGGCCTCGACAAAGGCGGTATTCGCCTGCCGGAGATCACCGTGCCCCTCGGCACGTATACCGGCTGGAACCCGCAGAACGCAGCTACGGGAGCCCCGGAGCGCCTGGCGCGTTACGACGGGAGTTTCGTGCCCTTCGAGCGCAACGAGAGCGATCGCACGACCGGTGGCGACCCCCGACCGTCCATAAAGGAACGCTATCCGACCCGCGACGCCTATACCAAAGCCTATGCCGCCGCAACCTTGGCGCTGGCCGAGCAGGAATTGATCCTCGGCAGCGACGTGAACCCGATGATCGAACGCGCGGGGACGTTCTATGACCGCATCATGTCGCGCGACCCCGCAGATGAAAGCTGTAAATACTTGACGAAGTGATCCGCCTCTAGAAATTCACCAGCACGTTCAGGCGGACGCGATTGAGCCAATCGGGCGAGAGACCCGCCGCGATGTTCTTTTGCCGGTAGTGATAGAGGTTCGCGCTCAAAACCACATGGTTAGCCGGCGAATATTCCGCCACGAGCGAATGCTGCAGGTAATTGCTGCCGAAGGCGATGTTGTCTTGCGAGAACGCAGCAAAAACCGCATCGGCATCGGCCGACGCATACCCGTACGCAAAGCGCCAGCCGCCGGCCTTGTCGCTGCGGCCGACGCCGAGATCTACGCTATAGCCCGTGTCCGCTGCCGTGAAAGCGCCCATGTTCCTGACGTAGTTTCCGGTCAGCTTCACCGGCCATAGCACGCCGAAGCCGAGATAACTTGCGCTACCGACAACATCAATCAAATTGAAGTCCGAGAGATAGCGCGAACCGGGCCCGAGCAGATTGGTGCGGAAGTCGCCCGCGTCCGCGCCGCCGATACTGCGCAGCTTGTAATCGTAATAAGCCACCGCTGCTTCGGTTTGCCACAGGCTTGAGGGCGTGAACTCGAATCCGGCCTGCGCGCCCGTCATATCGCTGTCGGACCCGGCGACGGATTCGTCGATCAGGAAGTACATGCCGGTAAACTTCAAAGCGGCCCGGTCGCTGACCTTGAGCTTATAGGATGCCGCTAGACCCTGCGGGCTCACGTCATTGTCCCAAACAAGCTCGGTACGGGTGAAGGGTTGCGCCATCTTGCCGCCCGTCAGCGTCAGGCTGCCAAAGGTAGCGCGCAGATATGCTTGGTCGAGACTGACCTGCAAATCATCGTCGAAGTTGGACAGGTCGATATCGGTACTATTGGGATCGTCGGGATCGCCGGTCGTGATCTGGCCGCCAACAGTGAGCCAGTCGAGTACCTGGTAGCTGGTGCGCAAGCGGGCGCGCAGAACGCCGCGATTGCGGTTGCGATTGGCGCTGTCGCCGAAATTATCCTCGTAGCGCAGGCGGAGATCGCCCCCGAACGTGAAGCGGCTGGCGTCCGTTCGTGAAGGCGCGGCGGCGGGCGGTACTGGAGCCGGCTCTCGGACAACAGCGACGCCTTTCTCACCTGCGAGCCGGTCAAGCGCGACTTCCAAACCGCGAATTTGACTGTCGCTCTGCTGTTGGATTTCAGCGATCCGCCGCGCCTGCTCCGCGCGAAGGCTTTCGATTTGTTGACGTAGGGCCCGGATGTCAGCTGCATCGTCCGCCGACACAGCCAAGGGAGAAAGGGCGCCAACCAGCACCGTGGTGGCAAGCAGAGCGGCGCGACATGCAGACATTGGTTTATCCTTTATGGAAGGCACAGGGGGATACCCGCTGGCCCGTGCGTGGGGCCATGATATTGTACTTTTAAATTATATAAAACTTTATGCCTGAGCGAAGCTGACAAAATGCTGACAGCGGCCCAAGCCCAGCCCTAATGCGGTCGCGTCACCACGCCGCGATCGGGGCCCGCAGGAGGCGATAGCCTTCGTCCCTGCCGTAGCCGAAGCGGTTCGTGACCGGCGCGCAAACAGCGTTGAATATCGCCCATTCTTCGTCGCCCCCCCCCGCAGATCCTCCGGACGGAGCACCGTGGCGGCTTGGCTGCTGCTGAGCCCGATCAACGCCCTGCTTTACCTCGAAGAGTTCATCCGGTGTATCAGGGCGACGCGGGTTGGAAAAACGGCTTAAATCTTACTGCGTGATCGGGTTGGGCGGAAAGTCCGGCACGCCCGCGCCGATGTCGCACCAGGCATGCCCTACAACACGATACTTCTTCCATGCCTCTTCCCGCTCGCCGGGCAAATAGCTTTCATCGACACATGCAACGACACGCGGACGCCGGCCGGCTTTCACCGCCACCGGCAGCCGAATAATGCAGATATCAATGTCGCGGCCGCGCGATGTCGTGTTTGAACTCTGCGAGATGTATCCGCACACCCGCTCTACGATGGTGCGGTTTATCGCCAGGATCGCGGCCTGCAGTTTCGACGAGCGGTGGCCGCCTATGTCCTGGCCGGTGCGATTAACGCCCCATTGTGTGACAAGATCGGTACCTTGGAAGCGAACGACAGATGCGCTTTCGGTCAGTTCAACGACGTAGGCTGTGCTGACAAACCTGCCCGGCATTGTATCTAGGATAGCTTCGCTCGTCGGCATAAGCGCACCGCCGCGCAGAGACTTCCAATATTCCAGGAAGTCCCAACACCTTTGCGACCATTGAGGAGTGATAGTCAGCAGTGGGGCTTTGGGCTGCGCCATGATGACGCGAGTTTGCTGAGTATGCGGCCTTTCCGCAATACAACTGCGCAAATTTCCGCACACGAGCGACACAGGTGTCCACTGACGAGTCGTCAGTCAGCTAAGGCGGGCGAGAGCTAAACCGCGGTCGGATACGGCCCTCCCTCGCCCCCCCTTACGCCTCACGCCGCGTCGACCATCACGATTTCGGAGTCCTCCAACGCCGTGATTCTGACGTTGGCCTCCTCTTCAATCGCGGCGCCATCGAGGGCGTTGATACGCGTGCCGTTAACATCAACCGCACCGGCAGCCGGCACAAGATATCCCTTGCGGGCAGCGCCGATCGCATAGTCGATCGTCTCACCCGCCTTTAGGGTCGCGCCCAACACGCGGGCATCGCTACGGATCGGCAGCGCATCCGTGTCCTCGGCAAAGCCACTTGCCAGAGTCACGAATCTGCCCGAGCGGTCGTCCTTCGGGAACGGCTTCGCACCCCAGGAGGGCTGGCCGCCATCCTTGGTCGGCATGATCCAGATCTGGAACAGTGTCGTGGGCTCCTGTTCCAGGTTGTACTCTGAATGGCGAATGCCGCTGCCGGCGCTCATCACCTGTACGTCGCCAGCCTCCGTGCGCCCTTTATTGCCCAAACTATCCTGATGGGTAATGGCGCCCTTACGCACATAGGTAATGATTTCCATGTTCGCATGGGGATGGGCGGGAAAGCCCGTTTCCGGGGCGATCTCGTCGTCGTTCCAGACGCGCAGAGCGCCAAGATGAACGCGCGCGGGGTCGAAATACTCGGCGAAGGAAAAATGATGCTTCGCCTTCAGCCAACCGTGATCGGCTCCACCGAGCGAGTTGAAGGGCCTACGTTCAATCATGAAAACTCTCCTTTCATCATAGATAAGAAACTTAAGCGCTGAAGCCGCCGTCGACCGCCATCATGCTGCCGGTGACGAAGGACGCGCCAGGGCTGGCCAGAAACACCACCGCGGCGGCGATTTCTTCAGGCCGTCCATAACGGCCCAGCGCGTTCGTGCTGCGTTGAAAATCCGCGCCCGCGCCGTCTTCTGGGTTCATGTCGGTCGCAATCGATCCGATTTGCAGCGCGTTGACCGTGATTTTACGCGGTCCCAAATCACGCGCCGCCGATTTTGTGTAGCCGACGATCGCAGCTTTGGTCGCGGCGTAATCGGCCACGCCCGGGAAAGTGCGCACAGCGAGGCCGGAGCTCATCGAGATGATGCGTCCGCCTTCGCCCATCACACGGGCAGCCGCGCGAATGCCCGCGATGACGCCCGTGTAATTGATCGCCACCTGGCGGTCGAGCGCCGCGAGGTCTGCATCGGCGCTGTCCACCGGCACTTGCACGGCCACCCCGGCATTGTTTACGAGGATATCGAGGCGGCCGAATGTTTTGGCGACATCGCTCACCAGCGCCGTGACCTGCGCGGCGTCGGCCTGGTCAGCCTTAAAGGCTGCTGCACGCACGCCTTTGGCTTCCAGCTCGCGCACGACGGCGTTGGCTTTGTCCGCCGAGGCGGCATAGCTGATGACCACGTCGGCACCTTCATCGGCGAGCGCGCGGGCCGTGGCAGCGCCAATGCCGCGTGAACCGCCGGTGACGAGAGCGACTTTTCCTTTAAGTGACTTGGACATTGCGGGTCTCCCTTGTGTGAGTGTTATGCCCCCTCTTGATAGGCTCACCGATATGGTTCATAAATAGAAACTATATAAACTTATTGTTTCCATTTATATGTCAAAGCTCCCAGACCTAGAGGCCCTCGCGATCTTCGCCAAAGTGGTGGAGATACGCTCCTTTGCTGGGGCTGCGGCGGCGCTAAGCCTTTCCAAACCCACCGTTTCCAAAGCGATCTCGCGGCTGGAAGCCCGCCTGGGCACACGCTTGCTCAATCGGACCTCGCGCCGGCTGGCGGTAACCGATGCCGGCAAGCAACTGGCCGTGCGGGCCGCGCATATCCTGGCTGAAGGTGAAACCGCGGAGAGCGAAGCCGTCGCACAATCCGCGGCGCCGAAGGGCTTGGTAAGGCTCGCAGCACCCATGTCTTTCGGCTTGCGTTGGATATCGCCGCTGCTGCCGGAGTTCCTTGCCGCATATCCCGACGTGGCTGTCGATCTGCACTTGTCAGACGCCGCGGTGGACATCATTGGTGACGGGTTCGACATGGCGCTGCGCATCGCCGTCATGCCCGACTCCTCACTGGTGGCGCGCCGCCTGTGTCCGGTGCCGCGCTACGTCGTGGCCGCACCGTCTTATCTCAAAAAATACGGGCGCCCCACGCACCCGCTGCATCTGGGCGATCATATCTGCCTGGGTTACGCCTATCTCGCGACCGCCGACACCTGGCGATTCACCAATGCCAAAGGCGAGGATGCGCACGTGCGGCCAAGCGGCGTCCTGCGCGCCAACAGCGGCGATGCGCTTATGCCCGCGTTGCTGGCCGGCCAAGGACTGGCTCTGTTGCCGGATTTTTTCCTTGGTGAAGCCTTGGCTCAAAAGAAGGTCGAAATCGTGCTGGAAGGTTGGAGCGTACCCTCGGGCGGACTTTACCTTGTTATGCCACCAGGTGGTCCACGTCCCGCCCGCGTCACTGTTCTCGCGGAGTTTCTGACTAAACGCCTCGCACAACGCGAATGGCACGCTTCATAAAAAAGGCCCGGCGTATACCGGGCCTTTTCGTAAAATGCACCGTTTTAGTGGAGATCGCGGGGCACTTTGTAATAAACGAAGGAGCGATCGCGGATCTGGCCGAGATCGGCGTCATTTTTCACGAGGTCGGAAAGATCGTAGGCTGGGGCGTTTTTGATCTCTTCTTCAGACATCGGGATGACATAGCCGTTCTTGTCCTCGTTGTAGTCGAGGATCGACCACGGTACAGGTGCGTATTTTTCACCCATTCCGAGCAGACCGCCGAAACCCAGAGCCGCAAACAAGATGCGGTCCGACTGTTTGTCGAGAATGATGTCTTCGACATGTCCGATCTTGTCGCCGGTTGTGCTGTAGACGTTGGTGCCTTTGACTTTGGACGCGCGGATGGCCGAGGTATGGCCGCTGGCTGTGGGCATGGGAGTTCCTCCATATAAACGGGACGCAATCGCAACGCCCCCTTGCTGCGATTGTTCCGATATATACAGGGGTGAGTGGAGACCGCCGCCGCTCGCGGTTAATACACCATCTCGCCTTCGTCC
>JAIEMI010000297.1 GCA_019752235.1 Rhodospirillaceae bacterium
GGACGCCAAAGTCGGCAGGCTCGCCAGCTATGACGGCCGTGAAATGTCGCCCGCCGCCGCCGCTGAAAACCGGTTCCTCATGGAAAACGGCAAGCCGATGCCGCGCATGCAGGCGATCGTCGGTGGAAAATCCGTCGGCGTGCCGGGGGTCGTGCGTCTCCTGGAAATGCTTCACAAGCAGCACGGCAAGCTGGCGTGGGCGAAGCTGTTCGATCCCGCCATCAAAATCGCCGAGGACGGTTTCGCCGTCTCACCGCGTCTCAACAAGCTCCTGGACAGCGATGCCGCGCTGAAAGCCACCGAACCGGCACGCTCCTATTATTATGGTCCGGACGGCGCGGCGAAGCCCGTCGGCACTGTGCTGAAAAATCCCGACATGGCGAACGTGCTGCGCACCATCGCCGCGAAAGGCGCCGATGCATTTTATACCGGCTATATCGCCGCCGACATCGTGCGTGCTGTGACCACGGCCACCAAGAACCCGGCGGACATGACGCTGGAGGACTTGAAATCCTATAAGGCCATCGAGCGCGCGCCGGTCTGCGGCATGTACCGCACATATAAGGTCTGCGGCATGGGCCCGCCGTCGTCGGGCGGCGTCGGCGTTATCCAGACCCTGGGCATTCTCGAACCCTTCGACCTGCGCGGCCTCGGCGCCCATGCCGCCAAGGCCGAACATCTGTTGGTAGAGGCGGGGCGTCTGGTTTTCGCCGACCGCGCCGTCTATATGGCCGATCCCGACAAGGTGCCGGTGCCCACGGAGGCGCTGACCGCGCCGGATTATCTCAAACAACGTTCAAACCTCATCAGCCTCGAACGCCGCCTGCCGGCCGCCGAAGCCGGCAAGGTGCCGACGAAAGCCACCTTCGCGCCCGCGCCCAGCCCCGAGCTGCCCGCCACCAGCCACTTCTCCATCGTCGACCGCGACGGCAACGCCGTGGCCATGACGAGCTCCGTGGAGGCGCAATTCGGCTCGCGCCTGATGGTGGACGGTTTCATCCTCAATAATCAGCTCACGGATTTTTCCTACGAAGACGTGGCCGACCAGCGCACGGTCGCCAATCGTGTCGAAGGCGGAAAACGTCCGCGCAGTTCCATGGCGCCGACGCTGGTGTTCAACGATCAGGGCAAGCTCGAAATGGTTCTAGGTTCGCCCTTGGGCGCGGCCATCGTCGGTCTGGTGGTGAAGACGTTGGTCGGCATGATCGACTGGAACATGAGTCCCGCCGACGCCGCGGCGGCGCCCGGCGCGCTCTTTTTCGGGAATGCCGTTCTGATCGAAAAAGACCTGGAACCCGCGAAGCCGGGACTCGAAGCTCTTGGCCATCAGGTGCGCACCGGCGAATTCGCCAGCGGCATACACGTCATCCGCCTCACGAAAGACGGCCTGATCGGCGGCGCCGATCCGCGCCGTGAGGGCGTCGTGCTCGGCCGTTAGGGTTTCGCGGGTGTTCGGTCAGGCTGGATAATCTCCACCATGTGCCCGTCGGGATCGTAGGCCAGCATGTGCTGCCCGCTGCTCGCCGTGGCCGCGTCGGTGAACCGCACCGGTTGGCGCTGGAAGCGCGTCCCGATCTGGCTCAAGCGGCCGTAGCTCGCCTGAATATCCGGCACTTCAATGCCGATGATGACGTCGCCAGTGCCGATCCCGACCAAATTGCCGCGCGCGCTGGGCAGGGGCGGATGGTCGTACCACATCAAAACCAGCACGCCGCTCCGCTCGTCGTTGCCCTTGAGTGTCACCACACGACTCTGCTTCGGGTCCGCCGTCAGCGGCAAGTCGGCGGCGCCGTAAATACCGCCTTCCTGACTATCGGTGCCCGCGATATCGGAAATTTTTAAAAGGCCCAGGCGCTGGTAGAAATCGACCGATTTGTCGATATCGCCGACGACGAGCATCGTGCGATTCAGGCTCGATCCGCGGCTTTGCGCGTGAACTGTCAGCGGCAGCGCCAAGGTCAGAACCGCCGCTATTGTTAAAATCAGCCCGCGCTTCGCCATTTTGCCTGTTCCACTCCGCGGTTCAAAGTCGGTGGCCCAACATATGGCCCCCTGATCGGTTTATACGATAGGTTTAACCGCGCACAGGTTCGGTTTCAACCGCAAGCCGCCAAAGACCGGATGGCGTTCGCTTGTGCACGCGCCTGAAAAGACCGTTAGAAAACAGTGGCCACGGAGGCGGCGGGCGTCATATCGTGAGACACATAAGACGACCAGTCCGCCCCGGCGTTCTTCTCCCGCTGGGCACCGCTGTCCGAGTTTGCTACAAGCCCTACTGACGACCAGGGACTTCCACAAAGAACCGATTGATGAATTCGCAGTTGTCCGCCCGCGACCGATTTGTTGCCTTTGCCTTCTGCTGGGCCGACATGCTTGTGGAGTTGGATCCTGCGCGCAAAGTCACCTTCGCGGTCGGCGCGACCAAGCCGATTTTGGGCGTGGGCCCCGAGGGCATTCTCGGCAAAAACTTCATGGACCTGGTATCGCCGAAAGACCGTGTGCTGGTCGATCAGCTTTTGTTCATGACCGCCAAGAAAGGCCGCATCGATAACGTCACCATCCGCATGCAAGGCGCCAAAGGCTTAAGCGCGCCGCTCGCTTTCGCGGGCTACATCATGCCGGATCTGAAAGACCATTTCTTCCTGGCGCTGCGCACGCAAGCCCATATCGATGACAAGGGCGCGACCGAAGAGGGCGTCAACCGCGATAAAAGCACCGGCCTGCTTGCGGGAGATTCATTCTCCCAGATGGCCGTCGAGAAGTTGAAGGACAACAACGCCGAGCTGACTCTCGTCAACTTGCCCGGCTTCCAGACCTTCTACGAGACCCTGAGCGAAGACGAACAGCAAGTCCTGCTCAACACCGTCGGCACCACCCTGCGCGCCAATTCACTGGGCGGCGATTCCGCGGGTGAAGTCGGCGACGGCAAGTTCGGCATCGTGCACGAAGCCGGCCTCGACGTGGCCGCCCTGGAAGCCAAACTGGCCGAAGCCACCAAGGCTTTCGATCCGGCCGGCAAGGGCGTCGAAGTTCAGGCCGCCACGGTCGAAATGGATATGACCGGTGTCAACGAGGGCGACCTCGCCAAGGGACTCGTCTACACCATCAATCACTTCAAGGAGCAGGTTGGCGACAAGTTCAACGTCAAGGACATCGCCGCCAACATGGACAACCTGGTCAAGGAAGCCGTGCAGTCCTTGAATAACTTCCGCTCTCTGGTGGGCGGCAACGACTTCCAAGTGGCCTTCCACCCGATTTTGGATGCCCGCACCGGGTCGGTGCATCATTACGAAGCGCTCGTGCGGTTCAACGGTAATTTCGAGGAATCGCCCTACAAGTACATCACCTTCGCCGAAGAGACCGGGCTGATCACCGAGTTCGACATCGCCATGATGCGCAAGTGCGTCGATTGGCTGCGTAAGAACCGCGCCGACAAGGTCTCCATCGCCGTCAATATCTCGGGCATGTCCGTCGGCAACGATCAGTATTCCAAAGACCTGCACGCCATGATCGATGCCGACACATGGCTGCGTAATTTCCTGTTCTTCGAGATCACGGAATCCGCGCGCGTCGCCGACTTGGTGCAAGCCAATAACTTTGTGCAAGGTCTGCGCAAAAAGGGCTTTCACGTTTGCCTCGACGACTTCGGCGCCGGCGCCGCCAGTTTCCAATATCTCAGCGTGCTCGAAGTCGACGTCGTAAAACTGGACGGCAGCGCCGTGAAAAACGCGCAAAGCGCGCCCAAGGGCCGCGCCTTCCTGCGCGCCTTGACCACGCTGTGCAAAACCATGGACGTGGAAACCATCGCCGAGATGGTCGACAGCAAAGAAGGCCTGGAGTTCGTGCGCGACTGCGGCGTCGAATACGTCCAGGGCTTCCTGTTCGGCAAGCCCGACGCCGATCCCTGGAGCTTCATCAAGAAGCTGGATCGCAAACTGTTTGCTTAACGGCTACGCCGACTTTTCCCTCCCCTGAAAGGGGAGGGTTAGGGAGGGGTCGTTTTGCGTGTTGTTATTACTTCCGCGATTTTCTGCAGAACGCCATCGATGTTGGACATGACGTCGCTGTTCCAAAACCTCAGTACATAAAATCCCAAATCATTCAGCTGCGATGTTCGCAGTGCGTCGGCAGAACTCTCAGCATGTTGTCCGCCGTCGAGTTCGATCACGAGCCTGAGAGACGGCGCACAGAAATCCACGAAATAGGTGCCGATAGAATGCTGTCGGCGGAATGAAACCTCGCTCACCTGACCGCCGCGCAAATGAAGCCAGAGTTTCTTTTCAGCATCGGTGACGTCTCGGCGCAGGCGACGTGCGCGCTGGGTCTTCTCGGGTGTCCTGCTGAATCGGCGTGATTCCGAGAAACGACCCCCTCCTAACCTCCCCCTTTCAGGGGGAGGAAAACCTATGCGGACTTCGCGTAGCTCTTAATTTTCTCAACCATGGACACCAGGCCGTTGCGGCGGCTGGGGCTGATGTGCTGGTCCAAACCCAGCGTGCGGAAGGCTTGATCCACGTCGATCTGGGCGATGGCGTCCGGCGTTTGTCCGGAGAACAGGATGCCCAGCACCGCGATGAGCCCCTTCACGATGGAAGCGTCACTGTCGGCGGCGAAGGCGAACTTGCCCGGCTCGCCGCTGGCGTGCCCGGGCACCATCCACACCTGACTCATGCAGCCGCGTACTTTATAGGCGTCGGTTTTATAGGTGTCGGGCAGGGGCGGTAATTTGCGCCCCAGGTCGATGAGGTAGCTGTACCGGTCGTCCCATTCGTCGAACAGGGCGAAGTTCTCCGCCAGGTCGGCGTAAGTCATCTCTGGGGTGATCATGGCTGGCGAAACAGATGTCATTTTTCCGGCGTTATCTTAAATGCGCGTGTTTTGCTAAGCTAAGGGCCCGCGGAAATCCCGCAACCCATTCGAGCCTGTTATATGCCGCCGTTCATTCCTGTCACGCCAAATCTGAATCTCGACGAAGCCGAGATTGAACTCAGCTTTATCCGCTCCAGCGGTCCCGGCGGGCAGAATGTCAACAAGGTCGCGACGGCCGTGCAGTTGCGTTTCGACGCCCGCACCTCGCCGTCACTCCCCAATGCGGTCGCCGTCCGGCTTATCGGTCTCGCGGGCAAGCGCGCCTCCAACGAGGGCGTGATCGTCATGACCGCCAATCAGCACCGCACGCAGGAGATGAACCGCAAGGATGCCATCGATAGATTGGTGGAGTTGATCCGCGCCGCCGCCGTGGCGCCAAAAAAGCGCGTCAAGACCAAGCCCAGTAAATCGGCTCGCAAGGAACGGACCGACAATAAACGCAAACGCGGCACCGTTAAAAGCCAGCGGCGCGTCGGCGCGCGGGACTGGGACTAGGCTACCTGTCGCTTGTTGTCTGCTAAACCGAACCTAAATACGCTATGCGCATCTTTTGGGGGCTTTCGTCATGGACCAACTCGCCGTACTCGCCGTCGATCCCGCCGCATGGGTGGCGCTGATCACGCTCATCGCCATGGAGCTTGTGCTCGGCATCGACAACCTCATCTTTATTTCGATCCTGACGAACAAGCTGCCCGAACAGGACCGCGCCCGTGCGCGTCGTATCGGCATTGGCCTTGCGCTGTTCCTCCGTCTCGCGCTCCTCGGCACCGTATCCTGGATGGTTCAACTCACCACGCCGATATTCCATGCCTTCGGCCACGGCTTTTCCTGGCGCGACCTTATCCTTTTGGCGGGCGGTCTTTTCTTGGTGTGGAAAGCCACCAAGGAAATCCATCATCACGTCGACCCCGATCCTAATCCCGATATGTTCGAAGCCAAGGTCACGCAGACATTTGCCGCCGTGATCGGCCAGATCCTGCTGCTCGACATGGTGTTCTCGATCGATAGCATCATTACCGCCGTCGGCATGACGGAACACGTGCCCATCATGTTCATCGCCGTCATCGTCACGGTGGCTCTGATGATGCTGGCTGCCGATCCGCTGGCCAATTTTATCAACAAAAACCCCACCATTGTCATGCTGGCGCTGGGTTTCCTGCTGATCATCGGCACGACGCTGATCGCCGAAGCCTTCGGCGCGCACGTCCCGAAAGGTTATATTTACGCGGCCATGGCGTTCTCGGCGGGGATTGAAGCGCTCAATATGTTCGCGCGCCGCGCCAAGAAAAAGAAGGCGGGGGGATAAGCGTTACTGCGCCGCCACGCCTGTCGGCCCGGCATCGGCCGAGAACTGAAGCTTCGCCACGCGCGCATACAGCGGGTTACTGACCAGCAGCTGTTCGTGACGCCCGGTGTCCACCAGACGGCCATCGTCGATGACGGCGATGCGGTCGGCGTTCACCACGGTGGCTAAGCGGTGTGCAATCACCATGGTGGTGCGCCCCACCATCAGGCGTTCCAGCGCTGTCTGCACCAGGCGTTCGTTCTCGGCATCCAAGGCGCTGGTGGCTTCGTCCAGCAGCAGCAGCGCGGGGTCGCGCAGGATGGCGCGGGCGATGGCGATGC
>JAIEMI010000273.1 GCA_019752235.1 Rhodospirillaceae bacterium
CACAGGTTCGAGCGGTGGCCGTTGGGGTTGGTGCCGCGCGTAAAGGGAAACTCGCCCGGGAAACCCAGATCGGCGTGATAGTCGAAGCCCACCGCGTCCAAATCCGCCGGCGTGTAGATGGACTTCACCGGCCATTTCAGCGCCTGGGTCTTGAAGGTGTCCTTGCGTTCCGGATGCTGGGCCACGTAGGGCGCGCGCGTCTCGCGCTCCCAGCGCGCCTGATCCTCGGCGACGCTCTCCGCGCGGATAAATGACCTGGGGTTTTCGACGCGGTTCATGGAGCGGCCTCCCTGCCAATGAACACCCAGGATGGCGCGCTCTTTATATGGGGGCGAGGCGCAAACGGGCGCGGACCCGCCTTTGAAGCACATTTTGAGAAATAACAGCACTTTATGATAATATTAAGCCATGGCCAAACCCCGCCCCAGCATACGTGACCCCGCCCTCGCCGCCACGGTGGTGCGCAGCCGCATCTCCGTGCCCGGCATGACGGCGGAGTTGTGCGACTTCCCCGCCGTGCGCGGCGAAGACATGACGGTGGCGGAGCGCGAGAGCGTGCTGGCCATGGTGCTGTCGCCGCTGCTCACGCATTCGCAAGGCCGCTACCGGCCCGATCCCTACCGCGCCTTCGCCAACTTCGGGCCCATCCATCTGCGCCCCGCCGGGGTGCCGCTGCAATACCGCAACGACGGCGGACCTTTCCGCAGCATCCGGTGCCGTTTCGAGCCCGCGCACTTCCGCCGCGTCACCGGTCTCACGGGCGAGATGACGCCGGAGCAGTTGGCGCTGTGTCTGGATATCCGCCACCACGCCGTCGAGGACGCATTGCTGCGCATCGCCGACGAGTGCGAAACCAAAAGCGACACCAGCACGGCGCTCGTCGCCGCGCTCGGCACAACACTGCTGATTGATCTGGGGCGTTATCTGCATCCGGCGCAGGACGGCGGCGACCCGGCCCACGGCGGCCTCTCGCCGCGCCACCTGCGCCGCGTGCGCGAGCATGTGGACACCGCCGAAGGCCGTCCGGCGGTGGGCGACCTCGCCGCGTTGTGCGGGCTGAGCCGCCACCACTTCATGCGCGCCTTCCGTCAGACGACGGGGGAAACGGTGGCGAAGTATGTGGAAGCCGCGCGCATCGGCCGCGCCAAGAAATTGCTGACCGAAGGCACGCTGACCATGACCGAGATCGGCAAGGCGCTGGGCTTTCCCTCGCCCGCCGCGTTCTCGCGTGTGTTTCACCGCGCGACGGGACGCACGCCCGGCAGCTATCGCGGGCGGATGCGGTAAATTATTTCGGCGTTTCGATCTGCTGCGGCGTGCCCGGCGGATTGCACTTCGCGGCCCATTTATGTTGGGCATATAATCTTCCGCAATGCGTTGTAAACGAGGACAGCGATGGCGGCGGAGGCTCCAAACCATCCATCATTTCCGCGACCGGAAAATCCACGAGCAATGTTGTGGCGTTACATGGACTTGCACAAATTTGTGTGGATGGTCCGCGAGCGCCGCCTCTTTATGCCGCGGTTGTCGTTATTGGAGACTAACGATCCAATGGAGGGAACGACACCACCCGCTGAGCTAGCGTGGTGGCAACCAGCGGCCGCCAATGCGACGACTGACGAACAGCGACAAAGGCTTTTACACAATCGTCAAGCAATGGATGGATTTGTGAAGATGTATCGTCCGCACTGGTATGTCAGCTGCTGGCATATGCAAGAGTTTGAGAACTATGCAATGTGGCGGTGCTTTACATCTACTCCATCTGCAGTGGCAATACACACGACCTTTGAAGATTTAGAAGAGTGTCTACCCGAGTACGTTCAAGTAGGCATAGTGCGATATATAGATTACCGAAAAGACCAGCTTGCCTCGTTGAATCTGTTTGAGCACATCATGCACAAGCGCCATCATTTTTCGTACGAACGTGAGGTACGCGCCGTGATCTCCGGACTATCTCTGCCGGAACTAGGCGGAGACCACATCGCCTTTCACTCAACGGCAACCGCCTATACGCCACCTATTGACCTGCACAGACTCATTCGGGGCATTAGGCTGCACCCTGAAGCTTCCCTTGACGTTCTGCGATCTGTCGAAAAGTTGGTGGCGGACGCAAATTTACCGAAGCCGGATATATCTGAGATGGTGATGCAGGCCGTAAAGTAGAAGGCGTGCACGCCCGGCAGCTATCGCGGGAGGATGCGGTAATTACCTTTTGGTGGGCGTCTCGATCTGCACCGCCGTGCCCGGCGGGTTGCATTTCGCATCCGGTTTCGGGCCGCAATACAGCTGGAACACATCGATCCAGTTTTTCTGAAATACGCCTTGGGCGTCCTTCAAGCTCATGTGCCCGGCGCAGAGTTCGCTCTGCACGTAGGTTTCGAGTTTGTTTTTGACGACCGCGTTCCAGGCAACGTCCTTGCGTTGCGGCCACAGATTCGCAGGGTCCGTGGGATGCCCCCCGACGGACAGTGGAATGCGAAAATCCATCACGTACTTGGCGGCGTCCTTTTCAGCGACGCCGTAATTCCTGATCTGCAGCAACGTGATTTTACTGAGATACTTGCCCTGCGGCTGCGCCTTGAGCGCCCAGCCCGCCTTGCAGACGGTTTTTTGCAGGTTGTCCGCGGTCACCTTGGGGTTGGCGTAGCCCGGCGTCAGCGCGTCGTCGGGCAGCGCGCCCGCCCGTTCCGCCTGCATGTCGGCAACCGCCGGAGCTGAAAGCCCCAGAACCGCCGCCACCACCAAAGTCGCTGTATCCATGATCCCCGCCGTCCGATTGCCGCAATATATAAAGCTATCGCGAGATTGCGTCCGAATCAGGACAATCTCCGCTAGTAGGAACGCTTTTATGAGGGGAGTTGTTTCCGAAAATGGGGCGAGTGACGGGACTCGAACCCGCGACCCTCGGTACCACAAACCGATGCTCTAACCAACTGAGCTACACCCGCCATAACAAGGGCTTGAAGCGCGCCCTGTTACACGTCCATTTCGGTAGAGGGCGGTTGGTAGCCCCTTTCGCCGCCACCCGTCAAGCAACGCTTCCGGAGCCCGCTTTTGCCCAAGAAACGTGCAGCTTGACCCGTTCTTGGGCAGGCGAAGTTGGCATCAGATGGGCGGCGCACGATAATCCCCGATTCCCACCACGTATCCGCCATGATGCGCCTCCCAGGGAGTTGGCACGGCTTTTGAAAGTAGATCTTGGCTAGCGGGCGAGCGCCGTCTCGGCGTCCCTTGTCCTGGCATATCGGAGAGGCGCTAAAAGCATGAAAAAGATTGAAGCCATCATCAAACCCTTCAAGCTCGACGAAGTGAAGGAGGCCCTGCACGAGGTTGGCCTGCAGGGGATCACCGTCACCGAAGCCAAGGGCTTCGGCCGGCAAAAAGGCCACACGGAACTGTACCGCGGCGCTGAATATGTTGTCGATTTTCTGCCGAAGGTGAAAATCGAAATCGTCATGGACGACAACATGCTCGACCGCGCCATCGAGGCCATCCAGAAGGCGGCCCACACGGGCCGCATCGGCGACGGCAAGATTTTCGTCTATAGCGTGGAAGACGCGATCCGCATCCGTACCGGGGAACGCGGCGTCGACGCTGTTTAAAAATCCGCGATAACGTAATAAGAAGAGCGCTGGGACCGCCGGAATAAAAACAAAGACAACACACCGGCCAATATCAAAAAAAGCGACAGCACTAATCACCGGGCGCGAGGTTCGCAACCGTGCCCGCTCCGGGGACTTCAACAATAAACGGTATCAACCGATAACGGCAGGAACAGGAAAGAGACCATGTCCGACGTCAAAAAAGTCCAAGAACTCATGAAAGAAAAGGAAGTCAAATACGTCGACTTCCGTTTCACCAATCCCGCGGGCAAGTGGCAGCACACCGCCCAGTACATCGACACCGTTGATGAAGAGATGCTGACGGAAGGTATCATGTTCGACGGCTCCTCCATCGCCGGCTGGAAAGACATTTCCGAGTCCGACATGCAGTTGAAGCCGGACCTGTCGACCGCCGTCATGGACCCGTTCGCCGCGCAGCCGACGCTGGTGCTGTTCTGCGACACCATCGAACCCGCCACCGGCCAGCTCTATAACCGCTGCCCGCGCGCCATCGCCAAGAAGGCGCTCGCGTACATGGAATCCGCCGGTGTGGGCGATACCGCCTACTTCGGTCCGGAAGCCGAGTTCTTCGTGTTCGACGACGTGCGTTGGTCGACCTCGCCCAACAACATGTTCTACAGCTTCGACAGCGAAGAAGGCCCGTACAACGACGGCCGCAAGTATGACGAAGGCAACCCGGGTCACCGTCCGCGCATCAAGGGCGGCTACTTCCCCGTGGCGCCGGTCGACCAGTGCCAGGATCTGCGCGGCGAAATGGTGTCGGTCCTCGCCGACATGGGCGTCAACATGGAAAAGCACCACCATGAAGTCGCCCCTTCGCAGCACGAACTGGGCATCAAGTTCGATACGCTGGTGAAGACCGCCGACAACATGCAGCTCTACAAGTACGTCGTGCACATGGTCGCGCACTCCTACGGCAAAACCGCGACCTTCATGCCGAAGCCGGTGTTCGCCGACAACGGCTCGGGCATGCACGTGCACCAGTCCATCTGGAAGAAGGGCAAGAACACCTTCGCCGGTTCGGGCTACGCCGACCTGTCGGACACCTGCCTGTACTACATCGGCGGCATCATCAAGCACGCCAAGGCCCTGAACGCCTTCACCAACCCGCTCACCAACAGCTACAAGCGCCTGGTGCCGGGCTACGAAGCTCCCGTTCTGCTGGCCTACTCGTCGCGCAACCGTTCGGCCTCGTGCCGCATTCCCTACGTGGCGAGCCCCAAGGGCAAGCGCGTCGAAGTGCGTTTCCCCGATCCGGGCGCGAACCCCTACCTCGCCTACGCCGCCATGCTGATGGCCGGCCTCGACGGCATCAAGAACAAGATCCACCCGGGCGACCCGATGGACAAGAACCTGTACGAACTGCCGCCGGAAGAATTGGCCCAGGTTCCGCAGGTTTGCGGCAGCTTGCGTGAAGCTCTCGAATCGCTGAAGGCCGATCACGAATTCCTGATGGCCGGCGACGTCTTCAACAAGGACTTCATCGACTCCTGGATCGATCTGAAAATGCCCGAAGTGATGCGTATCGAAACGACGCCGCACCCGATCGAGTACGAAATGTATTATAGTGTTTAAGGAAATTCCTGCCCAACTACAATGACTTAGGGGCTGGCGCGTTAGACTTTTTAGTGGTGTTTTGATCCACTGAAACCCAAGTAAAACCGCCATTTCTAAACCTCGACTCTAACGCCTCGCAGCTCCGGCTGCGGGGCGTTTTCTTATGAGGGATATAGCCATTCCCTACTCATCAAGAACATTCGCTCCCAGCTATTGTAAGACTACACACGTTTATTTGAACGACGACAAACGCAGCCAGTCCCCCAGACGCCAAATCCGGGATCACAAAGGCGCTACCCATCAAGGGTACTAATCTCGTACTTTCGGGATGAGAAGGGAGTCCATAATTTGACAGCGACTAACATTAAGTCCATCGCAGACGTGAGAGCCGACGTCTGCGACACGGTGTATCGTTGGATGCTCCCCGCCGCATTCCTCGCTCTAATCCTCAGCTTGTCACGTATTGTGGAGCAGGGCTGGCTGCCGATCATGGCGCTGCACATCGTCCTCGTGGCGATCATGTTCATCTTAACCATCGGACGAAAGCACTTCCCTTACGCTGTTCGTGCAAGGGCGCTAGTCGGCGTCATGCTTATGATCGGCATTGGCGGACACGTCTCCTTTGGTTCTCCGACGGCCTTAGTATACTTTATCTCAGCTTCCATTATGGCTGCGGTGTTTTTCGGTGAGAAATACGGCATCATCACCATAGGTTTTTCCGTCGCGGCTATTATTGGAATTTTTGGCCTTTTCGATTTCGGTATTCTCCCGCCGCCAAGACCCCCAGCGGGATCTTTGGTTTTCACGACATGGCTTACCCACACAGCCGCCGCGCTGGTGGCCTCCCTCGGCCCATTGATTTCAGTCTCTAGATTCCGGCGCTATCTCGATGCCGGACGCCGCGAAGCCGAAGCAGCCAACTTAGCCAAGTCTGAATTTCTGGCGACCATGAGCCATGAACTACGCACACCTATGACCGCCATTCTTGGCATCGCCGACCTGCTCATGGACGATCAAATGCCGGCAAGCCAGGCAGAGAAAGTCGGTCGCATTGCCAAGTCCGGTCGCGTGCTGTTGTCGCTCCTTAACGACCTGCTAGACTTTTCCAAGATCGAAGCGGGGCGTGCAGTGATCGAACTTGCGCCCTTCAGCCTAAACGAACTGAAAAACGAAGTGCGCGACCTTATGGCGCCGCTAGCCATTGAGAAAAACTTGAAGTTCAGTATCGAGTGCACGCCGGGTATGGCGGATGCGCTCGTGGGTGATTCCACGCATTTACGGCAAG